>CAMZEO010000046.1 GCA_947305735.1 uncultured Planctomycetales bacterium | reverse complement strand
GTCGCCGGTTCGCAGGAAAGGTCCCTCGTCCGTGTCGGCAATTCGAGCGCGGAAACAACGCTCGGTCTCAGGCTCGTTTTTCCAGTACCCGCGCGCGACGCTGTCGCTCTTGGTCCAAATCTCGCCGACCTGTCCGTCGGAACATTCCTTATAAGTCTCAGGATCGACAATGACCACGCGCTGTCCAATAATTGCGCGACCGCTGGAAACGAGAGAACGAGACCGTTCCGTCCCGGCGACGGCCTCGACCGCCTTGCCGACGGAAAGCATATCTGGATCGAAACTTCGAACGACGGGCGCCTTGTCGCGAAGACCTCCGGATACGATAAGAGTGCCTTCCGCCAAACCAAAGCAAGGGTAGAACGACTCGTACTTAAAACCGCAGGGTTCAAACTTCCTCGCAAATTTTTCAAGGGTCTCCGCCTGAACGGGTTCCGCTCCGTTAAAAGCCACGCGCCAACTGCTCAGGTCGAGCGTCTCAACCAGCTCGGGTCGAACCATTTTGACGCACAGATCATAGGCAAAATTAGGTCCTCCGCTGGTAGTGGCTTTGTACTTCGACACGGCGGCAAGCCAACGATAAGGTTTCAGCAGAAAAGACATCGGAGACATCATCACGTTGGGGCAACCGCAAAAAACGGGCTCGATTACTCCGCCGATAAGCCCCATATCGTGATAACTCGGAAGCCAGAAAACCCCCTTGCTTGACCGCGTATGCTCAAATCCCTTCTCAATCAACATTGCGTTATGCAACATGTTCTTGTGAGAAAGCATTACTCCCTTCGGCATTCCGGTCGATCCGGACGTGTATTGAAAAAATGCGAAATCATCCGAATCAATTTGAACTTCTTCCCAATAGTCCTCAAGACCTTCCGCGAGTCTGTCGGTCGCTTTCCAAGGGAGTTTCTTCAAATTTGGAGTGTCGTCGACAATCTTCGCGACGTTCTCGAGAACGACCTGCGTCGTCAACGCCATGCTTGCCTCGGCGTTGTCCGCAATCGCTTGAATACGAAGCATGGAACGATTGCGTCGGGGAGGATAAACGGGAACCGCCGTAACTCCCGCGTAGAGGCAACCGTAGAACGCGACGATAAAATCAAGCCCCGGAGGATACAGTAAAAGCGCGCGCTTTCCACGCATATCGTTCCGCTGAAGCCAAGAAGCCAACGCCCGACATCGTCGATCCAACTCGCTGTACGTCAAGGTTATTTCCGAACTAACGCCGTCGGTCAAATAAACGAACGCAAGGTCGTCCGGCTGAATTGCGGCGCGATAACGCACAAGATCGACCAAATTGGACGGACCAAAAAAGAGTTGCGACGATTGTTTAGCAAGCACGGAATATCTCTCCAACGCCAATTATCACACGAAGCGCTATATCGCGATCCCCTCATATCCACAAGGGCAACTTTGCCAAATCACAACAGACGCTCGGTCTACGCGTACTATTCTCTCTCTAATCGACAAAATCGGAGCTGAGAAACAACAAAAATGTTCTTTTCAAGAAAAAGCGTAATCAACAATTAAAAAGCGCCGCCGACTCGCCAAAAAATAGTCGACGACGCAAACAGTCGCTGTCATGCGTTCGTATGAGCGCGTTGGACCCGGTTGATCGCGTCGATTAGCGCCTTCAACGCGGCCTCAAAAACGTCGGTCGACGCGGCGCGTCCGCGATACGCGCGCGACGAACCAGGCTCTTCCAAAAGCGCCGAAGCGCTGCCTTGGGCGTCGGAACCGCCGGACACGGCCTCGATTTTAAACTCCTTCAACACGAGAGGAAAATCAACGACTTGTTGAATCGCGTTAAACATGACGTGAATAGGTCCGTCGCCGCCTCTGGATTCGACAGTTTTCTCAACGTTCTCGCGCGACAAAACGATTTTTACCGACGGTTCGTCGTCCACGCCGCTTGTTAAGCGATACGAGACGTATTCCCAATCGGAGGCGACGCTACTCCCGCGTTTATTCGTCGTCTGATCGACAATTTCGACGATATCCGCGTCGTAAACTTCTTTCTTCAAGTCGGCAAGACGCTTGAACGAGTCGAAAACCGAGTCCAATTGCTCTTTTGTCAATTCAAAGCCCAACGACTTGACGCGATCGGTCAAAGCCGCGCGACCGCTATGTTTGCCCAAGACAAGATCGTTTTTAGCGAAACCGACGCTCTCGGCGCTCATGATCTCGTAAGTAGCGCGTTCCTTTAAGACTCCGTCCTGGTGAACGCCGGATTCATGAGCAAAGGCGTTTTGACCGACGATCGCCTTGTTGCGCGGGACTTTCAATCCGGTGACTTTGGAGACAATTCGACTCGTGGGCACAAGTTTCTGCGACACGACGCCGGAGTCTACTTTAAAAAGATCGCGACGCGTTCTCATCGCCATAACGACTTCTTCGAGCGAGCAATTACCCGCGCGTTCGCCTAAACCGTTGATCGCGCATTCGATCTGTCCGGCTCCGGCGGAAACTGCCGCCAACGAATTAGCGACGGCCATGCCCAAGTCGTTATGACAATGGATACTAATTACGGCTTGGTCAATGTTGGGAACGCGTTCTATCAACGCGCGAATCCGCGCGGTCATCTCAGGAGGAGTCGTATATCCAACGGTATCCGGAATATTAACGGTCGTCGCGCCCGCCGCGATTGTCGCCTCCACCACCTTGCAAAGAAAATCAATTTCGGTGCGGCACGCGTCTTCGGGAGAAAACTCAACGTCCGAACAGTAGCCTTTTGCTCGTTCCACCCCCGCGACGGCGCGCGCGATTATTTCTTCTTGCGTCATACGCAATTTGAATTCGCGATGAATCGCGCTGGTCGCCAAAAAGACGTGAATACGCGGATTCTCCGCTTCTTTTAACGATTCCCAGGCTCGATCGATATCAGCGTTGACGCAACGCGCCAACCCGCAAACGCGCGAGCCTTTGACGATTCGCGATATCTCGCGAACAGACTCAAAATCACCAGGCGACGCGATCGGAAAACCCGCCTCGATAACGTCGACGCCCAAATCAACGAGAGCTTCGGCGACTTGCAACTTTTCCTGAAGATTCATGCTCGCGCCTGGCGATTGCTCTCCGTCGCGGAGGGTTGTGTCAAAAATAACGATTCTACGGCAGGAGTCGTTTTTGTCTTGATTTGTAACGTCCATTCAAAAATACCTTCCCGTTTATGAAATTGTCATTATATTCAAGTCTTTCGCGCAGAATCCCGACAATCAGGGTCGACGCGTTCACCCTGCGAGCCGACAGTGGTCGTAAAAACGACGCCGTCCGTCAAAAGCCGTCCCTTGGACGGCAAATAAGGTCCAGCCAGGCGCGCGATCCGAAGACGAAATCGCGAGACGAAACGTTGTCGCGATATGACAAATTCATAGACATTCCTACCAAAATCGCGGTAAAGACGCGTTAAAAAACGTAACCTTTACTCTTTGTTCAGCAAGGGGAGCAAGTACTCGATTGTCGAATTCATCGAATCAAGATGAGGATAATCGGATTCCGGAATCGGAAGCCGATAACGACGGCGAAGTCCGAGCACGACGTCAAGCATATCCATACTGTCCATTCCAAGCTGATCGCGGAAAGACACGTCGTCCTTTAAACCTTCGTAATCTTCGTCGGGAGCGATTTCCGAAAGAATGCCGATGATTGATTCTCTGAGTTCAGCCGAAGTCATTCCAAAACTCCTCGCAACGTCGCTCCTTCCGGAGCCGACGCCGTTAAGCGGTGTAAATGTTAGTAAAATATAATTGACAAACGACAACGTTTCGTTCAAAACGCATTGGTAAAACGTTTTCAAAAATTATCGAATTCTGAAAGCGAGAACTTTACTCCTCGTACTTCGCGACGATCGTAACGGCGTTTATTCCGACCATTCCAAACGAGTTGTTAAGAATTGTCCGGACATTTCCAACTTCCTTCGGCTCGTTAAGAACAAGATTGTCTATCTCGCATTCGGGATCAAGTTCGTCGACATTAATCGTCGGGTGAACGACGCCGTCGTCAAAAGAAGGGAGATTTCCGGCAAGTTCAAGAACTCCGGCCGCGCCCATCGCGTGTCCGATGAAACTCTTCGTATTATTCACATAGGTCTTTTTGGAGTCGCCAAAAACTGAACGCAACGCCTCTATTTCCAACGCGTCGCCGGCGACGGTCGCTGTGGCGTGCGTATTAACGATATCAATTTCTTCAGGCGAGAGCTCGGCGGATCGCAAGGCTTTTCGCATACATTGCGCCTGACGTTCGGCGTTTGGGAGCACAAAATCGGAGGCGTCGCTGTTCATGCCGTACCCGACAATTTCGCCGTAAATTTTAGCTCCGCGCTTTTTCGCGTCGGAAAGTCTCTCGAGCGTACAGACGCACCCCCCTTCCGCCACGACGATTCCGTTGCGGGCTTTATCAAACGGACGCGACGCCTTAGCGGCGTCTTCATGGCGCGCAAGCGCGTTTTGCGCGTTGAAAGCCGCAAAGATCCCGAACGTGCGAATACTCTCGGAAACGCCGCCCGCAAGCGCCAAATCGACCTCGCCCAAACGCAACTGTTGAACGCCCTGAATCAGTCCCGCGTTCCCGGCGGCGCAAGCGGCTCCTAAACAGTAGTGAGGACCGGTTATGCCGAATCGAAGCGTTACCTCGCCCGCCGGATTGTTGGCGACGGTGCGAGGATTATGGTGATGAGACCAGTAAGAACAATCGTAGTCGTACTGTTTAATCTCGTATATTTCGTTTTCCGTCTCGACGTTTCCGTGCTCGGTGACGCCAATATAAACGCCGACGCAATCTTTGGGAAAACGCTCCCAGTCAACGCCCGAATCGGCGATTGCTTCGCCGACGCAATAGATCGACAGACCGCCGGCGCGGGTTCCGCGACGCGCGTCGCGCCGACTCTGATACTTCAAGACGTCGCAATGGCACACTCCGGCAAACGTCTTGCCAAAATAACGTATTTCGTAGGGAACGACGCCGCTCCGCTTAGAAAGCAGAGCGCGGCGATACTCCTCCAAATTCGATCCGTTGGGAGCCGCTAAACCGATCCCCGTTATGACGATACGTTCCGAATCTTCTCGACGCTTCATGTCTATGCCTGGACGATGCGTTATTCTTTGTGTTATTTACTGTCTCAACGCGGAAAAAAACGGAGGTCTTACGACGCCGATTGTTCGTATTTTAAAGCGTCTTCCAAAAGGATCGCGCCCTCGTACAGGGCTCGACCGATTATGCATGCCGGAATGCCGGCTTCGGCAAGGTTCTTAACATCGTCGAGGCTAGTCACGCCCCCGGAAGCCACGAGTGGAATTGTCGTCGACCTCGCCATAGCTACGATTTCTTCGACGTTTGGCCCGCGCATCATGCCGTCGGTTGAAATATCCGTGTACACTAAAGCGGCGATAGGAAGCCCGTCAAAACGTTTCGCCAGAACGACGGCGGGCGTTTCGCTCGCCTCAAGCCAACCGTCGGTGGCAACCAAGCCGTCGCGCGCGTCAATTCCGAGGACGAGTTTGTTCGGAAACTTTGCGCACATTCTCTCGAACCAGTCCGGATCTTTTAGCGCGAGAGTCCCGACAACCAGCCGCGTCAACCCGATATCAAGTAATCTTACGATCGTCTCTTCCGAACGAACGCCCCCTCCAAGTTCGCATTCGACGCCCAACGGCTTCATCGCTTCAACCACTTCGCGAACCGCCTCAAAATTCGAGGTCGCACCCTCTTTAGCCCCGTCAAGATCGACGAGATGCAACCGTTTGGCTCCCGATCGGCTCCAACGTTCAGCCATCGAAACGGGAGAAGAACCGTACACGGTTTCGCGTCCATAATCGCCCTGTCGCAAGCGGACGCACTGTCCGCCGCGAATATCGATCGCCGGCCAAATCAACATATTCGATTCCTCTTTGCGGTAATGGGCAAAACAAGCGCCAAAAGGTCAACCCGTTTGAAAACGACGAAACGGACGCAGGGGACGACCGCGAACGGCGTCTCGCGACGTCCGCAAAACGCCCTCGTTATTTTATCCAAAATTTCCAAATAGAAAAGAGACTGATTACAATTAAAATGTATTGGTCTGTCTGTATTTTTTAATTTCAGGAAATCGGTAAAGCGGCTTTTGAGTCGGATAAAGTCGTCTGGAAATCGAAAGGATTGCCCCCGTTTAGCGACGATGACTGACAAAGCGTTAAAGGAGCTTCTCTATTGCGGTTCACGAAGAAGTCGTCGGGATCAAAACGCGGGGGAGATATTGACAAAAAAACATTTTGTCTGCAAAATGGAGGTTCGCGTATTCCGAACTGTCACTCGAGCCAATCAATCGTTTAAAGATGGATAGAAATCAGATCATTCGTTCGACAAAACGCCTTGTTGTCAAAGTTGGAACCAACGTTTTGACGTCGCGGGACGGTTTTTTAAATAGGAGCCGCGTTCATGAACTTGTCGGAGAAATTTGTGAAATTCGCAATCGCGGCGTCGACGTAACGCTGGTTAGTTCGGGAGCGGTCGGCGCGGGCATGGGAAGACTTGGTCTGAAATCGCGTCCCAGGCTCAACACAGAATTACAGGCGGTGGCAGCCATCGGACAGGGAACTCTAATTCAATGTTACGAGCAGGAATTCGACGCCAAAGGCGTCGTCGCGGCTCAGGTTCTGCTGACGGCGCATGATTTGGCTCAAAGGGAGCGATACCTGAATATTCGCAACACGTTCTTTCATCTTCTCAACATAGGCGCGATTCCAATCGTCAACGAGAACGACACGGTAAGTTCGGCGGAACTCAGCTTGTCTTTTGGCGACAACGATCGCCTCGCTTCGATCGTCGCCAATCTTTTCGAGGCTCCTCTTCTCGTCCTTCTCACCGACGTCGACGGTTTGTATACCGGCGATCCGATGTTGCCGGAATCAAAACTAATCCGCGAAGTGAAATGTTGGTCCTCCGACTTGATGCGGCTGGCGGTTGAAAAAAAATCAAGCCGAAGCAAGGGCGGAATGTCAAGCAAGCTCAAGGCTGCTCGCATGATCACAAGTTCCGGAGGCAGCATGATCATCGCTAATGGAGACGACCCCCGCGCGCTAACCAAAATTTTCGACGGAGCGGATTGCGGAACTTTCTTCTTCCCGCAAAGGCAATTGCCGGCGCGGAAACGATGGTTTCGATTTGCCCAAACGCCCGCCGGGGTCCTCGTAATCGACGACGGCGCGGTCAAGGCGCTCGAAGAGGGAGGAAAGAGTCTGCTCCCCATCGGAGTCGTCCGTTGCATAGGCGATTTTAAAAAGGGAGACGTCGTTTCAATCGTCGATCGACAAAACCGGGAAATCGCGCGCGGTCTGAGCAATTACTCTTACAAAGACGGCGTCGCCATTTGCGGTCGCTCTTCTTCGCAACTCTCGCAAGCGTTGGGTTCCGAGGCTTCTCCATACGAGGAGTTTGTGCATCGAAACAATATACAGTTGAGCAAGTGAAGGCGTTGTTTTTTCCCAAACGCTTTGAGAAAATCGTTCCAGACTGAAAGGGAGCTTTGCATGAAATCGACGACGCGCGCGTTCATCGCGGTGGAAATTTCTTCGGCGGTTAGGATGAGCGCGCAACAGGCGCTTCGTCCGTTAAAAAGAGATTTTCCCGATATCAAGTGGACGGACGACGATAATTTTCACGTCACCCTGAAATTTTTAGGCTCCAACGTCCCGACGACTGAACTTCACCGTCTGATACGCGCGGTTGAAAAGGCTTGCGCAAAATCGGAACAATTCGATCTTGTTTTTGAAGGATTGGGGGTGTTTCCCGACCTCTCGAATCCGCGAACGATTTGGCTTGGCGTCAGCGACGGAGTCAACGAGCTTAAGGCGCTTGCCGAACGAATTGAGGAGGAACTTGAACCGTTAGGATTTCCAAGGGAAGGAAGAGAATTCAGTCCGCATATGACCGTCGGTCGAACTCGACGACGGGATCGAATCGACGACGGTTCTTTCGCGGGGCTTTCAAAAATGATTGAGGAACGTTCCGATATGTTTTTCGGATGCTCGTCCGTCGATTCGGTCGTCTTATATTCGAGCGAACTTGAACGACGGGGACCCCGATACTCGCCTCTTGCGACGATCGAGCTCTCGCCTTTGGGATCGGAACTCGAAAAAAAATTCGCGGCGTTCAACGCGACCGATTACGACGATCCCAATTTTCAAATCGAAGACGGCGCTATGGAAGAGCGTCTTCCCGAAACTATCGACTCCAAAATTGACGTCGACGCATTGGACGCGGAAGTTGAAGAAGAACTCCGAACTATATGCGGAAGCGCGTTCGCAAAACGTCCTAAAAAATTCAGCGCCGCTCCTACTGGCGGCAAGCCCGACGTCAAGAAGCAAAAGAAACGTTTGGATTCTGTAAAAAAAGAGGACGTCAATCTTGACGACTTCGACCTTTCCGAATTTAAAGACTTTCGCGACGTCAAGAGAAACGACGCGTAATTAACGCTCTTTACGCTAAAATCCGGTCTTGAATTGTTTCCCCGTCGTTCTCCGAAGACGACGGGTTCTTTTGAAGCATTATAGAAAAGCGACTCTGGGTTTGATGTTTCACATCGCTTTATATCAAATTGATTACAAACCCGTTTTTTAATAAAATCGCTAAAAATTGCCGCTTTTAAATTTTTCTAATTATCACAAGAGTCGACAAGGACGATAAAGTCAATACGCGGCGTCGTTCAACGTGCCGTCCGCTTACCAAAGGAGATAGTTGCGCAAACAGCCGATCGAGGAGTAACGCTAATGAAATCAACCGTTTTACATACCGCGCTTTTGGCGACGATCCTGGTCGGAACGTCGGCTATGATCGGTTGCTCTTCGTTCAATCTTTCCGGCTCGTCGGATTACGTGGGGCCCGACGGTTTGAGTCGGGACGTCTCCAATCTTCCAAATCCAAACGCTCCCCCTAGCGAGCCGAAGAATGCTTCGCCGCAATACGGACGCGGTCGTCGCGCGCCTGAGTCGCCCGAAAAGCTCTTATTTCAGGCCAACGCCTTCTATGAGCAGAAACGCTACCACGACTCGGAACGATTATATAAAAAATACCTGGCGACGCCGGAAAGTCAAACGGCTCCCGCCGACGTGTTGGCGACGATTCACTATCGGCTCGGTTGCGTGGCGCGCAAAAAGATGTTTCTTCCCGACGCGGAAAGCGAATATAAGACGGCGTGTCAATTCGCGCCACAAAACAACGACTATTTATTTTCCTACGCGAAAGTCAGCTACGAAGCGGGCGATTATAAGGAAGCGGACCAAGGATTTGTCACGCTGCTCAACAGAAATCCAGATTATCCGGAAGCTCAGCGTTATTACGGTCTTACGTTGCTGGAAAGTTCCAATCGAACAAACGCGTTGCAACCGTTGACCGCTTCGGTCGGAGAACTTGAGGCCAACGCCCTTTTGACGGACAAGTACTATGAAAGCGGCGAATTGGAACAAGCGTTCCAGTCTGAAAAACAAACGATTCAAATAGCGGCGAGACTCGGTCGACAAATACCGAGTTTTCCGCATAAAAACAAAGCACTTGGAAACCAGTCGGCGTCGTTGACGGCGGCTCAAACTACAGTCCAATCTTACGGTTTTCAAAGCGTGGCGCCGTCCGAGTCCGTTCCATTCGTCGGAAACTTTGGAATGGGAAACGTAGACTCCTACGCCCAGTCGACGGCGTTTTCGTCAAACGCGACTATTCCGTTTGAAACGTCTCTCGTTTGCGCGCCCGCCACAGAAAACGCGGGGGCGGCGACGTCAAGCGCAGCGTTTGCAAACGGCGTCAACCAGACGTCGAATAACGATTCCTTCGTCCCGACGACGGAAAGCAGCGACTCCGTCGCGGCGATTGTTCCAACGACGGAAAACGGAAATTCCGCTGCGGCGATTGTTCCAACGACAGAATCGGTTTCAGAGCTTTCGGCGGTCGCCTATCCGTCGTTAGCTCCCGCAGGATCGGTCGTTTCCGCAGATCAAACAGCGGAAACGTCGGGTTCGCCGGTTGTTGCTAACAACAGTAATGTCGCGACGGCGTTCCCCGATTCTCTGCAAACGGCTTCGACGAGGATGGAACCCTACGCTCAGGATCGACAATACGCGACGCCAAACTACTCGGTCGCGCCGAACGACCCGAACGGTCAAGGATATGCGAACAGCGGTCAATTCGCCGACTACGCGCCCCAATTTCCGGGAATGGATCAGTTCCAAGCGCCCTATCAGCCAATTCCAGGCGAGACGCGAGGAAGCGTCGAAACGTCGAACGCGCCTTTTGGGGGGGTGCCGTCGGCAAACGTGCCGAAAGAAGACGGATTCGCCTTCGCAACGTCGGGTTCCGGAAGCGATTCTGTTGCTCGAGTCTCGACGACAAACGCTCCCGCGTACGTCGCGGCGGTTCCTAACGGAACGGTTCCGCAATATGCCGCGCCTTACGCTCAGAACCCGGTTCCGCAACCTTCGATTCCAGGAAGTCTTCCCGAAAATTCGTTTTTCAAAATCGATTAAAAATCCGGCGGAGTGACCGACAAAAGCGAATTAAAAACGACCCGCAGCGTTTGCGGTCGTCGTCGCGTACGTTATAATAACTGAACGTTGGAAACGTCCAACTCTTAGAGCCGCGACTCGTCGACGATCTCAAGTCGACAGGCGTCGGCTCTTTGTTCGTTTAATTACCTGAAACAGACAATCAGACAAGGACAACGAAATGAACTCTTCAGAATTTTATCAGGCTACTGCGGCGCGCGTTGAAAAGGCGTTGCGGTTTTGCGACGACACTCGCGCGGTTGTCGTCGGCGAACAAACCCTTGGACAAGTTGGAACGTTTTTCGGACGACTTTTCCCCAATCAACGCGCGATCGTCGTCGCCGACGCGACGACGTTTGAACTGGTCGGAAAGCGAGTTGCAAAAGAGCTAAACGCCGCCGGGATCTCGACGGACGAACCTTACGTATACAACGAACCTGGCATGCACGCGGAAATGCGCCTCGTCGACATGCTTAAATCTCGCTTAACCGCGACGGACGCTATTCCGGTAGCCGTTGGTTCCGGAACTGTTAACGACCTTTGCAAGTACGCGTCGTCGCTAGTCGAACGCTCCTATATGGTCGTAGGAACCGCCGCCTCCATGGACGGATACGCCTCGTTCGGAGCTTCGATTGAATACAATGAGTGCAAACAGACGTTTTCCTGCCCCGCGCCTAGAGGAATCCTCATCGACATGGACGTCGTGCGCAAAGCGCCGATTAAAATGAACGCCGCAGGGTTTGCCGATCTCATCGCGAAAATACCGGCGGGCGCCGATTGGATCCTGGCGGATCTTATCGGCACGGAACCGATCGACACAATCGCCTGGTCGCTCGTGCAGGATTCTCTGCGGGATTGGGTCGCCAATCCGGAAGGAATCGCGTCAGGCGATCGAAAGGCGTTGACCTTCCTGACGGAAGGTCTTATCATGAGCGGTTTAGCGATGCAAAAAGCGAAAACGTCGCGCACGGCCTCCGGAGCGGAGCATCAATTCAGCCATCTCTGGGATAATCAACATCACAAATACAACGGCGAAACGCCTTCGCACGGGTTCAAAGTCGGCGTCGGAACCGTTTCGACTTCCGCTCTTTACGAACGAATTCTATCGACATGGAACGAATCGACGTTCGACTCCGCAATTGCGGCGATTCCCCAAAACTACCGAACGTGGGAAACTATTGAAAAAGAGTTGGAAGAAAACTTCGGAACTTCCGGGCTTTACGAAACAGTCAAACGCGAATGCGCCAAGAAATATGTCGGACCCGACGAACTGGAACGCCGTTTAAAACTCTTTCGGGATAACTGGCGCGAGTTGAAAGAGCGGCTTTCCAAACAACTCATGCCCGCCGCCGAGATACAAAAAGTCATCGCGGCGGCAAAAGCTCCGTCGACTCCGGAAGAAATCGGTATTGAACGAACGCGCCTGCAAAAAAGCTACGCGCTCGCGCAACAACTTCGATATCGGTACAACTGCCTCGACTGGGTTAGAGATACGGGACTCTGGGAACAAGCCGTCGTTCCGCTCTTCCAACCAAACGGTTTCTGGCATAAGTAATTATAAGTCGTCGTTGCGGTAGTCGTCAATCTCGGGTAGATTCCGCGTAAAACAAGGCGCCCCGTCCTTTCCAAATTTTCGGAAACGACATGGCGCCTTGTATTCGATTATGACGAACAAAATGCCAAAAGCCAAACCGAAGTTCCTCCGAACCCCGATTTGGCTTTCAAGGGCAAAGACCAGATCTATACCCAAACCGCAACAACTACGTCCTTCATCACGGATTGAGCTTCGAAACATCAAGTACGCCGCTCTTTAATCCATCAACGCCAGTCCCCTTATCGTTGGATGCCAAAGCACGAATATACACCCAGTAATTAACTTGCTCGCTGACAGTTCGAACGCTACCGTCAACCATAGCGGCCACAACAAGACCCGGATGCGAAGAAGAAGCGCGAGCCCAAGCGTACATACCATTACCGGCAACGGATAAACCTTGAACACTTCTGTTTGAATAAGGATTGTGCTTCATAGACTCGGCGGCGTCAAGGCTATCGCGACCTGCGTTCGGTTTCATCGGATTAGACACTGCATCTGACGTCGTGGGGTAAATTTTCGAAGCATCGCCCACGGAAGGAAAATCTCCCATAGCGCCACCATCCCAGCAGAAACCCACCAAAAACTCCTGCGTAGCCCAAATATTCCCAGCTTGAAGATTCTCAGAAATCAAAAGAGTGTTCGTCGTTCCGTCCTTAATGTCGTCAATGGACACCCTGGCGCCGCCGCCAAAACTGTCGGTAAGAACGCCGGTCGCCTTATCATAGGCTTTCCCTGTAAAATTAATACTTCCGTACATACCGTCAACATCGCCGCAGTTAGCAACATAGTTGTTGGCATTCACATCATCGGCGCCCGAACTAGGACACTGAAACGAGGGAATACTGACGTCATAACGAGAGCCCGCTTGAACTTCGTCATAAAGCTGACCCTGCTCCATGTAAGGAAACAACTGAGGAATCCATCCTAGAGCAAAATAGTTAGTACCCTGAAAAGAAGAATCGTCGCCGGGAGTAAACGTAAAAGCTCGGTTATAGACAGAAGCAGACTCATTTTGAGATGTAAATACACCGGTTCCGGCAGTGCGAAATTGCGGATACTTTCCCTTGGATTGCTGAAATTCGGCAAACGCGAGGGCGATATTCTTTTGGTTATTAATGCACGTGGTGCGACGTCCCATTTCGCGCGCGCCCTGGACGGCGGGAAGGAGCAGACCGGCAAGCATGCCGATGATGGAGATGACGACCAGCAGTTCAACCAGGGTAAAACCAGTTTTGAACGTCTTTTTCATGTCTCGAGTTCCTTTACAGAATAGAGCGACGCGATCAACGCCTGCGTTTGCGAACGATTCTCGCGTAGCGAATGACCTTTGCCCTTATAACAAATTACCTTATTATAGCTATATTCGCCATAATGCCGACAAATACGAGCGCGAAAAGCGCCGCGCGAAGCCGGAAAACAATATCATAATTTAATAAGATACACATACTCGACTTTTTTATCAAGCGTTTTCCTATTAAATTTATTAGTTTTCTTAAAAATCACCGAAAAAAGGAACGCGTTCAAAAAACGCGCATTAACGATTTTAACGATTCCAACGCGTTTGTCGACAAAATGTCAAGGTCGTCAAACGCCGCGCTTCGCAAAGTCGCCGAAGAAGGAGCGAAACGCGACGCTCGCCGCGCCCGCTCACTCTTCGGCGGACTCTCCCGATCCCGCCTTCGCGCCCCGCTCGACCGTCTTAAAAACGACGCGAACGTCTCGCGCTTCCTTGTCTTCGTGCTCGCGCCAACTTCTGAGCGCGTCCGACTCGACGATTTCGCCGACGTCGGTCAGCTCCCCGACGATCTGATTCCAGGTCTGCGTTCGCGCCTCTCGCAAGAGGTACTCGCGGTCGTTCCCGCTTTTCGTAAAACTAACGTTGTGCTTGTCGCAAACGCGCTGGAAACCGATCGTCTGTTTTTCAAGTTGATCCTCGCTCACCGTCGCGACCATCCAAAAAGCGTCTTGGGAATCGCGCTTTAAAACCGACGCGGAAGCCGTCCCCTCCGACAAGGGAATTCGGACGAAATTAACCGACGCGTCGCTCGGAGCCGAGCCTTCAAACGACCTTTCCTCGACGATCTGACGCGAACCGGGAACCAACGGCGCGATTTCCGTAGACCCTCGGCGCGACGCTACCGCCCCGACGGCAACCGCGATCAACGCGGCGGAACTTAACGCGACGCCCGGACTCCGGAGCGCTCTCGCGACGCTCGACGCGCGCCTGCGCGCGGAAATCCCACGCGTCGCGGAAGTTAGAGCGCGCCGTAAACGCCCGTCCAGTTCTTTTGGCGCGTCAACCCGCAATTCCGCGAGCCCTTTGCGAATTCTTAGAGCCGATTCTACGGACGATCGCAAAGAATCGTCGCGTTCGAGCTCCGCCTCGACGGCAAGCCGCTCTTCCGAAGAACACTCTTCGTCGACGTACAGATCGACCAACTCTTCCCAATTTGTGTTATTGTTTTCCATTCGACGTCCTCGACGCGAGCGCCCCTTCAAAACGGCGCCCATAATTCTCCGCGACGCTCGCGCGCCGCTCGTCGTATTCGTCGATTTTATATCTTACGGTTGCGCTCCGGCTCGTTCGAGAGCTTCGCGCAAAGAAGCGCGCGCCCTGTGCAACCTGCTGCGAACCGTGCCGACCGGAATATTTAACGTTTCCGCTATCTGCTCGTAATTAGCGCCTTCGATCTCGCGAAGGATAAGCGGCGTTCGATATTCCAGCGGCAACTTGTCGAGAGCGACTTTCAACAGTTTGGCGTCGTCCGACAAAGACGCTCGCGCATCGGGGGCTTCAACGTTCGACTCAAACGTTTCGCCGTACTCGTCGATCACGTAATCGACGGATACCGTTCGTCGCCGACGTCGCAAAGAACCGACGGCGCAGTTGTACGCGATCCGGTAAAGCCAAGTATAAAATCGACTCGATCGTCGAAAACTATCGAGGTGCGACAGCGCCTGCAGGAAAGTTTCCTGCGTGACGTCCATCGCGTCGTCGACGTTCCCTACGATCGGGAGCGCCAAATTGTAAACGCGATCTTGATACTTACGCGCTAAAACGCCGAACGCTGAGGAGTCGCCGGCTAGCGTTTTGTCAATCAATTCTTCGTCGTTCACTTCCGCTCCTGTCGGCTTTTTGGATGCGTGTCAAGGTGATAAGTTCCAAGCGCGTTTCACTTTTTCCGCGCGCTCCGTAAAAACGCCCGCCTATGCTTTTGTCGACGGCGGAATAGCGACGTCAAATCCCGACTTACTTTGAGTTGTTCGACCTTTAAACAGGAACGGAAGGAGGAACAACGCCGAAAACGCGTCGAAACGGGCCCGACGTCTAAAAACGAACTATCTGCTTCAAAATAAAACACATTTGTTCGCTTGCAAAGCGTCGAGGCGCCTAACAACCCCGTATCTTGCATTTTATCCGCCAATCAAAAAATTTTCCAAAAACGACGAGCTTTTCGTTCAAAAAAAGGCTGAAAATTGGTAAACGTCGCGCGCGAAACAGTAACGGCGGCAAACGCGAAGTCGACGGCGCCCCAAGACATAAATACTACGCAAAAATGCAAGATCTCTTGACTGAACGCGTAAAAAAAGATAGTTTAAACAGGCTTTAGGGTGCGATTGTAACTAATATAACAATAAAAACGTTTGTTTATTGACAGACCGCGCAATAACATGAGTTCACGCTCAGACCGTCGCCAGACGACAAAAAGAAAGAAAGATTCGCAGCTGAGGGTATTAAGAAACGCGGCGCGATGGCTTCTCTTTTTGTTTTTTCTCGCTTTGTTCGTCGTTTGCGCCATCGTTTACAAGCATGGGGCGGATCGGCTTCAAGAAACGGTTAATTCTATATTCCAGGAAAGATTTCCCTACCTTGAAACATCCTTCGGATCCGTCCGACTCGACGCGACGCGAGGCGTGAGAATGAACGACGCGGTTTGGAAGCGTCCGGATCAGACGGACGACGCCAATCCTCTCTTTGAGGCGGAAGAAATCTACGTTTCCTGTCCTATCGATCTGAATTCATTGTCGCGCGGTTCATTTCAACCGCGAAAGATCGTCATTCTTCGTCCGCGTTTTTACGCGAACGCGGACCCTGGACTCCTTCTCGAGGATCTGGAGCTTCTTCAACCGACTCAATCCGCCGACGAAAAGCCCTGCGAGATCGAAATTGTCGACGCGACGTTGGAAATAATGAAAAAAGGCGTAAAAGATTCAAAAAAAATCACGGGAATCAACGCGACGTTGACGCCCCAAAAAACAAAATCCGACTCCTTGAGGAGCGTCCCGCGACCAGGAGAAGAAACGTCGACGCCCCGAACCGAGTCGGCGGCTGAAAGAACGCGATTGCGGGCGAAACAAACGCGTCCCGCAGAATATACCGCGCGCGACTCGCGCGTCCGCATCCGTTCGATTAATTGCGAAGAACGGCAAAATTCCGAAACGCAACCGTCCAACGCGTCTCGACGCCCGCCCGTCGAAGCGGCAAACCCCGACGGATTCGCCTGGACGTTTGAAGCGAACGTCTCAAATCCCTGCGTCGAATCGTTAACAATAGCGGGAGAAATCCGCGAAAACGCATGGTCGGCGTCGGGAGTTGTCGGCAAACTCGATCTCAGCGCGTTCCACGATTTAGTCGGAGAATACGCCCCCGTCGATCTTTCCGTCTTAAACGCGCTGCAAGGAAAAACGTCCTTCGATTTCGCGTTGTCCGGCGATCCCAATTCGCCGCAAGAATTCCGATACAAGATTGAGGGATCCGCGACCAACTGCGCGCTGACGACGCCCGTTTTGAAGTATCCGCTTTCCGATATCGATTTGCTGTACGTCGCTGAAAACGGACGAGCGTCCGTCGAAAAATTTGCCGCTCGTTGCGGTCTGACGACCGTAAAAGCGTCTTATAGTCAACGCGGATTGTTAACGTCCCCCGACGTCGCTCGATTTCAAGGACGTCTCGACGCTTTGCCGCTAGACGACGTTCTATTGAAGAATCTTCTCGCCGACGCTCAAAAAAAGAAGGCGATTCAAACCGAACAAGCGAACGCCGTCTTGAAGTTTCTTGAAGATTATCAATTCTCGGCGACGACGAACGTAGAAGTCGCCGCTGAAAAAAAAGCGAACGAGGGCGGCTGGAAACCCGTCAAAATAGAAATCTCGGGCAAAAACGTCGAATTTATCTATCGGGACTTTCCTTATAAACTCGATCGGCTCTTCGGAAAGGCGTCATTAAGTTCTCAGGGCGCGCTGACGATCGCGTTGCGATCCGACGAAGAAACGGCTCCCCTCACGATCGACGGACGGTTCGTCGACGCGCTGACCAATCCGCGCGGAGGAGTCGACGTCGTCGCGGAAAAACGCGCGATTGACGCCAAACTTCTCTCGGCGACTCCGCAATCGTGCCGCGCGGCGCTCGCGAAACTCCATCCGTCCGGAGAATTCGACGCAAAACTGAAGATGACCTACGATCCGGAATCATTTCCGCAAAAGCCTTTCCGAATAGAAACCCGTCTTGACGTCCGCGACGCTTCAATTCAATACGACTATTTTCCTTTGCCGATTTCGTCGATCGCGGGATCCCTCTATATGCGCGACGGCGCGTGGATTTTTAACGATTTGAGGGGAAAAAGCGGCGCCGCGAATTTTGCGGCGTCGGGATCGATCGCAAGCGGCAAGCTCATTGAAGATATTACGGCGGAAGTTGCCGATTCTCTTTCTTCTCGCAAAAAAACGAACTCCGGGTCAAACGGAGACGTCCCGCGCCGATTAGATGCTCCAAGCGGCGTCAATTCTTCCGGAGTCGCGTCCCTCGCCTCCCCCGCTCCGCTCGACTTATTCGCGGCTTTGCCAGTCCCGGTTAACGCGCCGCTTGAAAAAAACGCGTGGCGTTTTCAACTGTCAACGTCCGTAAACAGCTTTCCCTTAGGCGAAGAATTGAGGACGGCGCTCGTCAAGTACGATAAAAGGGACGAGTTCGAAAAACTGAACCTCAACGGAAAAGCCGACGGACAAATTAGGGTTGCCTATCGCTCTGATTCTCCTCAAATAGCGCTGGAATTTGAAATGAAACCGACGCCGGGTTCGACTTCGGCGCATCCCGAGAATTTTCCCTACGAATTGCGCGACGTCGAAGGGCTGTTCGTCTATCGCGAAGGCTCGTTTGCCGTCGAAGGGTTTCGCGCGCGCAACGGTCGAACGACGCTCTCCGCCAACGTGTCGAGTCGTTCGGATCCCGTTAAAGGCTGGATTCTCGATCTTTCAAAGTTGCGCGTCGATCAACTTCAAATTGACAGAGACTTACAAAGCGCCGCGCCTAACCAGGCGTTAAAGTTTCTCTCGTTTCTCAATCTTTCCGGTTGTTTTAACGTCGACGGGACAATGCGGATTATTAAGGGAACGGGACCTCAAACCAAACCGTTGGTCCTCTGGAATCTTCGAACAATCGCTCAACAATATTCCGCGCGACCAGGCGTTTTACTCGACGCCGTCTGCGGCTCGATCAAAACGATTGGCGCCATGAGGGAAAACGAAGCGCCTTTGGTTTTTGGCGTCGTCAATCTCGACTCGTTGTACTTCAACGATCTTCAAATCGCCAACCTTAACGGTCCGTTTTATTACGACGGTTCCGACCTTTTTTGGGGCAAAGAAGCCCCGATTATCCAACGAACGCCGCTGTACCGGGATCCGTTCCTGAAAGCGAACGTCGACGCCGATCCTTTGTTCAATGTTCCAAAACCAACTTTGACTCCCGATAAGTCAAGCTCGGAGATTGTCGGAAAAACGCGCGAAGGAGCGCGACCGCTGACGCGCGCTCAAACGCAAAATCAAATCGAATCGCCGACGGACGGCGCGCGAGAAACGCCTTTCTCCGGAAACGCGCCTTTGACCGTTCTCGCGGCGTCAAA
>CAMZEO010000045.1 GCA_947305735.1 uncultured Planctomycetales bacterium | reverse complement strand
ACGCGTCTTCGCGCGTCATCTTGAGATCAAACGGCAAATTGGAAAACGAGGGAAGACGCATTTCATAAGCCGCCGTCTTTTCGGGAATGTGATAGATTTTCGCGTCCTCGGCGGAAAGACGCGCCGCCGTATTAAGCCGACCGGGCTCCAACGAACTCGACCATTTCCAAACCGCGTTGTACGCTTTGGTTCCTTCCAGCGCGCCGGGAACGTAGAACACGACGCGACCGACGCTCGAACCGCCCAACGGCTCGCAATGAACGTCCCAATTCTCGATATACGAGTCGGGAACGACCGTTCCGTAAAAGTCGCAACGACAAGTTCCCGACGCCGAGTACGTCGCGCGAAGATTTTCCAGAGAAACCGCCGCGTCGACGGTTTGGGCGCCAAAATAAAACCGTCTTCCTCCCAACGACGAAGGCAACGCGTCGCGAAGCGCGAGTTCCGAAAAAACAAAGTCGGGATCCGTTTTCGATTCCTCGTAAGGTCGACCGGAACGCGTCGTTAATTTTACCTGATAAGGGGATTCCGCGCGGAGAGCGAGCGCGTGAGCGCCTCGAAGATTCTTTGATAAATCGACGGGACAAAGTTTGTCGACGTCGATCGGCGCGTCGGCGTCCGATTTGACCATTCTCGCGGTCAGATCGATTCTGACGGGACGGTCGGCGGGGGGAGTTTTCTTGAAGGAGACGCGCAAAACGCGCGTTTCCGTCTCCGGAGTCTCTTTGTCGTCAAAAGACCACGAAACGAGGTCGTCCGATAAACTCGACGCCGTTCGAATCGACCAATAAGGAGCTATCGGAATCGCGACGTCGGAGCGTTCGATTCCGTTAAAACTATAAAAAAGCGTCGTTTTCGCGGAAACGTCGTTCGCGTCGATCAAGCAGTCGGTGGCGCTGTCGAAGGGAGGATCTTTTTCGAGCGAACAAACGTTCAGCGCGACGGTTCCTTTGGAATTGTTCAATTTGTACGAAAGAACCTCGACGCCTTCCTGACGCGCGCGAAACGCCTCGCGGAACTGAAACGCGTCCGTAAGACTCGACGACGACGCGACCAAAGGACGAACGACCGCCAGACGCGTCGTCGTCTCGCGCCAATAGAACGCGGCGCCTTCTTCAAAGGTCAACGAGGGCAAAGGGCTTGTTTTACCTAATTCGACGCGTCCAAACGCCGTCAATTTCAAATCGTCGAGCGACTCGAGCTGACCGGGAGTCTTAATGACGATCTTGTTGGTTTGATCGTCGAAAGACGTCGATTCAAGGCGAAGTTCCTTGACCGCCCCCCACTCCGCCGAAATAAGTCGCAATCTTTTGTCGAGAAATAAAACGACCTCTTCAGGTCGACCCGCAGAGCGTTCAAATTCAAGCCGCGCGTTTAATTCAAGCCCTTCGCGCGTTAGACGATAGGAATTTTCCTGACGAGTTCCGATCCTTCGAGCCCCCTTTGAAAAGTCGGCGCCGCGCGTCGCGCGCAAAACGCCGCGAGGACGACCGCCAAAATAGACCCGCCATCGGCGCGTCGCAACCGGTTGTTCGACGGATTCCGACTCCGTCGGTATTTCCGCGACGAAGCCGTCGACCGCTTCGATCGCGACGTCGACGGGAGCGTCCAGTATTAACTCGGCGCGCGAAGCGCCGGGAAGTCGGAAGTCGAACGTCAAGCGTCCGCGTCGATCAAGCGTTCCGCGCTGAGACCAAAGGAATTTGCGCGAAATCGCTTTGGAATTCGGAAGATAAAACCTTCCGTCGGGGTACGCGCCGACGGCTTCGCCAAGGTCGACCTTCTCTTCGCCCGAGTACGGGGAGATCGCGAAAGAGAAAGGGCGGAGAAGATACGGAGTCGACTCGTTCTCGACGGAATCGTCGTAATCGTCGGGACGGACGCGCTCCGTCGAAAACTCGCCGACGCCGGAAAGCGCGTCCCCGGAAAGACGCGCTTTAAGAGTTAGCGAGGGCGCGATTCCGCGAACGATCCGCTCTTCGTCTTTAAGACGCGCGATCTCGTCGGTCACGTCAAGCCATCGCTCGAACTGTTCGATTTTGATCGGATAGTATTTTTCCCTTCCCCACGGCCAACGGTCTATCAAATCGACGGGCGCTTTCCAAAACCGAAATCCGGGAAAAGCGTCGTCGTTCGACTCAACGTCGCTCTCGGAAACGTTCGGAACGCTCGACGGACTCGGCGCTTCCGGAGCGTCGTTTTTGCCGAACGCAAACGCCGCGACGAACGCGAACGTCGCGAAGAGCGACGCCGTCAAAACGCGACGCGTCATGGAAACAAAACGCGTTCGCGTCCGTTGGAAACTCATTGTCGTCGTCATTTTCTCGACTCCCGCGACGCGAGCGATTCAAGCGCCTTCGGAATTAACGCGCGGCGATTCGTTCGCGCGTTTTGGCGAATTCGACGAGCGACCAAACCGCCGTCCAAACGCGACCGCGACGATCGCCGTCGCGAGCGTCAACACAATACCCAAAACCGTCGTCGGAAGGAAAATAAGCGCGAGCGTCGGTTGAAACGCGGAAAACGCCAGCGCGACCAAACTTATCAGGAACAAAACTAACGGCGAACGAACGCCCGGAAAGTACAACAGCCCAAGACCGATCGCAAGCGTCACGCCGCTCCCGAAAAGGATCAGCGCGGATCGAGTCGCAAGATAGAAGCTCGAAACGATCGGACGTATTTCCGAACCGTTCGACTCGTCCGCCCCGTTGTAATTAAAACTGCTGAACAAGTACGCGTTCGCGTCTTGTTCCGAAGGATCCGGTCGTTCTTTCTTCTCGACGCCGATCCATTCGTACAACTCGTCGGAGTTGGTCGACGCGACGCGACGAAAGAAACCAAAGTTGTCGTCCCGTTTGACGACGTATTCCGAAGACCAGTTTTTAGGAGGCGACACGATATGACGAGAGTTCGGAACAATCACCTGCCAATACGCGCGGCGAACCCACGTCTGACCGTCAAACGTCGGAAGCTGCGCGAAACAGCGTCCGTTGGGACGGTAAGCGTTAAGACCCTTGTTCGAGGTCATGTACGACAATTCAAGCGTAAATTCTTTTGAACGCAGTTCTTCGGGTATCGGAACGCGCAACGTGTTTTCGTCGACGAAAAGACCGCGCTCGGGATCGGAAACGGCGTCGAACGGCTTGTCGTTCAACAAGACGGCGACGCGGTCGCGAAGCGTCCCGTCCGGAAGACGAACCGTCAACGCGCTCTTTTCGCACCTCGCGCGATAAAACGCGTCGTCGTAACGCGCGGCGTTCGAATACCACGTCTGAATCCAGGCGCGCTCGACGACAGGAGCGCCCTGTTTCTCGCTTGTCAAGCCGCCGGCGAATCGTATGAACGTTTCGGGCATCGTCGATTGGAAAAGCATATACCACGACGTTCCGTCTTCCAGGTATCCTCCCTCCGTCTGACGCCAAAATCCCCTGGCGGCTCGTTTGCCCGGAGCGCTCGCGGCGTCGTCGGAAGCCGCGTCGTCTTCGCCGCCGGTCGCCACGCGCGTAAGATACACGGAGTCTTTCGCGGACACGCGCAACGTGTTTGAACGCAGTTGATCGGAATCGTAAGGCTGAGTCAGGTAGAGGTCGATTCGATTGTTCGTCGCGCCGACTTCGAGACTTTGCGACTGATAGTCGTACTGGACGCCGACGACGAAAGAACCGATTCTCGGCTGTTCGCTCAACGAGATCGCGTAAACGAAGGAATCGGAATCCGCGTCGTCGATATCCTCGCGCAACGTCGCAAGCGCCGGTTTGCCGTCGACGGTAAATTTGACGTTCGCGTCGGCGACCGAGTTCTTGTCGTCCGTTTTCGTCTCCTTTTCGTCTTCTTTTTTCTCTTTCGATTCGTTTTTGATCGTCTTCGCTTTGACGAGCGCGCGCGGCGCCTGAATCAAGATTTCTTCGAGCGGCTCGTTGGCGACGTCGTAGCCGAACGTCTGGCGCGCGCTAAATTCGCCGCGCTCGGAAAAAAACGCTTCCGTGACGCACGTTACGTCGACTTTCTGTTCCAATTTGGAGACGGTCGCGCAAAGCGTCGCGTCTTTGCGAGCGTCCGAAGGATTCGAAACGATTTGATTGACCTGGAAATACGACGCCTCTTGCGTTGATTTCGGCTGTTCCAACTCAAGAGAAAACGAGCGCGCCGAACGCTGTTCCAATCCGAAACAACGCTCCTTCAGAACGGTTAACGCCGCGTTGTTCACGGGAGTCACGACCAACGCCGATTGTTCGACCCAGTCGGCGGTCGGAGTCGGAAGCGTCGCGCTGAACGCGCCTTCCTCGTCGGGCGACGTCTCGAGGAAAAAATACAGATCGAAGACGACCACGCCGTCGGAAGGCGTCCTGAGCGGAAAAACGTGCTCCCCGGAACTTTCGTTCGCGTAAGCGCGGCGCAAATCAAGAATCTCGTTCGCGTCGTCCGAGCGGAATTTCCAGCCGTGAAGGCGAAGACGAAGTTCCGTCGCTTTCATACCGTAAATCGAATACTTGAATCGAGCGTGAAGCGCGATTCCGTCGAGTCGAACCGTCGCCTGATATTCCGGTTTCACGTTCACGGTCGCCTGACGACGGAACGCTTGAGCTTTCAGTAAAAACGGCTGCGCGTAAAACGAGTAGGACTCCCGATCTTCCGCGTTGGAGACGTCGGCGTCGCGGGACGCGCCGTAGGACGGCGACACGTCGAAATCGAGCCCTTCGGCGCAGGAAATCATCACTTGACCGTTTTGCTTCTGAGCTCCCAAAACGCCGAATCCCGACAGGAGTCTCGGAGGCGTTTTTTCCGTCGCGTCCGCTTCCAGAGCCGCTTCTTCGGCGGTCGTGATCGCGCGCGCTCTAAGTTTGACGACGACGGACGAAGTCGGCTGTTCAAGTTGAACGATCGCAAATTTACTATTCGCCGATTCTTCGTCGACGAGCCCCGCTTTCAACCGTTCGGGAACGTCCGCAAACGAGACTTCGCGCGGGTCTTTGACGCTGAAGAGCGCGCTTCCGGCCCCGACGGCGAGAACGCTGTCGACGTCCAACGTCGCCCCGTCGGGAAGACGAACGTAGAACTCGCGCGAATCGCCGCCGAAAGCGCGAATCGGCAGGGACGCGTCGTAAATCGTCTCGCGCGCGCCAAGCGCGACGTCGATCAACGCGTTTTCCACCTGATAGACGACCTCTTCGTTGGAAACGCGCCGACGCCACACGAACGAGCAACGCTCGCCGCCCTTGCCAAGACCGTGCAATTTAAATTGAGTCGTCGAATCGGACGCTTCGTTCAGCGCCGCGACCGCCGCTCCTTTGACGGAACTGACGCGCGCTTCGCCCGTCGGAACGTCAAGCGTCAAAAGAGAGCTGACGGAAGGAGGAAACGACATGGAAAGACGATATTCGTCCCTGCCGATTGGATCGACGCAAAAACACAATTCCAGGCGCAACTTATATTGCTGGAATTGAGGGAGCGGACGATCCGAGACGGCGTCGTCCAAACCGCGCGAACTCTCTTGAGGCTCCAAAACCGACGACGCGTAGAACGCGGAAGATTCCGCCGAATAAAAAAGGGGGGACGACGATTCCCCGTCCGTCTCCGACGATGGTTCCGCAGGTTGTTCGGGAGAAGGCTCCGCAGATTGTTCGGGCGCGGGTTCCGCAGGTTGTTCGGGCGCGGGTTCCGCAGGTTGTTCGGACGCGGGCTCCGCAGGTTGTTCGGGCGCGGGTTCCGCAGGTTGTTCGGGCGCGGACTCCGCGGGTTGTTTGGACGCGGGTTCCGCAGCTTGTTCGGACGCGGGTTCCGCAGGTTGTTCGGACGCGGGTTCCGCAGCTTGTTCGGGAGAAGGCTCCGCAGGTTGTTCGGGAGAAGGTTGTTCGGACGCGGGCTCCGCAGGCTGATCGCCCGCAACTCCGCGATTGTCGCGATTCCGCTCTTGCGGGCGTCGCCGAAATCGACGCGGCGGCGACTGAACGATCGCGACGTATTCGCCCGTCTCGGAATCGACGTCGAGCGCGCAAAAGCCGGGTCCTTCGTAGGAAAAACCGCCGCGTCGCGACTCTCCGGATTCTTCCTGTTCGGGAGTCGGAATGTAGACGCCTTCGGCGAGTCCGAGAGGAACGCGCGCCGTTCCGGCGGCGACTTCAAGCTCAAAATCAATCGTCAGGCGCGCGAGACCGTCCTCGACGAAACCTTTGGCGGCGACGCTTTGGATCGAATAAAGCGCGGCGTCTTGTTCTTCGTCCCGCGCGTCGATCGTCCTCATAACGTCTTCAAGAGACCAGTTCGGAAGCGGAACGCGCCACGAGTCGGTTCCGTCTTCGAGCCAAAACGTGATCTTTTCGTCGGGGCGGTTCCGCGTCTCGTCGACGCGGCGGACAGGCGGCTGAGCGACAACCGCCGACGCGCCCATGAACGCGACGCATACAAGCGCGACGACGCTCGGGACGCGCGATAAACGCGGCGAGACTCGCGCAAGACGGCGACGACTGGCGTCGATTGTCGCGTGACGTCGATTTAGCGTGTTCACAATTGGCCTCGTTGCGATTGCGGTTGATTGGTCGTTTGGGAATAGCGCATACTCCTCTAACCGCCCATTTTAACAGAAACGAAAAAAATTGGAAATAAAATTTAACGATTAAGAAAGAATTTTAAACCCGATTTCCGTTAAAGAAGAGTTTAGCAAGAATAAAAGGATATTTCCGCAAGAAGACGATCTTGAGCTTTTTACCGTCTATAACAGATTTAAGAGAGTCGTCGGAATCCGCGACGAAAAAACGCCCGATTCGCGTCGGACAAATCGAGCGTTTCGCGAATAGGTCGCGTCGGGAACTAAGCGCGCGATCATTTGGCGAACTGAGCGTCGAAAACGACGTCTTCGTTCTTCGGGAAAGCGACTTTCTTGACGTATTCGAACGACTCGGTCGCGCCAAACCAGCGATCCATGCGTTGATCTTCCCATTCGACGGAAAGAGGTCCCTGGTAGTTAATGTCGTTGAGGGCGCGAACGATCTCTTCGAAATCGACGTCGCCGCGACCGACCGAGCGGAATTCCCATCCGCGGCGATAGTCGCCAAACGGAAGATGCGAGCCGAGAATGCCGTTTTCGCCGTCGAGTTGAAGCGCCGCGTCCTTCATGTGGACGTGGAAGATACGGTCGGGGAACTTGCGGATAAACTTGACCGGGTCGACCATTTGCCATACGAGGTGGGACGGGTCGAAGTTAAACCCGAACGCCGGATGATAGTCCAGCGCTTCGAGAGCGAGTTGCGCGGAGTGGATATCAAACGCGATTTCGGTCGGGTGAACTTCGAGCGCGAATTTGATTCCGAGTTCCTGATAGACGTCGAGAATCGGAGTCCAACGCTCTTTGAGGAGCGCGAAACCGTCGTCGATCCACTTCTGCGGCACCGGCGGGAAACTGTAAATATAAGGCCAAATGGAAGAGCCGGTGAACCCGGTTACGATCGTCGCGCCGATCATCTTAGCCGCGCGAGCCGTGTCTTTCATCTCTTCGGCGCAGTTCTTCGCAACCTGTTCTTTGTCGTCGCTGCGGAGGTATTCGGGAATGACGTCCAAATTGCGCTGATCGATCTGATCCAATACGCCCTGACCGACGCAGTGGTTGCTCAAAGCCCAGCAACCGAGCCCGTATTTCTCAAGTTGAGCCTTTTTCGCCGCGCAATAGCCGTCTTCTTTCAAGCATTTCTGAACGTCGAAATGGTCGGTGCCGCACGCGAGTTCAAGACCGTCGTAACCGATCTCCGAGGTTTTCGCGAAAAGTTCTTCGGACGGAACGTCCCCAAATTGACCGGTGATAATCGTAATAGGTCGTCTAGCCATATCAGCTTGTTCTCCTGATGAAAAGGAATTATGGACGCGAAATACCAACGCTCTCAAAGAGCTTCGGTATCTTTTACCAGAAACATACGCCCAATGCAAACATTTTTTGACATTTTTCCGGAGATTTTCAAAAAATATTCGCGACGTCTCCGCGCGACGTCAAGTCGCGCCGCTTCCGCCTAGAAAATCTCGTTGGCGATCAGGTGTTCGAACGACTGCTTTTTGCGAACCAGTCGCGGGACGCCGTTTTCCACAAGAACCTCGGGCGCGAGGAATTTCGAATTATAGTTGGACGCCATGGCGGAACAGTAAGCTCCGGCGACCTCCAAAATCAAATAATCTCCGACGTTCGCGACGGGTAATTCCCGCTTGACGACGATTCCCCCTTCTTTCTGGGTGAAAACGTCGCCGGACTCGCACAGCGGTCCCCCGACGATCGCTTCTTGCGTTCCGCGCGGAGCCGGAACGCCGACGGTCGGATCGCGAGCGATGGAAATCGGATGATAGCTGCCGTACAACATGGGACGCGGCAAATGCGTAAATCCCGCGTCGACAAGATAAAAGACGTTGTCTTCCTGTTTCTTAATGGCGCGTATTTTCGACACGAGGCAACATGAATCGGCGACAAGGTAGCGCCCCGGTTCCGTTTCCAATTCGATTTTGTGTCCAAAACTTGCTTCGAGACCGGCGATCGACTCATGCCAGACCTTCGCGTACCGCTCGACGTCAAAACTTTCCTCGCCGGTATGATACGGCGTCGGAAGACCGCCTCCGCAACTGATCGTTTTAATCCGAGAACCGATCGCCGTCGCGACGCATTCCATCATCTCGCGAACCTTCGACAAATGCTCGAAATCGCTTCCGGAACCGACGTGCATATGGAGTCCGGTAATATCCATCCCGAAATGCTCCGCCGTTTGAACGCACTTGTGGATCTGAGAAAACCATACTCCGTGTTTTGAAAGAGGTCCGCCCGTGTTCGTCTTCGCGCTGTGCCCGTGCCCGAAACCGGGATTCACGCGCATCGTCAGCTCGAAACCTTCGGCGCGGTCGCCAAGCGCCAGCGCCAGTTGATAAATCATATCGGGCGATCCGACGTTCACGCCGCAACCGAACGCGTCGCCCGTTGCGAGTTCGAGCGCGTCGTCGTCGAAAATGTCCGCCGTGTACGCGATTTCCTCCGGCTTGTACCCGACGGCGAGCGCGCGTCGAATTTCGCCCGCGCTCACGGCGTCGACTTTGACGCCCTGCTCTTTAATCAACTTCAAAATCGCGAGATTCGGACACGCCTTTTGCGCGAACCTGACGGTTCCAAACCCTCGCAGGCTCGCGCAGCGCGCCTTAATGACGTCGGCGTCGTAAACAAAAAGAGGCGTTCCTCCAAATTCCGTCGCAAGTTTGGCGACGGGAACTCCCGCGATTTCCGTTCGAATCAACGGATATTCGGCTTTCATCATTCCCCCCTGTTTTTTTAAAAGCAATCCACTCAAAAAACGTTAAGAATGTCGACGCGCGATATCGCGTCTTAAGAACAAACTAGACGTCGCGTTTAACCACAAATCGCGCCAGCGACTCGAGAGAATCGAACGGAGCGTCCGCGTTTTTACGTCCTTCGACTCTCGCCTTTTCGCGCAATTCGCCGACGACGTCGAGCGCTTCGTCGACCAGCTTGTTCGCTTCGTCAAGAGCGGCGTCGATCGAGCCCGACTCCTTTAATATCGCCGCGACTTCGGCGCGATCTCGCGCTTTGACGCCGGATTCGATCTTGCGAAACATTCGTTCGCGCTCTTTTTCCGAAGCGTTTTGAAAAAATAAAATCAGCGGAAGCGTTTCTTTTTTATTTTCCAGGTCGGTTCCAAGCGTCTTGCCGACGACCTGTTCGTCTCCTATAAGATCGAGCGAGTCGTCGACGATTTGAAACGCGATTCCGAGAAGCCGCCCGAAACGCGCGAATCGCTCAAGTTCCTCGCCGCGAGCCCCGCCCAAATAAGCGCCCAGCGACGTCGAACATTCGATCAGCGACGCGGTCTTCCCGCCGACGATCTTGAGATAGTCGTCGAACGTCAGGCTGAAATTTCCGACCGACTCGGTCTGATAGAGTTCCCCCTCGACCGTCCGCTTGCAACATGACGCCAGAGTCCGAAACACATGCGAGTCGTCGCATTCGCAGACGAGTTCGAACGCGCGCGTGATAAGGAGGTCGCCGATCAGAACGGCGCGTTGAGAATCCCAGCGCGCGTTGATCGTTCGCAACTGACGCCGAAACTTCGCCCCGTCGAGAATGTCGTCGTGAACGAGCGAACCCGTGTGAATCATCTCAAGAGCCGCCGCGACGAGTCGGCAACGATTGTCGATTCGACCCGCCGCCTTGCCGCACAGGAGCGCGAGCGCGGGGCGCAGTCTCTTACCGCCGAGCTTGAACGAATATTCGAGATACGCGTCAAACGTCGGGTCGACGTGGCGAAGCCGACTTTTGAGGAGTTCGGTCGTTTCGACCAACTCTTGTTCGATCGGCTCGTAAGCGGAAGCCAGCGCGGTCGCGGAGGTTTTCTGATTGGGCGCCATAACGTTCCTGAAAAGCGGTGCGGGGTGATTACAAGTCGACTCTCGCCGACTACTTCTTGAGCGCCAGATTGAGGAATTCCGCGCGCGTTTTCGCGTTCGAACGAAACGTCCCTTTCATCGCGGATGTGACGCAATAGGAGCCCGGCTTCTTCACGCCGCGCAACGTCATGCACGAGTGAGTCGCCTCGACGACCACGCCCGCGCCCAGCGCGCCAAGTTCGTTTTTAAGCAGGTCGGCGATCGTCTCGGTCATGCGTTCCTGAAGTTGAGGACGCCGCGAGACCGTCTCCACGACGCGCGCCAATTTGCTCAGTCCGACGACGCGCCCCTGCGGAATGTACCCGATATGAACTTTGCCCGAAAAAGGAAGCAGGTGATGCTCGCACATCGAATGGAATTCGACGTCGCGAACGATCACCATGGAGTCGTACTTTTCGGTAAAGAACTTTTGCAAATGCTTCGCCGGATCCTGATTGAGCCCCTGAAAGAGCTCGGCGTACATTCTCGCGACGCGCGCGGGCGTCTCGACGAGTCCTTCGCGTTCGGGGTCTTCGCCAATGGCGAGCAAAATCTCGCGAACGGCGCGTTCGATTCTCGGTTTGTCGACCTCGAACGACTCGTCGATTTTGTGGACGCGAAGAGACGCGCCGGAACAATCGGCGGCTTCGTCGGAATCCAATTCGGAAAAACGCGGCTCGTCAGTCATCAGAACGCCCCCAAATGTTTTTCGATAAACGCGGCGAGCAGGGCGGGATCGGCCTGCGCGAGCAAATTGTCGATACGCGCGTCCGGAACGCGGAGATTCTTGAGCGCCTGACCGACGCGCTTCCAGAGTTGTTCGCGCTTTTTATCCGTTTCCGCCAAATAGAGCTCCGTAACCAGTTCGCCCAACTTTTGGCGCATGATCTCCGGCTTGTGTTCGTAGTAGCGCTTAATGACGCCTTCCTGATATTTTGATCGTTCCATAATAACGCGCAAAGAACGGTTGTCGACTTAAAACGTCCGCGCGGAAAAAGACCGCGCCCGATTTGCAAAAAACGCGCCCTCATTATACGCCCGGCGACCTCTTTGAAAAGTAGGGCGTTTCAAGAGATTTCAGACTTCAACCCTCCCGCCCCTTGTCAGCGACGACAAAAAAAGGTAAAATCAGGGCGGCGCGTCGACTTAAAATCAGACGCGTCGTTCCTTTTGTCAAAACGTCGTATTTTCCGTTGTCGGAACCGCGCTCGACGCGGCGCGCGGCGCAGGGTAAACGAAAGCAGTATTCAGGTATGTCGGACGAACAAACTTTTTCCGCGGACGGATCGTTGGAATCCGGGTCAAGTCAAGGCGCCAATTTCCCGCAAGCCGAAGAGCGAATCATACGTCGTTGGCGCGAGCTTAACGTGTATCAGGAATCGCTCAAACGCCGTCGAGCCCATAATAAAGGCTCTTTCGTCTTCTACGAAGGTCCTCCGACCGCCAACGGCGTTCCGCACCCCGGCCACTGCCTTACGCGCGCCATCAAAGACCTCTACCCTCGTTACAAAACGATGAAGGGGTATTTCTGCGAACGCAAAGCGGGCTGGGACACGCACGGTCTGCCCGTCGAGGTGGAAGTCGGAAAAGAGCTCGTCGCGGCGGGGTTGATCGCGGAAAATTCGAAAGAGGAGATCGAAAAATTCGGAATCGAGCCGTTTGTTCATCGGTGCGTTGAAAACGTCTTTCGATACACGTCCCAATGGGAAGAACTGACCGAGCGAATCGGATTCTGGGTCGACTTGAAAAACGCCTACGTCACCTATCACAAGTCGTTCGTCGAAAGCGTCTGGTTCGCGCTCAAGAACTTCTTCGATCGCGGACTTCTCTATCAGGGCTACAAGATCGTCTGGTGGTGGGCGCAGGGCGGAACCGCTTTGTCGGCGGGCGAAGTCGGTCAGGGCTATCGCGAAGTCGGCGATCCGAGCGTGTTCGTCCGTTTCCCGTTGCTCAACAAAGAAGACGAGCCGTCGTTCGATCCCAAATGGAACGGCGTCGATCTGCTCGTCTGGACGACGACTCCCTGGACGCTCCCGAGCAACCAGTTCGCGGCGGTTCATCCGGATCTCGACTACTCCGTTATTCGTCTGGTCGCTAAAGACGGCGAGGAAGACGGACGCGCGCTCGTCGTCGCGACCGCGCTCGTCGACGCGGTCGCCGCCAAAGTGAAACGCGAGGCGAAAACGCTCTTTAACTGCAAGGGAACGGATCTTGTCGGCAAGCGGTATCTTCCTCCGTTCGACTATTACTACAAAACGCTCGGCGACAAAAAAGGCGCGCTCAAAGACGGCGGCGAAGACTACGTCGCGTGGCGCGTCTGTCCCGCCGACTTCGTCACGACCGATTCCGGAACGGGGTTGGTTCACGAAGCGCCCGCGTTCGGCGAAGTCGACTTCGATCTTCTCGGCGAGCAACGGGCGCGCTTCGTCGACGGGCAAGGTCCCGAGCTTATCTGCGCGGTCGCCCCGAACGGCAAATTCACCTCGGACGCGCCGGACTTCGAAGGACGCTGGGTCAAAGAATGCGACAAAGACGTCGCGAAAAATCTCAGAGAGCGCGGCCTGCTTCTTTTCCTGGAGCAGTACCTGCACGAATATCCGTTCTGCTGGCGCGCGCCCAACGATCCGCTCATTCAGTATCCGCGCAAAAGCTGGTTCGTCAAGACGACGAAATTCGTCGACAAAATGCTCGAGAACAACGCCGAAATCAATTGGCGACCCGAACATATTAAAGAAGGTCGATTCGGCAACTTCCTGGCGGGAAACGTCGACTGGGCGCTTTCGCGCGAACGCTACTGGGGAACGCCCCTGCCGGTCTGGATTTGCGAAGAAACGGGCTATCAGGAGGCGATCGGATCTTACGACGAACTGCTCGCGAAGCCGGGCGCGACGGGTATGGAAGTCTGGTCGGGCGCGCGCGACGCCGCGAAGGCGAAAAAAGGAGCCGATTGGTCGGAAAAGGACGACGAACTCTGGGAGCATCTGAAAGTTCACAAGCCGTATATCGACGCGATCGTCTACGACTCGCCCAAAGCGCCCGGCAAGAAAATGCGGCGCGTCGCCGAGGTTATCGACTGCTGGTTCGATTCCGGCTCCATGCCGTTCGCGCAGTTTGGCTATCCGCATTCGGAAGGCTCCAGGGAAGCGTTTGAAAAGAATTTCCCGTGCGACTTCATCAGCGAAGCGATCGACCAGACGCGCGGCTGGTTCTATTCGCAGGTGGCGATCGCGACGCTTCTCTTTGGCGACGACCCCGGTCGAACGTTCCCGATTCCGTTCCGAAACTGCGTCGTTTTAGGGCTCATGCTCGCCGAATGGTACGAAAACAACGCCGACAAGACGCAAATCCGTCTAACCGAAAAAGAAGCGCTCGAAGCCTTTGGAAAGGGCAACTTCTCCAAGCGCGTCGGAAAAATGTCCAAGTCGCTCAAGAATTACCGACGTCCGAAGGAAATTTTCGACAAATACGGCGCCGACGCGTTGCGGTGGTATTTCTTCGCCAACCAGGCGCCTTGGAACTCGATCGTTTACAGCGAAAATTCGATCAAGGACAGCATGCCGGAATTTATCATCCGGCTTTGGAACGTCGTTTCCTTCTTCAGCGTTTATCAGAAAATCGACGGATTCGCTCCCGAAAAAGAAATTGATCCCGCCGTCGTTCAAGCGGACGGGGGCAACCTGACGCCCAAAGCGCTCGCGACCGCGAAGTCGTATCGTCCGATCGCCGAGCGCGCCGAACTGGACCGCTGGATTCTCGGCGAGTTAAATTTGACGGTCAAATTCGTCGACGAACGCCTCGAAGCGTACGATCATTTCGCCGCGTGCGGCAAGATCGCGGATTTCGTCGACTCGCTCTCGAACTGGTACGTGCGAAGAAGCCGCGACCGATTCTGGTCGAGCGAAGCGAACGAAGCGAAAGCGGACGCCTACTGGACGCTTTACGAAGCGCTTCTGACGACCGCCAAGCTCGTCGCGCCCTTCGTCCCCTTCCTCGCCGAACGCGTCTGGCTGTTGCTGACCGAAAAATTCGGCGACGACGCGCTTCAATCGGTTCATTGGAGCGACTATCCCGTCGCCGACGCCGACGTCGTCGACGAGGCGCTCTCGAAACGCATGGCGCAAGTCCGAGAAATCGTGTCGCTCGGACGCAACGCGCGCATGGGCGCCAAAATCAAAGTTCGCCAACCGCTTTCGGGCGTCGAAGTCGTCTTGTCCGATCCGTCCGCGATCGCGGAGATCTCCAGATACGTCGAACTCGTTAAGGAAGAGCTCAACGTCAAAAAGGTCAATTTTATTGAACGAGCCGATCAATACGTTTCTTACTCGATCGCGCCCGACTTCAAAAAGCTCGGTCCAAAACTCGGCAAGAAACTCCCGAGCGTCAAAAAAGCGCTCGCGCAAATCGACGGAGCCGCCGCGAACGCCGAAATGGCGGCGTCCGGCAAACTGGCGGTCGTCGCCGACGGCGAAACGATCGAATTAACGTCCGACGAAGTTCAAGTCAGACTCCTGGCCAAAGAAGGGTTCGCCGCCGCGCGGGGCGCCGACTGCGTCGTCGCGCTCGCGACGGAACTAACGCCCGAACTTCTTGAGGAAGGACGAGCGAGAGAAATCGTGCGCGCGATTCAGGATCGCCGCAAAGAACTGGACTGCGACTACGTCGACCGCGTCGTCGTCGCGCTCGCGACGGAATCCGAAGACGTCCGCGCCGCCGCGCGAAAACACGCCGACTATATCAAAGGGGAAACGCTGGCCGTCGAACTCGGGTTTGAACCGCTCGACGGCGTCGAGCCTTCCGAACTCAAAATCGACGGGGAAAAAGTCGACGTTTACGTCGTCGTCAAATCGTGAAAGGAAATAACATGCCCCCCAAAATGTCCATCGCCGTTCTGATCTCCGGTCGCGGAAGAACGCTCAAAAACATCCTGGATAAAATCGAAGCCGGTCAACTCGACTGCGAGGTTAAACTGGTTATCTCGAGCACGCCCAACGCCTCCGGAATGCAATACGCCGAAAAGGCGAACATCCCGGTCTTGGTCGTCGAGCGCTCGGAATTCGACAATTCCGCCGATTTCAACAACCGCATTTTCAGCCTGTGTCGACGCGCGCGCGTAAAATACGTCGTTCTCGCGGGCTACCTGACGCTCCTTGAAATCCCGGAAGAATTCACCAACCGCGTGTTGAACATTCATCCGTCCCTCCTTCCGTCGTTCAGCGGCAAAGGCTTCTACGGACGCAGCGTTCACGAGGCGGCGCTCAAGCGCGGCGTCAAAGTTTCCGGCTGCACGGTTCACTTCGTCGACAACGACTACGACGCCGGACCGATCATCCTGCAAAAGGTCGTGCCGGTGAAAGAAGACGACAACACCGACTCGTTGAGCAACCGCGTTCTTTACGACGCCGAATTCGTCGCGTATCCCGAAGCGCTGCAGCTCCTGGCCGAAGACCGCATCCGCGTCGAAGACGTGCCGGGCGTCGCCGGAAACAGAAAAGTCGTGCGCATCCTTGAGCCCAAACAATAACGAGAACCGTTTTAACGCGATTCGAACGGCGCGTCCGTAACCGACGTCAAGCGGAAAGCGAACGGAAGTCTCCTTCCGATCCTTTCGCCTCGCGGAACGCGCCGACGCCTCGCGACCGATATATTCTCAACTCCGAATAGATTTCGTAAGAAAGTTTTTTGCAATGACCTTCCTATTCGCGGCGGAAACGACCGGCGAGTCTGCTCCGCTCTTTCCTCTAATCATCACGGGGCTTTTCTTCGCGTCGTTGCTCTTCATCGCGGCGTGGGGAATGAAGAAAACAAAAAACACCGACGACTTTTTCCTCGGCGGACGTCTGCTTGGTCCCTGGATTCTCGCGATCTCCTACGGCGCGGCGTATTTCAGCGCGGTCGTCTTCATTGGCTTCGCCGGAACCTACGGATGGCAATGCTCGTTTAAATCGCTCTGGGTCGGCGTCGGAAACGCCGTTCTCGGCAGCTTGCTCGCGTGGCTCGTCTTAGGCAAAAGAACCAGAAAGATGACGCGGCGGCTCGGAGCCTCCACCATGCCCGAATTCTTCCTTGCGAGGTATGGGTCGCGCGGCATGAAATTGGTCGGAGCGCTGGCGATTTTCCTGTTCCTTCTTCCGTATTCGGCGGGCGTTTTCGGCGGCTTGACTTACCTGTTCCAAGCGGTTTTCCACATCGATATGAAAGTCGCGCTGACCGTCGTCACCGCCGTCACGGGCGTCTACCTGGTCGTCGGAGGATATAAAGCCGCCGCGAGAATCGACTTTCTGCAGGGAATGATCATGTTCGTCGGCGCGATCGCCATGGTCTGGCTCGTCTGGCGCTACTTCGCGGCGTAGTGCGGCGGATACGGAACCGCCGTAACTCAGGCGATCGACAATTTCCAGGCGAGAAACGCGATCGCGGAATCGCCCGTCGTCGAGGGCGGACTCGGAGGCAAGCCGGTTTCCAACCTGCTCTTCTGGTCGGTCGTCTTTATGAGTTCGATGGCGACGTGGGGAATGCCGCAGATGGTTCAAAAATATTACGCGATTAAAGACGAAAATCAGATCGTCAAAGGCTCGATCGTCTGCTTCGCGTTCGCGATGGTCGTCGGAATCGCCGCGTACTCGATCGGCGCGTTTTCGCACCTGCTGTCGGGAGATCAAATTCAGGGCGTTCTTAATTCCCAAGGCAAAATCGACGTCAACCAACTCGTCCCGTCGATTCTCGTCGACGCGCTCAAAAACTGCTCGTGGTTCCTGGCGATCGTGTTGTTGCTCGTGCTTTCCGCGTCGATGTCCACGCTCTGCTCCCTCGCGCTGACGTCCGCGTCCGCGCTGAGCGTCGACGTCGTCAAGGGGTATATCGCGCCCAACGCGAAAGAAAAGACCCATTTGACCGTCTTTCGCGTTTGCTGCGCGTTCTTTGTGCTGGGATCCTACCTGATAACGCTGTTTAATCCGTCGTGGATCGTCGCGCTCACCGCGCTCACATGGGCGGTCGTCGCGGGCGGCTTTCTCGCGCCCTACGTTTACGGACTGTTCTGGAAAGGGACGACCAAAGCGGGCGCGATCGCGGGCATGGCGACCGGCTTAATCGTCTCCAACGGCCTCTATTGGGGTCTGTTCTTCGGACAAAGTCCCGCCGCCGCGAAAACGTACTCTCCGATCGTCGCCTCGATCGCGATGATCGTTCCCTTCTTCGTCGTGCCGCCGGTAAGCTGGATTACCAAAAAACTCGATCCGGAACTCGTTAAGAAGGCGTTTGAAGATCAGCCTGAAGAAAACGCCTAATCGCCGATTCGAGCGCGTTTTCTTACGAGCGTCGGCGCGTCGCGCAAGTTGCGACGCGCCGTTTTTTTGTCAATAATGTTGATTTCCGCGTTTCCGTCTGATACAATAGACTCCGACGCGACGCGTCGAGCGTCGACTGGCGATCCAATTATCAAGATCAAGCGAAATCATGAAATACTACTATTACGAAAATTCCGAGCGCAAAGGACCGGTCGTTTCCGTTCGTCTGCGCGAAATGGCTCGAAAAGGGGAAATCAGACCCGACACGATTCTGGAGAACGAATTTGGAAACAGGGCGGAAGCGTCGAAAATCGGATCGTTCGCGTCCGGCTTCTCGCTCGAAAAGGAATTCGCGGAAGCAGCGGCAACCGCGCCGACCGTTGAAGTCAAGCCCGTCGAAAAGAAAACCGCCGAGGAAAAAAACGTCGCCGACAAAAAAGAATCGCCAAAATTGACGCCGATAATCCCGTCGGACTACGTCGCTCCCAAAATTGACGGTCAATCGATCGACCTGGAAACGAGCGTCGCGCTCGATTTGACGGCGACGAATACGTTCGAGACCGGCGCGAGCGAGCGAGTCTTGCGCCCCGAGTCGACGAAAGTCGACGTCTCGGAAATCAACGGCGCGACGACGCCAAAACCGACGTCGGTTAAATCGTCCAAGGCTCCGGAATCTCCCCAAAAGGAAGCCGTTGAAACTTCCGAGCGTTCTAAGCCGGAAACGCCCCCAAAACCGGAAGTCGCGTCCTCCGCTCAGCCGAAACGGAATCGACTCGATCCTAAGAAAGACCCGTTTGAAGAACTTAACGTGGAACTGCGCGAGGAGATCCGGAAAAGACGGGAAGAAATATCTAAACCCGCGCCGAGAACGAATATGCGGAACAACGATCCGCCAAAAAACCGGGTCGCTAAAGACGAAAAGCCCAAGAGCGACGCGACGCCGAAAAACGCGCCGACGAAAGCGCCCGAGACTCCGCCAAAAGGGGGATCCTCGTGCTTATTCTGGATCGTTGTCGTCGCGATCTTTTTGGCGCTCGCCGAAGTCTTTGAGGAGCATCCCGCCTACTTTTTTGTCGCGATCTGCGTCGTCGCGTTGATCGCGTGGTTTCGAAAACAACCCGACCAGTCGACAAAAACTTGACGACTTCCTCGTTTGTTCGCAAATACCGCGGAAACCTTAACACAGGGAAACGACTATGCGTAAAATCCTATTTTTGATAGTGTTGTCGATATCTTCGTTTGCGTTTTCAGCGTTCGCCGCCGACCGGCGGACGGACGCGGGTAAAGCGGTCGAACAAAACGCGCTCGGCGCCTCCGCCGACAACGCGAGTCCCGAAGGGCTTAGGGGATGGTTCCGCGAGGCCCCGTCGATTCTGCCCGACGCGAAAATTC
>CAMZEO010000044.1 GCA_947305735.1 uncultured Planctomycetales bacterium | reverse complement strand
ATATGACGCAATCGGTGGAAGACGGCGCCACGCGTCCCATTTATTACGAAAGCAGAGTCTTTAGACTAAAACTCAAGCAGGAGGTTCTCGATAAAATCGATCGTAAATACGAGGAGTTCTCTGAAAGCGCGGAACCTTGGATTATCGAAAAGAGCAAACAAGACCTAGGTTCGCTTGACGGCTTGCTCGACAATGATGAAGTCCTTGATTCGCTCGTCGCCGACATTCTCGATCATTACGAACACTGTCGCGCCAATCTGCTTACCGGCAAAGCGATGATAGTCGCGTATTCGCGCAAGATCGCGATAAAGATTTACAAGCGTATTCTTGACGCCAGACCCAAATGGAAGGACGAGCGTAAAGTCGCCGTCGTTATGACGGATAGTAACGACGACCCCGAAGAGTGGAAAAAGATCATCGGAACCAAAGCGCGCAAAGAGGAACTCGCAAGGCTCTTTAAAGACGACGCGTCGCCCTTGAAAATCGCGATTGTCGTCGATATGTGGCTGACTGGGTTTGACGTGCCTTCTCTTGCGACGATGTATGTCTTTAAACCCATGAGCGGGCACAATCTCATGCAGGCGATCGCTCGCGTCAATCGTGTTTACAAAGATAAAGAGGGCGGCTTAATCGTCGATTATATCGGTATAATGAACGCGCTTAAAAACGCAATGCGCGACTATACCAAACGCGACCAGAAAAATTTTGACTCGATGGACATTACCAAAAAGGCGTTCGACGAGTTCCGAAACAAGCTGGAGGTTTGCCGCGATCTGCTCTATGGATACGAAGGGTTTAATAATTACGCTGCCGAAATAAATTCGATTTTGACCGAATCGATCGTCGGAGCCGTCGATCTTATTCTTGGCAAGGAGCTGACTGAAAAAGACAAACCAGAAGACGAAAGAACGCGCCGTCTGTTCATTCGAGAAGCGACCGCTCTCAAACAGGCGTATTCTCTTTGTTCGAGTATCGTTAAAGAAGACGAAAGATTACAACAGGCTTTTATCGAAACGGTTCGCGTTCAGCTTCTCAAACTCGCGGCGAGCGGACACGGACGAAAGACCAGCTTAAAGGAACTCAACGAGCAGATTGGCGAATTGGTTCGTCAGTCGGTCGAATCGGAAGGCGTCGTCAATCTGTTCCGTTCTCAAAACGCCGAGATTTCGATTTTTGACCCGAAGTTCCTCGCGGAAATCGCTAAGATGAAGCAAAAGAACGTCGCGATCGAAATACTCAAGCGGCTCTTGAATAATCAGTTTCAAGTCTACGAACGCGCGAATCTCGTTAAGTCGAAAAAATTCTCTGAAAAATTCCAAGAGGCGATGAACCGATATATCAACGGACTCATTACAAACGAGGAAGTTATTCAGGAACTACTCAATATCGCAGGAGAGGTTGCGAAAGCGGGAGAAGAAGGTCGCAAACTCGGGCTAACCGACGAGGAACTCGCTTTCTACGACGCGATCTCAACTCCGGAAGGCATTCGCGATTTTTACGAACATGACGAATTGATTCAGTTGACGCGAGAATTGACCGATGCGCTTCGTAAGAGCCGAACGATCGATTGGCAGAAGAAAGAGAGCGCAAGAGCCGGAATGAGACGCCTAGTCAAGCGACTGCTCGCGAAATATAAATATCCGCCCGAAGGAAGGGAAGAAGCTCGCGAACTTATTATTAAACAATGCGAGCTTTGGGCGGATAACATGGAATAACGTACGGTTGGCGAAACACAAATAGGAGCGTTATCTATGGCGGAAAAAAACACAAGCAACGTCGGTTTTGAAAACCAGATTTGGGCGGCGGCGGACGTTCTGCGCGGCAATATGGACGCGTCCGAATACAAACATATCGTACTCGGACTTATCTTCCTTAAATATGTTTCCGACTCCTTTCAGGAGCTATACGCCAAACTCAAAGAAGACGAAGAAGCCGACGAGGAAGACGAGGACGAGTATACCGCCGAACGCGTCTTTTTCGTGCCTAAAGAAGCGCGTTGGGGGCGTATTTCAGAAGCGGCGCACACGCCTGAAATCGGCAAGGTTATCGACGAAGCTATGGAACTAGTCGAAAGGCAAAACGTTTCCCTTAAAGGGATTCTGCCGAAAAATTACGCGCGCGAAGAACTCGATAAACGACGACTCGGAGAAGTCGTCGATTTGTTCACCAACGTGCAAATGTCCGAACACGGGCATGAAAAAGACCTGCTTGGACGCGTCTATGAGTACTGCCTGAGCCAATTTGCAAGTCAGGAAGGTAAGAAGGCGGGCGAGTTCTTCACGCCGTCTTGCGTCGTGCGAACGATCGTCGAGGTGTTAAAGCCTTACGAAGGACGCGTCTACGACCCCTGTTGCGGTTCCGGCGGGATGTTTGTTCAGTCGTCGAAATTCATAGAAAGACATGAGCGCGAACCGCAAAAGTCCGGTTCCAAAAAGCCAAGCGTCGCCAATATCTCCATTTACGGACAGGACGCGAACCCGACGACGCGCAAACTCGCCAAAATGAATCTTGCCATTCGCCGACTCGAATCCGATCTCGGCTCCTCGGCGGCGGACACGTTCTACAACGACTTGCACAAGACGCTTAAAGCCGATTTCGTTATGGCGAATCCTCCGTTCAACCTCGCCAATTGGGGCGCGAAAGACCTCGCCGAGGACGCGCGTTGGAAGTATGGACTTCCCCCGGCAAACAACGCCAACTTCGCCTGGCTTCAGCACATGATCTATCATCTCTCCCCCAAAGGCAAACTGGGAATCGTGCTTGCGAACGGGTCGCTTTCGTCGCAACAAGGGGGCGAAGGGGAGATTCGGCAAGGGATTGTCGACGCCGATCTCGTTGAAGGAATCGTCGCCATGCCGACGCAACTCTTCTACTCGACGCAAATCCCCGTCTCGCTGTGGTTTCTTAATCGGAACAAAAAACAGACGCGCAAGACGCTCTTCGTCGACGCCAGAAAGCTCGGAACGATGGTTACGCGTTCTCTGCGCGAACTGACGGAAGAGGATATTCGCAAGATCGCCGACGCGTTCGAGCGGTTTGAAGAAGGAACGCTCGAAAACGTCAAAGGGTTTTGCGCCGTCGCCGATACTGACGAAATCGCCAGACAGGACTATATTCTCACCCCCGGTCGATACGTCGGAATTGAAGAACAAGAGGACGACGGCGAGCCGTTCGAGGAAAAAATGACGCGGTTGACCGGCGAACTTGGCGAGCTTTTTGAGGAATCGCATAAGTTGGAAGCGGAAATAAGGAAGAATCTGGGGGCGATTGGATATGAGCTCTGACTTGACAAACGGAACTCCCGACGATTCCGGAATCATCTTGTACAAAAAGCCGGACGGAAAGGGCGAAATCAGACTATTGACGCGCGACGGGGCTGTCTGGTTAAATCAGGCTCAGATTGCGGAACTTTTTGGCACCTCGGCGTCAAATATTAGCAGACATATAACTAACATTATAAGAGAAAAAGAGTTAGAAGAAAAATCAGTTATTGAGTATTACTCAATAACTGCCGCCGACGGGAAAAAATACGACACGATCTTTTACTCTTTGGATATGATCTTAGCCGTTGGTTATCGCGTTCGAGGCGTAAGGGGCGTTCTTTTTAGACAATGGGCGACGACTCACTTAAAAGAATATATTCTCAAGGGCTTTGTTATCGACGACGATCGACTGAAAAATCCCGACGGTCGTCCCGACTATTTTGACGAATTACTCGCCAGAATCAGGGATATTCGCGCTTCGGAAAAACGTTTCTATCAAAAAGTGCGCGATTTACTCGCCTTGTCGAGCGATTACGACCCAACCGACAAAGCGACGCAAATGTTTTTCGCCGAAGTGCAAAACAAACTGCTATATGCCATAACTCAACAAGCGGCGGCGGAAATCATCGCGTCGAGAGCGTCGTCCGACAAGCCGAATATGGGTTTAACGTCGTGGCGCGGAAATATCGTCCGAAAGGGGGATATTATTATCGCTAAGAATTACTTGACGGCGGACGAAATCGACGAACTCAATCGATTAACCGTTATCTTTCTGGAAACCGCCGAACTACGCGTGAAAAAAAGAAAAGACTTGACTCTTGATTTTTGGCGAAACAACGTTGACCGTCTCCTGGAATTTAACGATAAACCCGTTTTACAGGGAAAAGGTTCTATCAGCGCCCGACAAGCCGAGCAAATTGTCAACGAGAGATATGAAGTTTTTAACGAACGACGAAAAAAAGAAGACGCTAGATTAGCCGACGAAACCGATTTAGAAGAATTGAAGGCGTTGGAAGACGCGGTAAAAAAGAGAAAACGTAAAGAAAATAACTAACCGCGCATAAGCGACTATAACTTGACAACAATACGGTTAGATAAAAGAGAATTAGCGATGAGTTCAGAGTGTTGCGAATTGAAAAACGTTTGCGATTACGTCGTAGGGAAAACGTCAGTCTCAGATTTAACAATAACCAATTATATTTCAACGGAGAATATGCTTCAAAATAAAGGGGGAATCACGCAAGCCGCCTCGTTGCCTTCCGTTTCCACGACGCAAATTTATCGAGCGGGCGACGTGCTTGTTTCTAACATACGTCCGTATTTTAAAAAGATATGGTTGGCGACGTATGACGGCGGTTGTTCCAACGACGTTTTGGTTTTGCGTCCTAAAAAGGGCGTCGACAATTCGTATCTCTATTATCTGTTGGCGGACGATCAGTTCTTCGATTACGCGACGGCAACGTCTAAAGGTACAAAAATGCCCCGAGGCGATCGTTCAGCTATTATGAAATATCAATGTTGGTTGCCTCATATTGATGTTCAAAGGACGATAGGAGCTTTTTTAAAAGTTTTTGACGACAAAATCGCCGTGAATCAAAAGATAAATCGAAATTTATCCGACGGCGGACTCCCGGTTCGCGTTACCGCGCGGAGTTCAAATAACCGCTCCCTGTGGTCGCTATGCGCGTAAGAGCCGCAAGCGGCGGGACGTTTTAGGAATCGCCGCCCGTTGACGGCGTTGTCGCCCGGACGCCACCGGCAAGCAGGGCCGCGCATAACCTCCGGATTCCCCAAACAAGACGACGCGTCGACTTCGTATTTTTCAACATAGCGAGGCGGTGAATTCGACGTTTGAAAGTCTCAAGCGTTAAAGCTATTGACTTTCATTTTCAAAAAAATACAATCTTCTCATCGCGCGGGGGGACGCCGTTATGAGTAAAAGAGCTAAAAGTAATCGAAATTATAAAGACCGTCTCTTCAAGTTTGTTTTTGGAAAAGAACAAAACAGAGCCTGGACGCTTAGTCTTCTCAACGCCATTAGCGGTCGTCATTATAGCAATCCTGACGACATAACGTTCACGACGCTTGACGACGCCATGTATCTCGAAATGAGAAACGATATTTCTTTTCTGATCGCGGATACGATGGTCTTTTTCGAACAGCAATCGACTCCCAATCCTTCGTTGCCGTTGCGTTTATTTGAATACGCGTTCGTCGTCTTGCGGAAATATGTCGAGGAGAACAGAGTAAATCTATTCTCGAAGGGGAAAAAGCGCATTCCGCGTCCGCGATGCGTCTGCTTTTATAACGGCGTCGAACCTTTGCCCGACAGGATGACCTTATGTTTCAGCGATATGTTCAGCGACAACGTTGCGAGCGAGGACGTTTGGCCGGGAGACGACGATGAGAAGGACGGAGCCGTTTGGCGCGGTTCCGACATAGCTCTGAGGGTTCACGTTTTCAACATAAACTACGGGCATAACGCGGATCTGTTGAAGAAGTGTCGTCCCCTGAACGATTATGCTTTCTTTATTGACGAAGTTCGGAAGAATCAGACGAAACCCGACGTTTCAATGGAGAAAGCGATCAGTATGGCGATGGACGCCTTGCCAGCCGATTCTCCCATCAAACCATACTTATTGGGCAATAGAAGACAGGTGGTTAAAATGTATGAAAAAGAATACACCATGGAACGCTTTGGAATCGAGAGATTTGAACTTGGAGTTAGCGTCGGCGAAGAACGGGGCGTCAAAATTGGCGAAGAACGAGGCGTCAAAAAAGGAGAGATTGTAGCCTACGGCAATCTTGTTCACAAGGGAAAATTGACCTTGTTCGAAGCCGCCGAAGAACTGGGAATGACCGTCGACGAGTTTCAAGAGAAACTCGCTGAATATTCAAGGGAACTCTCCTAAACGGCTTTTTCTTGAATGTCGAAATTTATCGAAGCGTCGCGCAACCCGAAACACGGGAAACGGAGGTTTCGCGCGGGTCGTCAAACGCTGCGTTGGCGCGAACTAAAAAACGCCAATAAAGCGCGAATCGCTTGACTTCAAACGTTTGTCGCGTTATACTGTTTCGAGCTGGAGGAGACGCTTTTATGTCAAAAAAAGACTCTATAACAAAAAGTTACATGCAGAACAAAGAAACTTTCGCCGACGCGTGTAATTTCCTGCTTTTCGGCGGGAGACCGGTAATTAAGCCGGAGAGTCTTGAACCGCTCGACCCTACGTCCATCGCGATTTCTTACGACGAGAACGGCGTCCCGATTCCGACGCAAAAGTTTCGAGATATTCTGAAACGAGCGACGTTAATGAAAGACGATCGAGCCTCGTATCTCGTTTTGGGTATAGAAAACCAGTCGGAAGTCGATTACGCTATGCCCGTTCGCAACATGTATTACGACGCGTCGCATTACGTTGGTCAGGCGGAGGCAAAAAGCAGGGAACACAGAAAAAACGGGGACAAGCCGGAAACAAGCGGCGAATTCCTATCCGGTTTTCACAAGACGGATAAGTTGACGCCGGTCATAACGGCGACCGTGTTCTTCAACTCCGGCGAATGGACGGGTCCGAGGAGTTTACACGAAATGCTCGACGCGGACGAAGAGATTCTCAAATTGATTCCCAATTACCCTCTGCGCGTTATTGTTCCCGCCGATTTTTGCGAGGAGGATTTTTCAAAGTTGTCCACCGACTTCCGTCTGGTCATGGAGTGTCTCAAGTACGCCAACGACAAGCGAAAACTAGGCGAGATCATTCGCGAAGACGAGTCGTTTCAGAGCGTCGCAAGAAGAACCGCCGACGTAATAAACGTTTTAACCAATTCAAATATTCAATTCAAAGAAGGAGAGGAGCGCGTCGATATGTGCGAAGCAATTAAAGGAATGTTAAACGACGCAAGAGAAGAAGGACTGGAAAAAGGATTGAAAAAGGGGCGAGAAGAAGGACGAGAAGAAGGACGAGAAGAAGGACGAGAAGAAGGCGTCATTGAAGAAAAGATAACGGTGGCGAACAAGCTTCTCCGAAGGGGTTGGACAATCGAAGAGATCGCGGAAATTCTTGACGTTTCGACCGTCGACGTTGAAATTTGGATTAACGACCAAACGCAGAATTGAAATTTGCATAATATTGCACGCGCTATTTTTAAAAGTTGGTTCATTGATTACGAACCTTGGGAAGGATGTCGACCTCAAAACTGGCGCGAGGGACAACTAGGAGAATGTTTATCGACTATAGAAAGCGGTTCGAGACCAAAAGGAGGCGCTGAATCAGAAGGTATTCCAAGTATCGGAGCCGAAAACATCGAGTGTTTTGGAGTTTATGATTTCAGTAAAGAGAAATTTATAAGCCAAGATTTCTTCTGTAAGATGAAACGGGGAAAAGTTCGGTCAGGAGACGTTCTCTTATACAAAGACGGTGCATACACAGGTAAGTCTTCCTTAGCTCTTGATGACTTCCCACACGCAAAGTGTGCCATTAATGAACATGTGTTTATCCTGCGAACCAATGAAATACTTCCTTCGCAATTTTTCCTGTATATGTTTCTTTCTGTTGAAGAAAATCGCAAAACACTTTCCACGATGGCTTCGAGCAAAGCGGCTCAACCGGGTTTAAATCAGACAGAAGTTTCTATATTGCCAATCGAAATACCAGAACCTGAGGATGTCCAAAATTTTGATCGCCGTATAACCCCGATTATGAAACAAATTGCAAGAAACGCAAAGGAAAACCGACACCTATCTACGCTCCGCGATGCCCTACTTCCACGTTTAATGTCCGGCGAATTGGACGTATCGGAGCTTGATATTTAGCACGCTAAATTTCGATTTACGCGAGCGTCTGCGAGAATTGGATTGTCGAAAACGATTTGGAAGGAACGCTCGACTTATTGGAACCCCTTCGCGAGCCGGACGGAGAAGAAAACGACGTTTTTTCGCGGAGCGTCGATCAGGTCTTCGCGAACGAACTTGACGGAGACGACGAGACCTGGCATGAGAATTAAAGACGCGGGGGAAAATCGCGCGCGGCGCGACCGAACCGATTGGGACGGACGCCGCGACGCTTGCGCGCCAACGTCTTCGCGTCGGCGATTTTACCGATTCCAGAAACGTTTTGGCGCCTCGCTCGCGCGAGGTCGAACGTGGCGCGACGTCGACGTCATTCGACGCCGTCGAGCAACTCGAACGTCGAGTTCGAATCGCGATCGAGCGTTCCAAGACAGAACGACTCGTCTTCGTCGGACATATTAAACGGAAGATCGTATCCGTCGACGAATCCGAGCAACTCGCGCGAACGACTCGGCGCCTGGAGCTTTTTAATCGCTTTGGCCTCTATTTGCCGAACGCGCTCTCGCGTCACTTCAAAAACTTTTCCGACTTCTTCAAGCGTGTACTCGCAGCCGTCGTCGAACCCGAATCTCATTTTAACGATGTCGCGCTCTCTCGGAGTGAGGGTCTTGAGCACTTTTTCCAGTCTTTCGTGCAACGCGTTGTTCGACGCGGCGCTCTCCGGTTTTCTAAAGGATCCGTCGGGAATGAAATCGCCAAATCGGGCTCCGGAGGCGTCGCCGACGGGACATTCCAGACTGATGGGAGAGGCGCTCGTTTCAAAAATCCGCTTGACTTCGTCGGGCCGCATTTCCGCTCGCGCGGCGAGTTCTTCGTCGGAAAGTTCGCGACCAAGGCGTTGGAACCCGTCTTTTTGAACGGCGTGAAGTTTGGAAAGCGCCTCGATCATATGGGCGGGGACGCGAATCGTGCGGCCTTGCTCGGCGATGGCGCGCGTGATCGCCTGACGAATCCACCATGTGGCGTAGGTCGAGAACTTAAATCCGCGCTGACGTTCGAATTTGTCGACGGCGCGCATCAAGCCCGAGTTTCCTTCCTGAATAAGATCGAGAAAACTCAAGCCGCGATTGCGGTACTTTTTGGCGATGGAGACGACCAGTCGCAAGTTGCTGCGCGTGAGAGCGTTTTTCGCTTCTTCGTATTCCCGACGGTAACGCTCGACGCGCGCGATTCTGCGCTTGAGCGCGCGCGGCGACTCGCCCGCCTTGACGATGAGCTCGCGCAATTCTTTCAGATATTCCCGACGACGCCTGGGAGTAAAACGCGTAAAATAAGACGAATTTTTAATTTCAAGAAGTTTGTCGACGCGCTCGCTCGTCTTGACCATAAGATCGACGGCGCCCTTGGCTCGGCGCGTGCGAAGACTGAGTTCCTCGATGAGAACGGCGACGCGTCGACGTCGCGCGATCGCGAGGCGGCATAGTTCGAGATTCCGTTTGAAAAGGTCTTCTCCGCGTTCAAGGGGCGCCAGCAGACTTTTTCCCGAAACGGCGGGAGCGCGTCGCGCGGCGAGATAGGCGCGGCGAAGATTGCGGCGCTCCCGATAATTTTCCTCAAGATTCTTAATGACGGCGCGGAGCGTTTTCATGTGCTCGGGAATGCGCCGCACCGTCGTTTCTTTGTCGACGCCTTCGGCGCGGGAGTCTCCGTTTGACGACAGGAACGTCCGGTCGAAGGCCGCGTCTCCGTTGGTAAAGTCTCGCAAGACGCGCTCGACGTCGACGATCGCCATCGGCGAGGAAAAGACGGTCAGTCGATAACGTTTGCGCGTTCGCTCGACCTGACGCGCTTTCTCCACCTCCTGTTCGCGCGTAAGAAGCGGAATATTGGCAAGTTCGCGCATATACAGTCGCACGGGATCGACTTTGCCGCAATCGTTTTCGACGACGTCCATCGCGTCGACTTCTGAAAACCGTTCGACCGGTTCCGCCTCGGGTCGAAAATCGTCCAAAGTCCCTTGAACGACGATCGCCGACTCGTCGTCGTCGCCGTCCGAGTAATACGTTTCGAATCGTCCGTCTTCGTCGATCAGTTCGACGTCTTCTTCGTCAAGACGCGCGCGCCATTCGGCGATCCAGGACGAATCGATCGTCGGCGCCCCGAGCACGAGCCGCGCCAGTTCGCGCGCCGTCACGTATCCGCGGGTTTTGCCAACGTTCAGCAACTCTTGAAACTCTGGTATATCCCATTCAGATTTCGACATAAAAACTCCTTGACGAACCGGTCGTCATCGTGGAAGATCGCGGCGCGCGAACGCGACGCGATCCGCGAGGGTAAAGCGTCTTTACGACGGGACGCCCTGAAAAGTCGTCGACAAGCGACGTCCCGGCAAAAAACGCCCGACAAAAAAACATATCGAGCTTTCTCGATTTCGAGCGGCGAAAACGCGCGCTTTCACGTAATACGCGCGCGGCGCGCGATTATTGCGCCGCTCTTGCGAATTTCTTTCGCTACCGCGCGCCGTCGGAAGAACCCTACTCGTCCTCGTAAACGGCGTTCGCGTTCTTATTTTGTTGTTTCAGCCGCGCGGTCTCTCGGATTTCAAGGAGGGCTTTGAGTTTCGCCTCGGGATCTTGATCCGTCTCGCGCAACGCGCTGATCAAAACCGGCTCCTCGCGCTCGAGACGCGCGCGTTCGAATGCGGAAAACACGTCCTGAAGCAGGGCGTCCGTCGACTCCGGCGACGAAAGCGTTTTCGAAAGCCCCTTGCTCCGAGCGCCTTCGTCAAGCTCGATTAAAAACGACTTCATCGCGTCGTCTTCGTAGCGGAGAATCAATCGGTCGAACGTCGGATCGAGCCCCTGTTCGAAAAAATCGCGCGCGACGAGGTCGAGCTGACGCGCCGCCGGAGAACGAAAAAGCTCGTTCGGAATATTGGCGACGAGTCGCGGAAAGAGCCGAGGGTTCGCGATCACGATTTCGAGGTACTCGCGCTCCAGGGCGGAGGGCGCGAAACGCGGATCGGTCATCGCGGAACGCTCGAAGGGCTCGAATCGCTCGCGCAACTCTTCGTCGGTCTCTTCGCCCGAACACGGCGCGGGATAAATCCAGTCGCGACGGCGCTCGATAATTTGCGCTTCCTCGGCGTCGACCGAGTCAAACGGTTCGCCCGCGACGTCGGCGCCGTAGTCGTCGGGTCTTCGTTCGCGGGATTCTTCGGAACGCGCGTCGTAACGCCGACCGCGCGCGCGTTTTTCGGCGAGTTGACGTCGAATTTCGCGCTCGCTCACGCGGAACCGAACCGCCAGACGCTGGATCGTTTTAATCACGCGAATCCTGGCGGGGTCGCTCGCGGAACGCGACTCTTCGGGAAAGAGCGCGACGACGTCGAGCAGCGAGTCGAGCGCTTTGGCGGATTCGACGACGTCCGAATCCAAATCAATTCCGGCGGTCGACGTTTGAAACGCGTGGTCGAGCGCGTCGACGGTTCCGTTTTTCAGGAGTCGTTCGAATTCTTCCGCTCCTTTTTCGAGCAGGAATTCGCAAGGGTCGTCGTCCTCCGGCAACGTCAAGACGCTCATGTCGACGCCCTGCTCCACGAAAAAGCGCAGCACTTCGCGCGCGCGCTTCTGTCCCGGCTCGTCTCCGTCGAGGAGAAGGATCATTTTGTCGGCGAAACGCTTTAAAACGCGGACGTGTTCGGCGCCCAGCGCCGTGCCGAGAACCGCGATCGTGTTTTCAAATCCGAATTGCGACGCGACGATGCAATCGGTGTATCCTTCCATAATGAGCGCGACTTTGGTTTTTCGAATCGCGTTGCGCGCGCGATCAAGTCCGTAAACCATTTTCGATTTTGTAAAAATCGGCGTTTCGGGCGAATTGACGTACTTGGCGGGGCTTTTCAACGTCGTGTTCGGCAGGAGCCGTCCCCCGAAAGCGACGACGCGATCCTGAACGTCGCGAATCGGGAAAATCAGACGTCCGCGAAAACGATCGTAATACCGTCGCCGCTCGGCGTCCCCGATCTCCGGGGTCTGCTCAAACGTCGGACGCGGAAGGACGCGACCTTGCTCGTCGTAATCTTCGCGGTAAGCGAGGACGCCCGCCGCTTCGAGAATACGAACGCGATTCCGATCGAAACGAATCCAACGAAGCGTCGAATCGTAGTCCAGCGGGGCGTAGCCGATCATGAAATTCTCGCCCGACGCGTCGGTTATTCCGCGCGATCGAACGTACTCGCGCGCGGCTTCCGCTTCCGGTTCGTTCAAAAACGCCTCGCGATATTTCCGCGCCAACCATTCCATCGCGCGATAGAGGGCCGATTTGTCGATTTCAACGGGCTGAAAACGCGTCGGAGTCGACGACGAGTCGGTCGGCGCGTCGACCAAAGGGGCGGGACCGGAAATCGCGCGGCGCCGCTCCTGACGCGGAAACGTTTTAGAGGGACGTTTGACCAGCTCGATTCCCGCGACGTCGGCGAGAATCCGCATCGCTTCTTTGAAGTCGACGTTCTCGATCTTCATAATGAAGGAGAAGACGTCGCCGCCAATGTCGCACACCCAGCACTTGAACGTCTGACGCTGCGCGTTTACCTGCAAACTGGGTCGCGAGTCGTCGTGCCACGGACAGCGACCGACAAAATTCGCGCCCTGACGTCGAAGGGGAACGTACCGCTCGACAAGATCGACGATATCGATCGCGTCTCGAATCTGCTCGCGCTGATCGAACGAATTGTCAAACGTTTTAGCCAAACCGCCCTCCATGCGACGTTTGCAAAGACTCCCGTCCGCGAAACGATCAGTCGACGAATCGGTCATGTTCGACCGGTCGCTCCGCCGTTCGCGCCCGTCGGCAAAACCGATAAATTTTTAACAATCGCTCTTGACTGCAGTAAAAACAATCGTTAAAGTTTGCCCAGTTCAACCAAACGAACACGCTCTTTGAAAAAGCGAAGGAACAGGTCGCGCCGGAGCCGAAAAAAGGCGTCGCGTCGCGCCAAACATTCCAATTCTATCGCTTTTTCCGCCTGCAAGGGCGGATTATAGTCCTTGCTCCAAAACGCGTCAAGGCAAAAACTCGCTCAAGGATGATTCTGTTTATGACGATTATAACGAATTTATAGACTTCGTTTTTTCTTTGTTAAAATAGTTAAAATGATCAAGCGAGATACTTTGACGATTCTTTCAAGAATCGAGCGCTCCTAAAGAAACGTCCGCTTAACGTCGGTTTTTTCAATAAAATACAAAACCGACGTCAAGCCGCGCGTCGGCGACGATGGACGGCGAGTCGCGGTTAGCCATCTTTTTTTCTTTTTCCTATTTGCGCAAATTACGTTCTTTGTTATTTGTCCCATTTTACATATTATCGCTCTTTTATACCCGTCTTTACAAAACTTAGCGAAGATAGAAAAAATAGAGAACCGAAAAAAATATTTAAAAAATCTTTGATTTCTTTTAAAAGCCGAGGCAATCAAACCGGATTTGACGTCGACGCGCGACTTGGCGGTCAAGCGGCGCGCGCGAAAGAAGAGAACGATTCCCAGGCGACGACCGAAGGCTTTTCCGCGTCTCTCGAAAAGCGATTTTTTTGACGCTTCGCCGCAGGCGTCGGCGTCGAGTCGAACGACAGACGCGCGAACAATGAAAAAACGGTTTTGCCGTCGCCGGCTTTTCTTAAAAAACCGCCGTTTTTATGGCGTTTTCCGCTATATCTTGATTTGTTAAGACGAGTTACGACAACGTGTTACAGACGGATCAAAAAATTTTTCAAAAAAAAGAAAAAGGCGCTTGTCGTCCTTCATTTAGTTGGTACCATATAGCCTCGATTGCGGGAAATGATTCGCGACTCTCCGGAACCTTTCATGGCGGAAGCATTGCCGAAGATATCGAATCCAGAATTCAACCTGTTTTACATCAAGACTTTCTAGCATTAAGCCGTTCGACGTTCAAGCGTTTTGCCGCGTCCTTTTCGCAGCCGCGAAAAGGTTCAAGCGAAGCGTTTAGGTATTTAACATTAAGGCGCATAATATATTACGCGACACGTTCGCGTCGATTCGTCGACCAATCTCCCGGTCGAAACGGCCGAGGAGTCTGAAAAGACGGCGGCGCGGCGCGCGAACAGTTTGTCGAGGGGCAAGAAAAAGGCCCGTTGTTATTGACGACAATTCTTCAATTCAAATTCATCGCCCAATTCGAGCGTTTTACGGAGCGCCCGAAACGTCTTCTCAAAATCAATTCATCGTTACTTTTATCAATTCAACCTTCAAATCGCGCAAAGGGGAAACGCTATGCAACGAAACTATCGATCCAATTCCAACCGTAAAGTCGCCAACGGAATCATTCTCCCCAGAATGCCTCGCCACTCCAACTCCAACAGATTTGGAAACGGTCGCTTTCCAACCGCCGAGGAACTCCGACAATACCTGTTCGATCCGTCCGAAGACGAGAAAAAACGGCTTAAAGACGGCGCCTCTATTTCGTTCCGACACTGGTCGTTGCTCCTCGAAAACGAAAACGGCGGCGAATACGAGCTGCTCGAAGATCAGACGTTCACGATCCCCTCGCAGACCCTTTGCCGCAACGTTATGGTCGTCGGACACATCGGGTCCGGAAAAACTCAAAAAGTCTTGACGCCCGCGATCGCCTCCGCCATCGCCAATAAAGATCAATCGCTCGTCGTTTTGGGAACCAAAGGCGACGAATACGATCTCGTCAAGAAACTCTGCGAAAAATACCGACCCGGAAAACGCGTCGTATGCGTCAATCTTTCGGACGCGCGCCGGACGACCATGGGCTGGAACCCGTTCGCGTGTCCCGACATGCGCGATCGCGAGAGCGAGGCGCGTAAAAACGGTCAAATTCTCAGCGAAGTCAACGGCGTCGGAGAACGAGAATCCCCGTTCTGGCGCCAGAACGCCTCCCGGCTGATGGCGGGCATTATCCTTGGACTTGAACGAGAATACGGCGTGGCCACGCCGGTCGGACTCTATCAGGTTCTCGAAGCAAACGAATCGGTTCGCGACAATTTCCTCGAACACGCTTGTCGCCAAGGGGTTCCTTTCCTCGCGGAATTCGTCGCAATGAGAAACTCTTCCAATACGAGTCTTCAGACAATCCTGGTGGAAACTCAAGGAGACTGTCAATATCTAATCGATCGAAACATGGCGCTCGTCACGTCCAGAAACGAATTTCAATTCGACATGCTCTTCGACGAGCCGACCGTCGTCGTTCTCGAAACGTTCCAGGACGACGTCATGAAAACGCGTCCTTTTATTAATATGTTCTTCGCGCAACTGTTCGACGCCGTTTCCCGCAGAGCCAAGCGCAGTCCCGGACGCAAATTGCCGCGACCGCTCTCCCTCTTTCTCGACGACTTCGCGGCGAGCGTCGGACGCGTTCCCGAATGCGCGCAACGCCTGAATATGCTCCGCAGCATGGACGCCAGAGTCGTTATCGCGTTGCAAAGCCTCGCGCAACTCGAACAGTTCTACGCGCCGGGCGAAGCGAAAGCGATCGTCTCGGCGTGCGGCTCCAAATTCTTCCTGCCGCAGCTGAGCGTTGCGGACGCGCAATACGCCTCGGCGGAGTCCGGAGGAACGACGTCCGCGCTCCCGCGCGAGCTCGACGAAGAGAGACGCTCGATCGGGTTCGCGAGAAACGACGCGCCGGAACGTCGGGAATATCCGACGAATCGTCCCGACCCGACGGAATTCGCGCGACCGCTTCTCTTCGACACCGACGTCAAATACTCGCCCAGGCACCCGGAATACGGATACGCCGCGACGATCTTTCTTCCGGACGAGCGTCCGTTTCAGGCGTGGTTGCCCGCCGCGTGGCAATTGCCCGAACTAAAGGACTTTTTAAAAACCGACGGTCGCGAGGACAAAGACGGGGAGCCGGACAAACCGTTCGATTATCTCGAACCGTGGAAGTCGGAGACGGACGAGTCCGATTGGTCGCCGACGCCGGATTATTTCGAACTGGCGGAGGCTCGAGCGACGGCGCACAGGGATCGGCTGCTCAACAGAGCGGAGCCAAAGAAGCCCAAGGAGCTTAAAGAGGCGATTAAAAAGTTCAGGACGATCCTCGGCTACGACGACGCGTCGACGCCCGCGAAGCAATGGTGGAACTCGTTCGAGCGCGGAAACGCTTCGAATCTTTCGCTCGTATGGCGAACGTGCGCCGAACTCGCGTCGCGCCGCGCGACGATATCGGAGTTTTTTAAGATTTACACGGTCTCAAACGCCGCCGATATCTACGCGAACCTCCATTACCTGGAATATTCCAGGATCCTTGAAAAAGAGCGGACGTCGGAACGCGAAGGATAAAAACGAAGGTTTAAAACGACGCGCTTCTTAAAACGACGGCGCCGAAGAGATTTTCCGCAAACAAGGACGATTCTCTTCGGCGTTTTTTTGTTCGTCGGACGGTCGCTCGGCGAGAAGATCGCGTTTTTGAAGTCGGACGAAAATCGGGAGTCGTCGCGTCGTTGGCGACGTTTTTCGCTTTCCGCCTCGCGCCCCTTGATTATCGACGCGGCGCGCGTTATCATTGCAAGGAGCGCGGAGCGCGAGCATCCGCGATGATTCGACGATTGTTTAAGACGATCCGTCGATCGTTTTCGCCGCCTGCTTTCGCGTCCCGATTATCCTCCGATCCCAAGGAAAAAAGACGCATGACAAAAAAGAGAATTCGCCTTCCTAAAATGCCCTGTCACACGGACTCCAACAGATACGGAAGCTGCCGTTTTCCATACCCAAAAGAATTGAGCGGATACCTGAATCCTTCTTCAGACGACAAGACGTCCATTTCGCTGAACCATTTGACGTTGCTCCTTGAAAGCAAACGAAAACACAATTACGAAATACTGGTCGACCAGTCGATTCATCTGTCCTCGCAAATTCTGTGTCGCAACGTCTTGGCGATCGGACAGATCGGCTCCGGAAAGACGCAAAAAATCATGTGGCCCATGATCGATTCCGCCATCGCCAGTCGCGGTCAATCGCTGGTTATTCTTGGAACCAAGGGCAACGAGTTCGACGTCGTCAAAGCGTTGTGCAAAAAACGCCGACCCGACGAACGCGTCGTATGCATTAACCTTTCCGACGCGCGTCGTTCGACGACGGGCTGGAATCCGTTCGCCTGCGAAGGCATGCCGGACCGCGCGAGCGAGGCTCGTAAAAACGCCGAGATTATCAGTCGCATAAGCGGCTCGAGTCCGTACGACTCGCCGTACTTTCAACAAGCCGCGGCGCGGTTGATGGCGGGAATCATTTTAGCGCTTGAAAAAGAACACGGCGTCGCGACGCCCGTCGGTCTCTTCCAGGCGCTCGAGGCGCCGAAAAGCGTTCGAAACAAGTTTTTTTCCACCGCGACCAGACGCGGAGTCCCTTTCCTGGTCGAGTTCGTCGAACGTAGCGACACTTTCGCTTTTAATCCCAATATTCAAACCGCGATGGTGAAAGCGCAGGGGGATTGTCAACATTTGATCGACCGCAATCTCGCGCTGGTAACCTCGAAAAACGAATTTCAGTTTGACTCGATTTTCGACAAGCCGACCGTCGTCGTTCTCGAAACGGCTCAGGACGATATCATCAAGACGCGACCTTTCGTCAATATGTTTTTCAGTCAGTTGTTCGACGCGATTTCCCGTAAAGCCAAGACAAGTTCCAAACGGAAACTACCCTTCCCCGTCACGATGTTCCTCGACGATTTCGCCGCGAGCGTCGGCGGAATTCCCGAATGCGCTCAGCGTTTTAACATGATGCGCTCGATGGACGCCAGAGTCGTCCTGGCGTTGCAAAGTCTGGCTCAACTCGAACAGTTCTATCCTCGCGCCGAAGCTCAGGCGATCGTCGCCGCGTGCGGAACGAAAATCTATCTTCCGCCATTAAGCGTGGACGACGCCGAATTTGCTTCTCGCGAGTCCGGAAAAACGACGGCGGGATCTTTTTTCCCGACAAAAACGGAAACGCCAAAAACGATCGGTTTCGCCAGAAGCGACAAGCCGGCGTCGCGAAGCAATCCGGATTCTCGCGTCGATCCAACCGAGTATTCGCGCCAGCTCCTTCTCGAATCGGACGTCCGTTTTCCGCCCCTGCATGAAGAATACGGATACGCCGCCACGTTCTTCTTGCCGTATCAATACCCTTTCCAGGCATGGTTGCCGTCGGCGTTCCAGACGCCGGAATTAATGGAGGCGCTGCAGTCCGACGAACAAGCGGTTTCGTATGACAGGGAACTCGAAGAACCGCGGGACTACCTTATAAGCTGGCGGAAATCCGCGTTGGACGACTAACCGTTAGAATCGCGCGATCGCCGCGCGTCGTTCGCGTCAATCGTTCGACTGTTCCGGCTCTTTGGCGATCTGAATCGACTTCGGAGAAGGCGCGAAGAACGCGAAGACGCCGACGAGGATCGCGCCGCACACAAGACACGAGTCGGCGATATTGAAATTCGGCCACGGATAGTCGCCGATCATAACAAGAATCCAGTCTCGGACGGCATGGACGGGCTTGCCGACCATTTCCGGAGAGCAACTCCACGCGTCGGCGTCGAATTGCGTCCAGATCATGCGGTGCAGACCGACGCGATCCCAGAGATTGCCGAGAATGCCCGCGGTCACGAGCCCCAGCGTCGACGCGAGAAAGACGCTCTTGCCCGCGTCGAACCAGACCCAAAGCGAGACGCCGATGAGCGCGACGACCGAAAGCGTCGCGAAAAGGGACGTTTGTCCCTGCCCCATCCCGAAAAGAGCGCCCTGATTGAGCGACGTCTGAAATCCGAACACGCCGTCGATCATCCACCAGACCGACTGTTCGCCCGGTCTGCCGAGCTTCTCGAAAATCCAGCGTTTGGTTCCCAGGTCGGCGGCAAATCCGGCGACGGCTATCGCAACGAAGAGAAGAAATCGGAACGTTCGGGCGCGGTAATCTTTCATGGGGAAGTCGTGTCTGCAAATCGTTTCAACCGGGCGTAACTGTAAACGCGGCGGCAACGCGCCGCGTCGGTCATACTACCCAATTTTCGCAAAGACGTCAAGGCGCGACGAGCAAAGGAACGACAATCTCGTCGGCAAAAGACGACGAAGGTCGCAAAAAGACCAAAGCAGACCCAATTCGATGAAAAAAACTTCAGAACAA
>CAMZEO010000043.1 GCA_947305735.1 uncultured Planctomycetales bacterium | reverse complement strand
GGCTGATTTTATATTTAATTACGCTGAAGCGCCTGAAGGCGCTTCGGCTATTTGGCCCGTTACGGCTAAGGGAGATCAATGCGTATGGAGGCTTATTCCTGAACGGTTGCTCAGCGATTGGCAAAAAGGATTCATTAAAGTTATTCCTCAAAAAGACAGTTCTAGTAAAAATCGCTTTGCTATTCAGTACTTATCGGGGGGAATAATTGAAAAGATAAACTCAGGCGAGCTTGAAACATATCGAACAAGCAACAATCCCAATATACCTACTATTGAAATAAAGAATTTCAAAACAGCAGGAGCTGGAATTGCCTCGTTATGGACTGATAAAAATTTCTATACAACGAGGGGGAATAACGATATCAAGGAACTTTTTTCCAATAAGGTTTTTTCCTATCCCAAACCGTTAGAACTGGTTCGTTACATTCTGAAACGCGCGACCAATCAGAACAGTATTGTACTCGATTTTTTCTCTGGTTCGGGAACTACCGCGCATGCTACTATGCTTTTAAACGCGGAAGATCAATTAAATAGAAAATTCATAATGGTTCAATTGCCAGAGCAAATTAAGGACAATAAGGAAATCAAAAAAGGAGATTACTCGACAATCTGCGAAATCGGTAAAGAACGTATCCGTCGCGCCGGAAAAAAAATAAAAGAAGAGAATCCTCTAACAAAGCAAGACCTCGACATCGGTTTCCGCGTATTCAAGCTAGATGAAAGCAACATGACCGACGTCTACTACGCTCCCAACGACTACTCACAAGACCTTTTAACCGCTTTGGAATCGAACGTTAAACCAGACCGAACGGAACTTGACCTTCTCTTCGGTTGCGTTCTTGACTGGGCGTTGCCGTTATCTATGCCGTACAAGTCGGAAAAGATCGACCAATGCACGGTTCACACCTACGGAACAGAAAGCGATCCAATCGAATTAATCGCCTGCTTCGACGAAAACGTCCCCAAATCCGTGATCGAAACAATCGCTATACGCCGTCCTTTGCGCGCCGTGTTCCGCGACGGCAGTTTTGCTGACAGCCCCGCTAAAATCAACGTCGGCGAGCTATTCAAGGCGACGTCTCCAATCACGGAAATCAAGGTAATCTGAGGAGAAACGGCAATGAACAAGAAAAACAAAATCGTCCCGATTAAAAACGGCGTCGACGTTTTAAACCTGGACGCGCTGTGTCGGAATTCCGTTGAATTGATTCAATACGCCCGACGTCTTGCCGTCAAGCAGATCAACGCGACGCAACTTATGACCTTTTACTCGCTCGGCAGGTGGATCGTCGAGGAACAGCAACAGGGCGAAAGCCGCGCGAAGTACGGTCAACAGGTTATCGCGAAACTGTCGGAAACGCTGTCCGAAAAGTTCGGCAGAGGTTTCTCCGTCGACAATCTGGAAAATATGCGCCGATTCTATCTGGCGTACAAAGATCGAATTTCCGAGACGGCGTTTCGGAAATTCGCCCTCGAGAAATCCGAGACGGCGTCTCGGATTTTGGACGAGGACGCGCCGTTCCGACTATCCTGCTCGCATTATCTGATTCTCAGTCGCATTAAGGACGAACAGGAACGCCTGTTCTACGAACGCGAAGCGGTTCAGTCCGGTTGGAGCGTCAAACAACTGCAACGTCAGCACGGCGGTTCCCTTTACGAACGATTGTTGTTAAGTTCCAATAAAGATCGGGCGCTGCAAATCGCAAGAGACGCCAATATTCCGGATACGGCGACGGCTCAAATCAAAGACCCTTACGTGCTGGAATTTCTCGGTCTTCAGGAGTCTCCAAACTATACGGAAAGCGAGTTGGAAACGCGAATTATCGACCATCTTCAGGAATTCCTGCTGGAAATGGGCAAAGGGTACTCCTTCGTCGGCAGACAGGTGCGTTTTACCTTTGACGAAGATCATTTCTGGGTCGATCTTGTGTTGTATAACCGACTGCTGAAATGTTTTGTCCTCATTGATCTTAAGACGGACAAGCTGAAACATCAGGATCTCGGTCAAATGCAAATGTACGTGAACTATTACGACCGATTTGAGAAGACCGACGAAGAAAATCCCACCATTGGTCTTTTGCTGTGCAGTGAGAAAAACGACAATATGGTGGAACTGACGTTGCCTGAAGACGCCAATATTTACGCTTCTAAATACGAGTTATACCTGCCCGACAAAAAGGCGCTTCAGGAAAAACTGGTGCAATGGATTGAGGAAGAAAACGGAAGCGAAGAGTTATGAAAATTCGATTTAAGCGTCAGAAATTCCAGGAAGACGCCGCGAGAGCGGTCGTCGACGTCTTCGCGGGACAACCGTATCGGACGCCGACCTATATGCAGGATCCGGGAGTCGGAGATTCTCAAAAGAAACTGGCTTTAGTCTACGTCGGGTACTCCAATCAGCGAATCGTTCCGGAGCTTACCAACGCGCGGATTCTGGAAAATCTGCGGAAAATCCAACGAGCCAACCAAATCGCCCCGTCCGACAGGCTGGAAGGTCTTGAAAACGGTTGCTACAATCTGACGATCGAGATGGAAACGGGCGTCGGCAAGACGTACGCCTACATTAAGACCATCTACGAACTAAACAAAGCCTACGGTTGGAGCAAGTTCATCGTCGTCGTTCCAAGCGTCGCTATTCGCGAGGGCGTGTGCAAGTCCTTTGAAATGACTCAAGATCACTTCGCCGGAGAATACGGCGGAAAGAAGATCAGGTTCTTCGTCTACAATTCCGCTCAACTGAATAAGATTCAACAATTTGCAGACGACTGTTCGATCAACGTCATGATCATCAACACCCAGGCGTTTAACGCCAAGGGAAAGGACGCGAATCGCATTAACAGGAAGCTGGACGAATTTCAGTCTCGCAAACCTATCGACGTCATTGCGAAAACGAATCCGATTCTGATCATCGACGAGCCGCAATCGGTCGAAGGCAAACAGACACGAGAAGCGTTGAAAAAATTTGAGCCGCTGTTAACGTTGCGCTATTCCGCGACGCATAAGCAGGGCTGCGTCTACAATATGGTCTACCGACTCGACGCCATGGACGCGTATAACAAGCGGTTGGTCAAGAAAATCGCCGTCAAGGGAATCTCTCAGTCCGGAAGCGCGGCGACCAACGGCTACGTCTATCTGGAAAGCGTCAATCTTTCCTCAAAAGACCCGACCGCCACGATAACTTTTGACGTCAAACAGGGAAACGGGACAAAAACCAAAAGCCGGATCGTGAAAGTCGGCGACAATCTTTACGCTTATTCCGACGAGCTGGAAGAATATCGCGACGGGTTCGTCGTAACGTCGATTGACGGTCGGGATAATTCCGTCGAATTCCGCAACGGTCTTAAATTGTACGCGGGGGACGTTGTCGGCGACGTCAACGAAGACCAGTTGCGCCGAATTCAAATTCGCGAAACGATTCTTTCCCACCTTGAGCGCGAGCGGGAGCTTTTCTATAAAGGAATTAAGGTTCTGAGTCTGTTCTTCATCGACGAAGTCGCGAGCTATAGGCAATACGTCGGCGACGGACAATCGGTCAACGGTAAATACGCCGAAATGTTCGAGGAAGAATACGACGAAATTCTACGGAATTTTCAACAGAAATTCGGCGAGGACGACTATCTCCAATATCTTCGCGCCATACCGACGTCCAAAACTCACGACGGGTACTTCTCCAAAGACGGCAAAGGCAGAATGATCAACGGCAAAGTCGGCAAAAAAGAAACGACCTCCGACGACGTAGGCGCCTACGACCTTATCATGAAAGACAAGGAGCGTTTGCTCGATCTTAATCCAAAACGCTCGCCCGCGCGATTCATCTTCTCGCACTCCGCGTTGCGAGAAGGGTGGGACAATCCGAACGTCTTTCAAATTTGCACGTTAAAGCAAAGCGGAAGCGACGTTCGCAAACGCCAGGAAGTGGGGCGCGGCTTGCGCCTGTGCGTCAATCAAAAAGGCGAACGCATGGACGAAGACGCGCTCGGACCCGACGTTCACAATCTCAATGTGCTTACCATTATCGCCAGCGAGAGCTACGACAAATTCGCCAGAGCGCTACAACATGAAATCGCGGAAGATCTCGTTGACCGTCCCAAAACCGTTACTATTGATCTCTTCGTCGGCAAGGTCGTCAAGGACGCCTTCGGAAACGAGAAAATCGTCGACAAAGAACTCGCGACAGCAATCTATTTCGATATGATCGTCAACGGTTATATCGACAAAAAAGGCGTCCTGCAGGAAAAGTACTATGAAGATAGGACCGACGGCAAAATTAAAATCGCCGAAGAAGCGGCGGACGTCGCCGAGTCGGTCAAAGAAATCGTGGATTCCGTCTATAACGCCAAAAGTCTCCAGCCCGGCAACGCGCGAGGCGACAACGTTGAGTTGCGCGTCGACGACGACAAGAAAGCTATGCCGGAGTTCAAAGCGCTGTGGTCTAAAATCAACGCCAGAACGGCGTACGAAGTCAAATTTGAAACCGACGAACTGGTAAGAAAAGCCGTAAAAGCTCTCGACGACAAGCTCAACGTCTCAAAAATTTATTTCAATATTGAATCCGGCGAAATGATCGCCGTCAAATCAAAAGACGAATTGCTCGCCGGAAAGGCTTTCGTTAAAGGGGAGACAGATTTTGAAAGAGCGACCGTTTCGGCAAATACCAATATAAAATACGACCTTGTCGGCAAGTTAACGGAAGCGACGGGACTGACAAGAAAGGCGATCGTCGCAATTCTGCAAGAGATAAGACCGGACACATTCGATCAATTTAAAGACAATCCGGAAGAGTTTATTCTGAAAGCCGCCGCGTTAATCAACGAACAAAAGGCGACGGTTATTGTCGAAAAAATAACGTACGCCCCATTGGAAGAACGTTACGACATGGACGTCTTTACGAAACCGACAATCAAGGGCAAGTTGGACGTCAACGCGATGAAGACCAAAAAACACCTCTACGACCATGTCGTCTACGACTCGAACAACGAGCGCGAATTCGCCTCGCATTTGGACGCCAGCGCGACGGTGGCGGTCTACGTTAAGTTGCCGAACGGATTCTATATCTCGACGCCGTTCGGCAAGTATAATCCCGACTGGGCGATCGCGTTCTACGAGGGCAAAGTCAAACATATCTATTTCGTCGCGGAAACCAAAGGCTCGCTGGAAACGGGAGAACTTCGTCTCATCGAAAGAGACAAGACCAGATGCGCGAAAAAACACTTTGAAGCGATCTCCGGCAAGGACGTCGTATATAAGGTCGTCAATAGCTATCAGACGTTGCTTAATGAGGTGATGAAGTAAAAAAGTTTAAAAATCAAGAAAAACGGCGTTTCAACCACCTGACGAGAAATCCGAAACGCCGTCTCGGATTTTCGAAAAAGGTCGGTCTGACGCTCTGACAAGATTTCCGAAACGCCGTCTCGGATTTTCGAAAAAGGTCGGTCTGACGCTCTATCCGAGATTTCCGAAACGCCGTCTCGGATTTTCAAAAACCTCGACGTTTTGCGCCTCGTCCAAGATTTCCGAGACGCCGTCTCGGATTTTCGATAATTGAATCTTCGCGAAGCCCTGTTTGCCTGCAGCGTTCGGGCGACTTCGCGCCCTGCCGCTTGCGACTCTTAACTGTCTGACTCAAAAATCAAGTCCGAGAAATCCGAAACGCCGTCTCGGAAATTGGCGAATCGGCAAAAAACTTGACAAATTGCCGTGTCTTGAACCCAAACGCTCGACGCGGCGATATTCGTTCGTTATAATAAAAGCGTCAAAATCGGCGCCGTCCGCCGGTTCCTTAAACCGACCTATTAATTTGAGAATTACCCATGAGCGCGAAAAAAGATTTTAACGTCGGTCTTTACGGTATCGGACTCGATACTTACTGGCCTCAATTCGACGGGTTGCGCGACCGTCTCGTCGGCTATCAGAAGCAGGTCGCGCAAAAACTTCGCGCGCTTGGCGCGAACGTGATCGACGCGGGACTGATCGACAATCCGCAAAAGGCGAACGGCGCGGCGGAAGCGTTTCAGCGCGAAGACGTCGAGCTCGTCTTTCTGTACGTCTCCACCTACGCGCTCTCGTCGACCGTGCTGCCCGTCGCGCGCAAATTGAAAAAGCCGGTCGTCGTCCTCAACTTGCAGCCGACGTCCAAAATCGACTACGCGACGTTCAACGCGCTCGGCGACCGAACCAAAATGACCGGAGAATGGCTCGCCAACTGCCAGGCGTGCAGCGTCCCCGAAATCGCGAACGCGTTTCTGCGCGCCGGGGTCAAGTTCCATCAAATCACCGGAGTCCTCAACGGCGATCCGTTCGTCGAAGCCGCGCTCGCCGACTGGCTCGACGCCGCGCGCGTCGCGTCCGTCATGAAAACCAGCCGCGTCGGACTCGTCGGTCATTATTACAACGGCATGCTCGACGTCTATTCGGACCTCGCGCGTCTGCAAGCGCAAATCGGACCGCACTTTGAGATCCGCGAATTCGGCGAAATCCTCGCGTTGCGCGATCAGGTTTCGGAGCCGGAAATCGACGATCGCGTCGCGCTGATTCGCGAACAGTTCGACGTTCAGCCCGACTGTCTGGAATCGGAGCTGCGCCGCGCCGCCAAGACGTCCGTCGCGCTCGACAAGTTCGTCGCGGAACACGACCTGGACGCGATGGCGTACTTCTATAACGGACACGGCGACGAACGCTATTCGGACCTCATCGCGTCGGTCATCGTCGGCAACTCGATTTTGACGTCGCGCAACGTCCCGGTCGCGGGCGAATACGAAGTGAAAAACTGCCTGGCCATGAAGATTATGGATACGTTCGGCGTCGGAGGCGCGTTCTCCGAATTCTACGCGCTCGACTTCGACGACGATATCGTTCTGCTCGGACACGACGGCCCGTGCCATCCGAAGATCGCCCAGGGCAAGACGAAAATCAAACCGCTCTACGTCTATCACGGCAAAGTCGGCCAGGGACTTAGCGTCGAAACGTCCGTCCAATACGGCCCCGCGACGCTCCTGTCGGTGGTCGACTCACCCGACGGCAACGCGAAATTCCTCGTCGCCGAGGGCGTCTCGGAGCCCGGCCCGATCCTCGAGATCGGCAATACGAACAGCCGCTATCGCTTCTCCTGCGGGGCGCGCGAATTTGTCGACGCGTGGTCGCGGCGCGGCCCGTCGCACCACTGCGCGATCGGCGTCGGACATATCGCGAAGAAACTCGAAATACTTGCGAGCATCCTCGGAATCGAATTTATCAAGGTCTGCTGAAACAACTCAAGAAAGATTGAACTATGAAAAAAGCGTCCTTTTTCTTCAAACTCGCGCTCGTCGTCGCGCTCTCGGCGTTCGCCGTCGACTCTTTTGCGGAAGAGCCGTTTTCGGCCGACTTTACGCAAAGCGTCGGCGCTATTAAAAAACTCAACGGCGCCAACCTCTGGGGGCGTTTCTCCAATTCGAGAAACAGGAACACGCAAGACGACGCCGTCGCCTGTCGCATGTCCACGATGCGCCTGCACGACGCGCCGCTCGACAACCCCGGCATGAGAATCGTCGACGTCCAGCATATCTTCGGCAATTTCGACGCCGATCCTAAAGACCCGAAAAACTACTACTTCGATCAAACGGACGACTATATCAAGAGAATCGTCGACGCGGGCGTCGTTCCGATCTACCGACTCGGGACGAGCATCGAACACTCCGAGATCAATTATTACGCCAAGAAGCCGAAGGATCCGAACCAATTCGCGGAAATATGCGCCGGAATCGTCCGCCATTACAACAAAGGCTGGGCGGACGGGTTCGAGTGGAACATTCCCTATTGGGAAATCTGGAACGAGCCGGATCTTATTCCCCAAATGTGGGACGACAGAGACTGGAATTCCTACTGCCAATTCTACGTCGTCGTCGCCAGACGCCTGCGCGCCGAATTCCCCGACATAAAAATCGGCGGCCCCGCGCTCACCGGCGCGAATCTCGACTATATCAAGCGTCTTGCCGACCTGTGCAAAAAGGAAGACGCGCCGCTGGATTTCGTCTCGTGGCACTGCTATCCTCAACAGCCGAGCCAACTTCTCGATCCGCCGGCAAAAGTCAGGGCGGTTCTCGACGAAGCGGGTTTCCCCGACGCCGAGCTGCATCTCAACGAATGGCACTACCTTCCCTGTAATTGGGAAGGAATCCAAAGCGGGATCGACAAAAATATCTATTGGCAGGAAGCGCCCGAGGGATTGCACGGCTACGTCTCGGCGGCGTTTAACGATTTCGTCATGACGCGCTGGCAGGACACGCCCCTGACCATGTCGAACTACTACTGCTACTCGTCCAACTACTGGGGCGTTTTCGACTTCTACGGCAGACGGCGCGTAACTTATTATTCGCTACTCCTTTTCGGCGAGCTTGTTTCGGAATCGCCGCAACGCGTTAAGACGGTCGACGGAAACGGCTCCGTCGCGCTGCTGGGGGGCGTCGACAACGAAGGCGCGAATCCGCGTCTGCTCGTTTCGATTTTTCAGCGCGAAGAACAGACGCCGATCGAGATCGCGCTAAAAGGAGTCCCCGCGAGCGGTTCGGTCGACGTCGCGATTATTGACGCCGACGGTTTCAAAGAGACGCGAATCGATTATTCGGACGGAGTCTTAAAACTCGATTCCAAAGATTCCGGCGTCTATCTGGTTCGATTCTAAACGGCGACGAAAGGTTTGTTCATGAAAGCTAAACGGACGCTTTATTTATGTTGCGTCATAACGGTCGTCGCGGCTGTCGCGGCGACGGCTTATTCGCAAGAGTATTCCGTCGACTTTTCGCGGCCGACGGGCGAAATACGCCCCCTCAACGGCGTCAATCTCTGGGCGCCCCTGTCGTGCGAAACGCTCGAAAGTCATCAGGCGGACGCGGAAGAATGCTTTTTCTCGACGGTTCGACTGCACGACGTTCCGTGGGACAACAACGGGCTGCGACTCGTCGACGTCCATCAGATTTTCGGCAATTTGGACGCCGACCCCGGCGATCCGAAAAACTACTATTTCGAGCCGACCGACGACTATATCGCCAATATTCTCAAAGGGGGCGCGACGCCGATCTATCGACTCGGAACGAGCATCGAACATTCGACGCGAAAATACTTTGCGAAAAAACCGGCCGACATGGGCCATTACGCCGATATTTGCGCCGGGATCGTTCGCCACTACAACGCCGGCTGGGCGAACGGGTTCGAGTGGAACCTGCCCTACTGGGAAATCTGGAACGAACCGAATCTCGTGCCGCAAATGTGGGACGACCGCGACTGGAACTCGTATTGCCAATTCTACGTCGTCGTCGCCAAACGGCTTCGTGAAGAATTCCCCAATATCAAAATCGGCGGCCCCGCGCTCACTCACGCGGGCTACGACATGATTGAACGGCTCGCCGACCTGTGCAAAAAGGAGGGCGCGCCGTTGGATTTCGTCTCGTGGCATTGCTACGCGCGAACCCCGGAAGAACTGCTCGACCCGCCCGCGAAAATGCGCGAAGTCCTAGACGCGGCCGGGTTCCCCGACGCCGAGCTTCATCTCAACGAATGGCATTATTTTCCGTGCTCATGGCAGGAAATACAACATTCGATCGAGAGCAAAGTCTCGTGGTACGCGCGTCCGGACGGAACTCACGGCTACGTCTCCGCCGCCTTTAACGATTTCGTCTTAACGCGTTGGCAGGACACGCCGCTGACCATGTCCAACTACTATTCGTTCACCTTCAAAGACTGGGGAACGATCGACGCGGACGGACTCAAACGCCCGACGTACTACTCGCTCAAACTCTTCGGCGAGCTGGCTCGCTATTCGCCCAAACGCGTTCAAACGACCGACGGCGGCGGTTCCGTCGCGCTTCTAGGCGGAGTCGACGCCGACGGCGCCAATAAGCGGCTGCTCGTCTCCGTCTTCAAACGCGAAGAAACGACGCCCTTGCTAATAACGTTAAACGGCGTTCCCGAAAAAGGTTCGGTCGGCGTCGCCGTTATTGGAAAAGACGGTTTTCAGGAAACTCAACTCGACTACGCCGACAAGGTCTTAAAACTCGATTCCGCGGACTCCGGCGTCTATCTCGTTCGATTCTAACTTATTACGAGGTTAATAATGACAATTCGCAAACTGTTCAATATCGCGTTCGCGGCGGCGCTTGGCGTCGTATTGAGCGCAAATTCCTTCGCGCAGAACGCGCCGACCGTCAAACCGGCGGAAAATTTCGCGTCCAACGTCAAATACTCCGTCGATTTTACGAAAAAAACCGGAGAAATCCGACCGATCAACGGAATCAATCTCTGGACGAAACTCTCCTACGAAACTCTTGAAAATCGTCAGGACGTCGCGGAAGCGTGCCGTTTCTCGACCGTTCGTCTGCACGACGCCCCGTGGGACAACAACGGGCTGCGGCTCGTCGACGTCCATCAGATTTTCGGCAATTTGAAAGCGGACGCGAACGACCCGGACAATTATTACTTCGAGCCGACCGACGACTATATCGCCAACATCCGCAAGGGGGGCGCCGTTCCGATCTATCGACTCGGAACGAGCATCGAACATACGGCGCGAAAATACTTTGCGAAGAAGCCGGAGGATATGGAGCATTACGCCGATATTTGCGCCGGGATCGTCCGCCACTACAACGCCGGCTGGGCGAACGGGTTCGAGTGGGACCTGCCCTACTGGGAAATCTGGAACGAACCGAACATCATTCCTCAGATGTGGGACGACGCGGACTGGAACGCTTATTGTCAGTTCTATGTGATCGTCGCTAAACGACTTCGCAAAGAGTTCCCGAACATTAAAATCGGCGGCCCCGGTCTTGCCGGAAACGACTATAACCTGATCAAACAACTTGCCGACCTGTGTAAAAAGGAAGGCGCGCCTTTGGATTTCGTCTCGTGGCACTACTACGCGGACCATCCGAGCCAGCTCCTCGATCCGCCCGCCAAAATGCGCGAAGTTCTCGACGAAGCGGGGTTCCCCGACGCCGAGCTTCACATTAACGAATGGCACTACTTCCCGACGCGATGGGACGTCGTTCACGGCACGAACGGCGGAGACGCCGCCAAACGCGAACTCGGAACCTCTCCGACCGGCTTGCACGGCGCGGAATCCGCCGCGTTCGTCGACCTTATCCTGACGCGCTGGCTCGACACGCCGCTAACCATGTCCAACTACTACGCGTTCGGTCTCGAAACGTGGGGATTAATCGACGTCTACGGCAAGTTGCGTCCCGTCTACTACGCGCATAAGTTCTTTGGCGAATTGCGATTCGAAGCGCCGATCCGCGTCGAAACCAAAGACCCCGGCAAGCAGATTTCCTTACTCGGCTCGACGAACGAATCGGGCGACGCCAAACGTCTGCTCGTCGCCGTTTATAAACAAGACGAAGAACAAACGATCGAAATCGCTCTCAGAGGCGTTCCCGCCGAAGGAAACGTTCAAGTCGATTTCGTCGACTACGATCACGAGATCGCGTCGGAAACGATTCGTTACACGGACGGCGTTTTAAAGTTGAACGCGCAAAAATCGGCGACGTTCTTCGTCCGATTCTGACAAAAAACAACGACAACGTTTACTATTAAAGCTGATTGTTATGAAACTGTCAAAACTGTTCGCGACCGCGATTCTAATTATCGGAATCGCTTTTTCAGGCGACTCTTACGCGCAAACGGTTGTTCCCCAACCAAGCGATATCGAAGCCCTGATCAGATTGTCCAAAGGGTTTTCCAAAATACTCGATTCGTCCAAATCGAAAGCGGACGACGCGGAAGAAGCGGACTCAAATCTTCCCGCCTCGGGACGCGTCGTCGCGAAACTTCCCTTTCCCAGGAATTGCGGAGCGTTTTTGCGCTTTTCCTCGCTCGACGAGCTCGACCGAGCCGCCGGCAAATTCTTCAAGGGAACAAGCGACGCCGAATTCAGCGTTCTCGCGACTCTCCGATTAACCGATTATCGTAGAGTCGTAGCCGCGATCGACCGCGACGCGGAATTCGCGATCATGGGCTTTTGCGAAACCGCGCCCCCGAAATTCGCCGTCGTTTTGCCCGTCCGAGAACGAAAATTCGCGCCGTTTATCCAGGCGCTCGCGCAAACCGTTCCAGAAAAAGAACGAAGCTATTCCATCGGTTCCGACGGCAAAACCGCCAACGTCGCGCTAAAGCTTCCCGAAACCGTCGTCGTCGTCGCCAGACAGGTCAATCCCGGTTACGCGGCGCTCGTCCTGGCTTCCGACGCGGGGCTTCTGGACGAGTTCGAGCCGGATCAACTCGCGTCGCCAAACGACGAGCCGGAACCAAGTCTCGTCGAACCGGTCGTCACGTTCGAGTCGACCGTCCTCGGGCTTGAGCAACTCACGCGCGAAGACCGCCCCTTCTGGCTCGAAACGACGCGCGTCATGAAAGGCGTCGAAAAAACGCTGGAAAATTTGCAAGTCGCGGCGAATTTGACGGAAATAAGAGAACGCGTTCGTCAGAATCTCGGATACGTTCGCGTCGACGTTTCCGTCGATGATTTCGGCGTTTACGTCGCGACGCAAACGGCTCCGCGTCCAAACTCGCAGGCTGAAAAGCTCCATCGCTCCTACCGGAATCTCTCCTTGTTGAACGCCGACGCGGATCGGTTCTTCACCGTTCTTCCCGACGTCGAAGCGCCGATCGCCGGTCAGACGGAAATACCCGCCGAGCTTGCGAAATCCCTGCCCAAACCGTTTAACCGCCTCCAATATGTCGAATACTCGCTCAATTTGCCGTTGCAAACGGAGTTGCCCGCCGAGTCCTGGCTCTTCTTCTTACGCGTCGACAACGCCGACGAATTCGTCAAGGAGATGATCATTCCCAAAGCGCGGGAAATCGGAAGCTATCTCGGCGCGAAGCAAGCCGAAGACATTGGCTCTCAACTCCTTGGAGGTCTCGCCGAAAGAAGACTTGATCGCCAAATGAGCCGAAGACGACCGCCCAGAAATCCCGCGAATCCGGAAGCCGCCGCCGCGCTGGGATCGACGATCGGAAGTCTGATCGGAGGCGCCATTGGAGCGGACTCGGGACAACAGGCGGCGATGAAACCTTATAAATTCGACAATTTCACCATGTACGTCTCCGACCTGGAAACATACGCGCGTCAGACGAAATTGATGAAAGCGGAAGCGGAAGGAAACGCGCCCGTCGACTCGGGTTCGTCCCTTCTTTTCAATCGCGATCGCCCCCTTCTTTCCGCCCTCGAAGTCCTTATGGCGAACGTGCAAAACGGAGACGCCCTTCAGCGCTCCATGCTCGACTCCGCCAACGCAAGAGCCGAACAAATCGACGATTCGCCGCTCTTCGCGCGAAAAAGCAACATCGTCGTTCTGGACAAAAATCACGTCCTGATCGGCATGGGCAACGAGACCCTGCTTCACTACGCCGTCAACAACTGGAAATCGCTTTTCGACAAGAAGACGCGCTATCTTTCAATGCGCCGCGATCGCGACTCGCTCGTCGCGCTCGACAATCTCGTCAAGCGCGTTCCGGATCTTTCTCAAACGTATCTGACCTCGTCGATCCGCCTTGATTTGTTCAGCGGACAAGCGTACTACCGCTGGATCGCCGAATACTATCTCAAAGACGCGCCCAAATGGGTCGGAAACGATTTCCCGAACGATATGCCTAAACCGCTGATCGTCTCCACGATTCGGGAATTCGACGAATGTTCCAGAATCGTCGCGCCGTATCGGACGATCGCCGGAGTCTTCAGGACGTTCTCCGGCGGATTAACGCCGCTGCAACTTATCATGCGGTCGAAATCAAAAGCTCCGGAAGAAGCCGAAGAAGAGGAGGAAAATCTGGACGATCTCTTTGACTAACGTCGATTTTGACGTTTTTCGTCGGCGCCCTGCGAAACGTTCCGCAGGGCGTTTTTAACGGTTGGAAACTTAAACGAAAAAGAAGCGGATTCTATGACTCGCATCATTCGACTCTTTATCGCGCTGGCGGTTATCGTCGCGACCGTCGACGTCGGCGTTTTTTCGCAAGAGCGGCGGTTCAACGCCGACTGGTCCGTCAAAGGCAAGCGCGTCGTCAATATCAACTCGGTGATTCGCGTCAATCAAATCGAGGCGGCGCGCGATCTTAACGTCGGAAACGACGAGGCGGAATTGCATACCGTCGAAGCGGCGGAACTATTTAGAAACGCCGTTTCCGACGCGATTCCGGAAGCGAAAGTCACCTGGGCGTTCTCGTGGCTCGCGCTTCAGGATCAACGTCCCAATTACGTCGCGCTGCGTAAGAAAATCGTCGAGTTTCATCGCCAATACGGCGACGAAATCACGTTCATCCCCGGCGCGTATTTCGCCCCGATGTATAATTCCCGCGCGCAAGTCAATCAGGATATTCGCGACGCGCTCAAACTCATTGAAGACATGGTCGGCGACGGGTACCGTCCGCGCGGAATCGTCGCGGGCTTTTTAGCGGCGGACAATTTGCGCTATCTTGCGGAAGAAGAAGGAATTCACGTCGCGCAGGGCACGATTTGGAGCCAGTACGGAATCGACAACGGGGACGGCGACGGCTCGATTTGCTATCCGTACTATCCGAGTCTAGAACACGCGTGCAAACCCGCGCAGGCCCCCGACGACTTCGTCGATTGCGTCAATCTCGACGGCTGGACGTGCGACTTCCTGTGCGCGAGACGGTTCGGATTTGAAGACGGCGCCAACAGTCGACTTGGCGTCGGCCCAATCGAGGCGTACAACAACCTCGGCAAAGAAAACGGACTCAAAGAAGCCATGGCGGTTACGCGCTCGCATTTCGGCGAGAATTTCAAGCGCAACGGGTTCGGCTGGGTCGTCGTGTGCTGGGAGCTGTCCCTGACCGGCGCGCTTAAGCCTTACGTTACCGGATGTCTGACCGACTGGCTTAAGCAAATCCGCGAAGAATTTCCCGACGCGATCGTTCCGCTTATGAGCGAATTTGGCGAAGCGTGGCGCAAGGAGAATCCGAACAACGACGCGTTGAACTACAAGTTCGTTCAGCGCGGAACCGGCGTCGACGGCGCGCGTTCGGAACCGAATCTGGAACTCCGGTGGTTCATGAACCAAAAGTTCCGACTCGCGACATTGCGCGACTGGACCAAAAACGAAGAGCCTGAAATTATCGATTTCACCCGATACGACCTGCCCGCAAGGGAGCCGGCGGACGCCGCGCCCGACGCGCCAAGCAGGAACTGGAGCCTGATCAATCGGATCAATATGAAACGCAGACGTCCCGAAGACGCCCCGATCCCCGTTTCCGAATTGACCGACGAAGAAAAAGCGCTCGTCAAAGAAAAAGCGCCCGAATTGTTCTGAACGGCGGCGACGGTTCGCGCCGCGACGTCACGCCCGCGTCGCGATCGTCGCGTCCAAATACCGCTGCAATTCTTCCAGACGTTCCGGCTTAAGCGCCGGAACGTCCTTGAGCGGGTTCTCGATCTTCAAATTCTCGTACTTAAAGAACCCCATCGTGTGGAATCCGAGCAATTCGTACTTCTCAAACCGCCAATCGCCGACAAGTTCGGCATAACGCTCCATATCCGCTTCCGAATCGTTAATTCCCGGAACGACGACGGTGCGCAGCCATAGCCGCTTGTTCTTTTCGGAACAATAGCGACCGACGGCGACGAACCGCCCGAACTCTCCCCCGGTATATTTCCGATAACTCTCGGGCTCGTAGAACTTCACGTCCAAAATAACCATGTCGGCGCCGTCGAGCGCTTTTTTTACGTCGTCAGTCAGAGGAACGCTTCCGGACGTGTCAAGACAATACCCGACGCCCTCGCGCGCTAACATCGGCGCGATCTCGTTGATAAACGGCGCGTTAAGAAGCGGCTCGCCTCCGGAAAACGTAACGCCCCCGCCGCGCCTGAAATACGGCTTGAACCGCCTGGCTTTTTTAAAGACTTCTTCGGCCGTCATATCGTTCGACGACTTATGCCACGCGTCGGGGTTGTGGCAATACGCGCAGCGCAACGGACAGCCGGTAAAGAAGATATCGTAGCGGATTCCCTCGCCGTCGAGCGCGGCCAAAGACTCAAAAGAATGGATATTCGCCGTTTCCATACGCGTCCCCTTTTCGCTAAAGAAAAGGACGCCGCTCCTGAGAACGACGCCCGCGTTAAATCGATCGTCCAATCGCTCACATGCTCTTGTGGAACGTGCGCGCGATTACTTCTTCCTGCTTGTCGCGCGTCAACTTATTGAAATTGACGGCGTATCCGGAAACGCGAATCGTCAAGGACGGGTAGAGGGTCGGATCGTTCATCGCGGCGACGAGCTTTTCGCGGTTCAGAACGTTGACGTTAAGGTGATGCGCGTCCTGTTGGAAGTACCCGTCGAGCATCGTAACAAGATTGTCGACCCGACTGCGCTCGTCTTTGCCAAGAGCCTCGGGCGTGATCGAGAACGTGTTGGAGATTCCGTCCTGGCAGCACGCGTAATTCAGTTTCGCGACGGAATTTAACGACGCGAGCGCTCCTTCGCGGTCGCGACCGTGCATCGGGTTGGCGCCCGGCGCGAACGGTTCGCCCGCTTTGCGACCGTCCGGCGTGGAGCCGGTCTTGCGACCGTACATAACGTTGGACGTGATCGTCAAAATCGAAAGCGTGTGCTTGGCGCCGCGATAGGCGGGCGTTTTACACAGTTCCTTGTAGAAGAACTCGATCAGGTCTTTGCCGATGAGGTCGACGCGATCGTCGTCGTTCCCGTATTTCGGGAACTTGCCGACAACTTCGAAGTCGGAAATAATTCCGCGCTCGTCTTTGATCGGCTTGACTTTAGCGTATTTAATCGCCGAGAGGGAATCGACCGCGACGGAGAATCCGGAAACGCCGAACGCCATGAGCCGTTCGACGTCGACGTCGTGCAGCGACATCATCAGCCGCTCGTAGGCGTATTTGTCGTGCATATAGTGAATAATGTTCATCGTGTTGACGTACAAACGCGCCATCCAGCGCAGGTACTCCTTATACGCCGCGTACGCTTTGTCGAAATCGAGAACTTCCTCGTCGAAGACGGGTCCTTCCGGAGCGATCTGCTCCCCTTCTTTTTCGTCTTTGCCGCCGTTGAGCGCCATGAGCAGGACTTTCGCAAGATTGCACCGCGCGCCGAAGAACTGCATCTGCTTGCCGGTCTTCATCGCGGAGACGCAACACGCGATAGAATAGTCGTCGCCGTGCATACGGCGCATGACGTCGTCGTTTTCGTACTGAATCGAATCGGTGTCGATGCTGACCTTGGCGCAGAAATCCTTGAACGCCTGCGGAAGATGTTCCGACCACAACACGGTGATGTTCGGCTCGGCGGAAGAACCGAGATTGTAGAGCGTCTGCAACACGCGGTAGCTCGTCTTGGAGACCATATGCTTGCCTTCGCCGCTCACGCCTGCGAGCGAAAGGGTGACCCAGACGGGGTCGCCGGCGAACAGATCGTTGTATTCGGGCGTTCTTAAATGGCGGACAAGCCGAAGTTTAATCACCAGGTCGTCGATCAGTTCCTGAGCCTGCGACTCGGTCAGCGTTCCTTCCCAGAAATCGCGCTCAATATAACAGTCGATGAATTCGGCGACGCGTCCGATCGAATTGGCGGCGCCGTTTTGTTCCTTGACCGCGCCGAGGTATCCGAAATAGAGCCATTGAATCGCTTCAAACGCGTTCCTGGCGGGCTTGGAAATATCGTATCCGTAAGAAAGCGCGAGCGTCTTGAGCTGAACCATGAATTCGAGCTGCTTCGCGACGTCTTCTAGAAGACGAACCGTTTCTTCGTCGAGATAATCTTTTTCGCCGAGCTTCGCTTTGTCGAGCTTTCTCTGTTCGATAAGATAATCCATGCCGTACAGGGCGATACGGCGGTAGTCGCCGACGATGCGGCCGCGAGCGTATGCGTCGGGAAGCCCCGTCAAAATGCCCGCGTGACGCGCCTTTTTCATCGTGTCGTTATACGCGCGGAAAACGCCCGTGTTGTGGGTCGTGCGGTAGGTAAATTCCTGCTTGATCTTGTCGGAAATCTCGTATCCGTAAGCGTTGCACGCCTGAATCGCGTTGCGGATCCCGGCGAAAGGCGAAACGCCGCGTTTAAGCGGAGCGTCCGTCTGAAGTCCGACGATGATATCGGTTTCTTTGTCGACGACGTAGCCCGGCTCGTGCGAGAGGATCGTCAACACGCGCGTCGTGTCGACGTCGAGAACGCCTCCCTTTTCGCTTTCGGCGATCAGAAGCTCCTTGACGCGCTTCATCTCGCGTTCGGTTCGCTCGGTCGGACCGGCGAGAAAAGAACCGTCGCCGTCATATTGCGTATAGTTCGTCTTAATGAAGTTCGAGACGTTGATCCCGTCTTGCCATACGCCTTCGTTAAATCCTCTCCAGGCGATTTCGTCTTTCATAGTAACGTCCTTCTTGATTAAAACCTGTCGCGTTAAGAATTCTTCCTGCCTTTTGCGCACTGACCGCAAGAAGCGCAGTCGCGCTGACCGCAGCGTCCGCAACATTCGGAATGATATTGGCAAAGCTCGACGCCGCCGGCGCGAAAGCTGATCTCTTTGCCGGAAACGACCGCGTCGGCGATTTTTTCTCGAGCGCTCTTGTAAATGGAGGCCACCGTCGACCGCGCGACTTTCATCTGGTTGGCGCATTCTTCCTGACTGAGCTTAAGCGCGTCGATGAGGCGAAACGCTTCGTATTCGTCGAACGACAATTCGACGGAACCGACGCAATCGCCGTAGGGCCGGAACCCTAAAACGCGAGGAACCTCGCATAATCGTCTGCTCTTTCGGGGTCGAGCCATTTCATCCTCCAAATCGTTTTCTCCTTACGACGCCGACATAATAACAAGTTATTGACATATGTCAATAACTATGTGAAAAAATTTCCTTGTCTTTACCCCCCAAAAACATGAAGAATCGTTTGACTTCGCGACGCGACGCGGTATCATTAACGGGAAGCCGAATCAGAGGCGACGCGTTTTCGCAACCTTGAAGAGCCCATGAGGAGCAAACGATGAGCAGAACGAATTTTGGCGCGAAGACTTGGATGTTTCCCATGCCCGCGCTGGTAATCGCGACGTACAACGAAGACGGAACCGTCAACGCGATGACGGCGGCGTGGGGAGGAATTTGTCAGGAAACCCCCGCCGGAATCATGATCGATCTGGCAAGCTCGCATAAGACGACCGCCAACATCGAGCGAACCGGCGCGTTTACCGTCGCGATCGCGACGGCGGACACGGTCGTTCCCACCGACTTCTTCGGAATCGTTTCCGGAAACAACGATCCGAAGAAATTCGAGAAGTCGGGGCTTCGCGCGCGTAAGAGCGATTTTGTCGACGCGCCCGTGATCGAAGAATACAAAATGGTTCTCGAATGCCGATTGTTCGACAAGTTCGTGATCAAAGAGGACGTTCGCGTCGTCGGCGAGATCGTCAACGTAAGCGTCGACGACTCCGTTTTAACCGACGGC
>CAMZEO010000042.1 GCA_947305735.1 uncultured Planctomycetales bacterium | reverse complement strand
GGCGAGACTTCCCAATAGGGCGTTTCGATGTGGAGCGGTTCGAAAAGACGCGGAACGAGATAGTCGCGCGCCGTCTCGCCGACCGCCTTTTGCAACATCGCCGACGCCATATAGGTTCCGGTCGTGTTGTACATAAAGGTCGAGCCCGGCTCGTATTCGATTTTGCGCGCGAGAAAATCCTGCGCCCAGGTCGGCTTGGCGTCCGGCCAGAACGGCTCGAGACCGTAGTCGGTTCCGACGAGTTCCGGGCGCCACGGGTCGCTCGAATGACCGCACGACATCGTCAGAAGATGTTCGAGCGTAACGTCTTTGAGACGCGGATCGGGGTTCTCGGGGAGTTCGTCGGCGAACGCGTCGACGAGTTTGTCGTCAAGTTTCAATTTGCCTTCGGCGACGGCGAACCCGACGGCGGTCGAGCAGAAGCTCTTGCTGAGCGAATAGAGCGCGTGCGGAATCTCGGGACCGTTTGGCGCGCGCCACGCTTCCGCGATCACCTTGCCGTCGCGAAGAATCATCACTCCGTCGACGCGATTGAATTTCTCGTCCAGTTGTTGAATCGTCGTCGTCAGCGCCTCGGAAGAAACGCCGACGGATTCGGGCGTCGCGCGAGGCAGCGCCCCGTTCTCGTCAAGGTTTTGCGCCGACGCGAACGCTGCGGAAAGCGTTAAAATCAACGCGCATAAAGTCGTCGTTAGTAGTTTTTTCATAAAATCGCCAATCTAATTTGTCGGATGAGACGGGAACCCTTCAAGCGGAAGCTGAAGGAAAAACGCTTGCGTCATTATAACGAACGGCCTTTTGAAAAACAAGCGTCGACGCCTTAATTCTCATCGCGCCAGATTTGCATAATTCTCCTTGAATCGACGCGCCCCGACCTAAAACAGTCGCGACGTTTTCTCGACTTTATTTAACGACCGGCTCGCGTCCGTCGGGTCGCTCTTTTTAAGCGTTCGCCGTTAAAGATAAGGACAAAAGCGTTAAAGTCCGTCGTTCTTCGCCGCGGGCGGCAAAGCGATAGAAAGCGTTTGCTTTTTGGCGTCCATCCGTTCGGGAAACGGTTCTTTCGAAAGCGTCGCGTCGACGGCGAGTCGTCGGCTCCGCCGCTCGCGACAAGCCGCGTTTCCGTCATTTTTTCCAATTTTTTTCTCTCCGCTAATCCGTGTTTTTCCGAGCGAAATCTAACGACGTTTCAAAACGGCTTTGCAAAATAATCGGCGCTATTGACAAAAAAAAAAAAATGATAACATCCCTTACAATCGGAATGTTAAACTGGGTAATCTAGTAAAAATACCGAGCTAAACGGTTGTAAAGATCGGTATTTGTCGTCCGAGAGTCGGGCGTCAGGGCGCGGATTCCGAAGTTTTACCCCCTTTTCACATTCCGAAAAATAATGACGTTACGTTAATTGCGCCTAAACGGCGCGCCGGTTGAATGAAAGGAACTTTCCTATGAAACGAACCAATTTATTGAGCGCGCTCGCCGCGCTGTGCGCGTTCGTCGCTTTCTGTCCCGCGACGAACGCGAACGAACCTTCCGCGACGGATTCCTTCGTTTTTAACGAAATCGCGCGGTTATGTCTAGAGGCCAAGAACGCCGCGCTCAACGCCGACTTCGCGACGGCGAGCGTTGTTGAGAAGTACGCTCAGGACGCCAACGGAGGCGCCGATCATCAAGGCGAATTACAGAAGAAGCTGAACGAAAAAGTCAAGGACGAGAGAGCGATTACCTGGTGGGTTCCCAAAAATGTGGACAAAAAAAATGAACAGGAACCCGGCGGAATAACCGGTCAACCAGGACCCGGCGACGGAATAATCGGTCAACCCGGACCGTGCGATCCGGTCGTCTGGGAGACAGATTCCGTTACTTTCGATTGCAACTGCTATTGCGACGAGGATTGTTGTTTTTCCTGCCGGCGGTTTGGTTGGCGTCTTTTCGGAAGAATTTGTCGTTAATTCCCCTCTTCTTTTTTAATTTGCGAAGCGTTCGAGCGGCGGCGACCGCTCGGAACAATTCAATATAAGGAACGATATAATGAATAAAAAGTTAAGCGTTTGGTCTTGCCGTTTGACGATCGCAACGGTTCTCGTCGCGGCGATTGGTTTATCGTTTTGTCGGACGGCGTCCGCCGAGGGGTATTCTCCTAAAGGTAAGTTTTACGCGCTTTTCGTATGGACGGGATCCCCCGCCAACGGCAAAAGCTTCGAGAAAATGGTTGCGGGGTCGAAGAAAGAATTCGAATCTAACCTTGGCAAACTTTGTCTCGCGGAAACGGACAGTCGTTGCGGGGCTGTGAAGTTTCTTTCGGGTGAAGAAACAACTCCTCAAAATATCGTCGACGCGATCGGAGAGCTCAGCGCGGAAGCGGGTGAAAACGACGCGCTCTTCGTTTATGTTCTTTCGCACGGTTTCAGCGTGAATCCCGCGGCGGTCTATCAGGAAGAGGAAGCGAATCCCAGAGATCGCGAACACTTTATAGCGCCTTCGGCCGGCTTTGACAAAAACGGCGAAACGATCGCTCCCAATTTTCAACTGAATTTAAATGAAGAAGCGATTTGGCGTTCCAATCTCCTTTGGGCAATGCGTCAGCATAAACACCGTCTGGATTTTCTGGTTACGGACTCGTGCAGCAGCCCCTATATAAAGGAGATGCGACGCACGGAAGGGATCCCGTCGGCGCCAAGAGCGAATATTGGATCGGGCGCGGGCGTTCCGGCGCGAGCTATAATGGCGTTGGAGTACATATTGACATGCGCGGAGGGAACGGTTAGTTGGAATTCGTCGAATCCGTTGTCCGCCATACAGGAGGACGGAACTCCTAATCCTAAGGAACAAGAGTTGTCGTATGGCGCCGGTTATGGCACGAACTTTACGTTGGCGTTTATTCAAGCCGCGTCAAGGTCTGTTAATTTGGCTTCCGATTCATACGAAGTTGAAGATTTCTTTGCCGATCTTGGAAAAGATTACGACGATATTTATAAGGAATTTTACGGTCTTGTCCGCGATTCAAACGCCGAAGGCGAAGAGGGCGTTATTATTTTTGACGACGAGCAGGCGACGAGAATTCAGGAAAATCAGGTTCTCACCACTCTTACCGCTTTCAATACGGAGAATGAAAAGGACGAGACAAATCCCGTCAAGCAAATGGACGTTCTCCTGAAGACGAACAATCAAGTCAAGAAGACCTACGAGCATGGCGGATCCGGTAGCGGCAAAGTTGGAGATCCCGCCATTAAGGAAAGCGTTTTAAAGAAGCTTACAGATTACGGAACTATGGGACCCGGCGGCAAAATCGAGGAAATTATTCCCGACTATGATCCGGACAGTTCAAACGATGGTTTCAATCCAGACGACGGTATTTGACGAGGCTCGTTAAACGGGCTATCGCTTAATTCGTCCGGCGTTGTCGCGCTGGAAAGCGCGTTTTTACCGAAAGGCGTCAGTCCGCAGGTAAAAGCGCGCTCCGCGTCGTTTTATTGTTGCGACTATATTTATATCTAATTGCGTTGACGTTACGGAAGGCTCGATTGGGAATTTGCCGGAGCGTATGAGAACGGGTCGGTTTTCCTTGCGACAAGAAAATCGCGTTCAGACGTCTTTTGTAGGGCAACGCTCTGTTTCGAAAGAGAAGATTATTATGAAAAAGACGTTTATATTTCTTATGGTTGGCTTCGCGCTATTGTCAATGTGTCAACTGGCAAAAGCCGACTGCGGCAAGATGTGGATTTATCCGTACAATTGGGGCGCCGGCTATAATTTTCAACAGCTTCCGCAGACGTGGGGAAACACGTCTAACACGCAAGCTACTAATTATGGTTCCCAGATGCAAAACGTTACCGTGGCGCCTAACACCGGCAATCAGGAAATTGAACAACTTCGCCGCGATCTTGACGATCTGAAGGCTTTGATTCAACAGTTGGCGCAAAACAGAAATCAAGAACCTGAAGAAATACCGGAAACTTTTGACGAAAAAGATAAAATCGGTCCTGAAGATATTTATGACGTCGACGACGAGGAGCTTATTGCTGACGACGGCGGACTCGTTCCTCCTCCCGACGACGGCGATAACGACGGAAGCGTGTGCGGCGTGTTTAGCGAAAGCGCGCAACAAGCGGTTATTGCGTGGAACGGGTATAACGATAAAAATGGAAAAGAGACTCTCGTTCTAACGACGAACGAAGTAACGTCGTCGGAACGCAAGGGCGTTTTGCTTAGCGTGATGCCTCTTCCCGGCGCGCCGATTAGCGTTAAGGAAGCAAACATTAAAACTTTTGTCGAGGCTAAAGCTCTTTTCCGAAGTAAGAAAAAGATTGGTTATCCGAACGGCTCTTGTTGCGGCGTCGTTATGACCGAGAAGATCGGCGCTCACAACATCTTCGTTTGGAAACTTGACAACGTCGAAACGTTCCAGAAAGACGTCCAAAGCTGGGTCGCCGCGCAGTACGGCAAGCGGGCGGCGGCGTTGATTACCAAAGACACGGTGCGAACCCTTGATTATTATTTCCAGAAGGGGTTCAGGTTCTTCGCGTTTGATTTAACCGTCGTCGACGGGGTGACGAAAACGAAAGCGGCGATTGCTTACACGTTCCAATCGACTTACGTTTATTATCCGCTCGTCATCAGTCGCGTCGGCGGCGAGTCGACCAATTCGACCGTTGATTTAATTGTGATGACTCCCGGCGATATCAAATTAAACGGCGCGATTACGAAAGTTATTACGGATGGGAAACGACCTGACGTCAAAAATGGCGAGGCGACGTTGGTCGGCGGCGGCAACGCGGAGTTTACCATAAACGAGATCAGAAAGCTCGAGCCGAAACTTGACGTTTTCGATCCCGGAACCGGCAAGGTTAAGGTAAGGAATATTCGCTTTACCGGGCGTCTTAACGGTTTTGTGAAAGACTTTACCGCGATCGCGGCTCCTAAAAAATAAAAGCAACGACCTATCGTTTCTTTGTTAGCAACGTTATTTTACAAGCGGAGCCGGAACAAAAGCGTTATCGAGTATTTGTTCCGGCGCTCTTGCCCCCAAGGAGGCAGTCAATGAAACGTTCTACTTTTTACGTTACGCTCTCGGCAATCTTTTCGTTGTTTGTTTTACCGACTTCAATTTTTGCCGACGGTAAGTTTTTGATTTTTTCCGTCCCCAAAGAACGAGTTCAGACGGAGACCTCTCGCGTTAAAGATCCTGTTTTCCTTGTCGACTTGAAATCTCCTTATTCCGACGACGGTGCGTCGATGCAAAGAAACGGGCTTCTTCCCGAAAATTTGGCTTCGCCCGATTCCAACGAATTCCGATTTCCCATCCCGACTCCCACGAGTCGTATTCTGGATTTTGGCGTCAAAATACCGTCGCAATCCAATGATTCAAAAGGTGCGCGAGCGGAGGCGGTAGTCTTAAAAGACGTCGATGAGAAGTCGTCCGATGTCGCGAACGACGCGGCGGAGCAATCTGCGGAACGATCGGTTGAACCGCAGACGGAACAATTGGCGGAAACCGAGGCGAGTGAAAGCGATAAGGAAGTGGGCGCAACTCCGGAAACGGACGGTTCGCCTTCGGAAATCGATTTCGAGTTGTGGAACGAAGCTTTTTCCGACGATCTTTCGTGCAATTCGCCTCAGTATGCCCGCGATCTTAAGGAATATTCGCGTAGAGTTTCGTCGTCGACTAACGACGCGTCTGCGGATCAAAAGGTGAAAGCGCGTTATTTCCACGAATCGCGACAACAAGCCGCGATTGCCTGGAACGGCAAAAGCGATCGTACGGGCAGGGAAACGATGATCGTTTCCACGACGTCGGTTTCGTCGAACGAACGATCAAACGCGATGCTAAGCGTGATTCCTCTTCCGGGACCGCCGATCGAGATAACTCGAGTCGATCGTCGCGTTCTTTCCGAAGTTAAGGCGCGTTTTAACGCTAAAATGAAGATTGGAACCTCCGGCAGCGTTACGACCCCGGAGACGTCGAAGTTGTTAGGTTCTCACAATATTTTCGTTTGGAAACTTGAGAACGTCGACGACTTTTTTAATCAAGTCAACGACTACGTCGCGCAAAAGTACGCCGACCGCGCGGCTTGCGTCGTCACGCCTGATATCGTAAAAGTAGTGGAGTTTTACTTTAAGAAGGGATTCCGTTACTTTGCCTTTGATCTTGCCGAGGTCGGCGGCGTTTCTTCCGAAAAGGAGACGATCGCGTATACCTTCCAATCGACTTTCGTTTATTATCCGCTTGTCGTCAGTCGCATAGGGGGCGAGGCCGTGAATACGACCGTCGATTTGACGATAATGACTCCCGACAAGATTAAGCCGAACGGAGCCGTAACGAAGGTAATCACGGACGGAAAGAGACCGGACGTTAAAAATGGCGAGGCGACGCTTGTCGGCGGAGGAAACGCGGTTTTCACGATCGACGAAGTTCGTAAGCTCGACCCAAGACTTGCGGGCGTCTTTGACCCCGAAATGCGGAACGTCAAAGTTCGAAACGCGCGATTCACGGGACGTCTTAATGGTTTTACCAAAGACTTTACCGCCGTCGCCGCCGAGACGCGCCCTCAACCTGCGGAAGATCATTCCGACAACGCCGAAGATCAGAGTTCCGAGGAGAACGAACAGGCGGTTGAGGATGAGCAGGCGGATGAGAACGCTTCGCGGGGAACGGAACAGGCGGAATCGTCCGAGGTTGACTCCGCGACGGAATCCGAAGATCAACAAGAAGCCGAATCTTCTTCGCCGGACGCCGATTCCAACAACAACGAAGAGTCGGAATCCGAGTCCGTTCCGTCCGAGACCGAGTCGGAAAACGCCGACGAACCGACGCCTGTTTCCCCGCCGGAGTCAACCGCCGACGAACCGGCGGTTTAACGCGTCGAATACCGTTCCGCGTCGGAGCGCTCGAACAAAGGACGATGGTCGCGGTCGTCGGACGGCGGCAAAACGTCCTCGAAGGCGCGGTCAAATCGTTCTATTCCTTACATTTAAAAACGGTGGGAAAACTTATATGTCGAGATTTCGAGGTTTTTCGTTTTTTTGCGTTTGCGCAATCGTCGCCGCGTCGCTTTTTTATTCCGATCGCGCGCATAGTCAAGGCGAAGTTTCTACGGGACGTCGCGCGGGCGACGTCAAGATTGCGACGATCGCCGGCATACCGACGCGATTTCGTTGGTTGCCTCCGGGCGAGTTGACTATATCGGAATACCCTTGTCCTCGCAAAGAACGAATAGCGACCGGGTTCTGGCTTGCGGAAACGGAAACGACGCGTCGACTCTGGAACGCCGTCATGAGTCGCGAACCGCTTAGTCCGCGTCCCGAAGGAGAAGACGTCGACGGTTTGGTCAAACTGGACGACGATCTTCCCGTAACTAACGTTAGTTTGCTGGATTGTCGGGAGTTTATCGATCGAATTAGCGCGGGGAGCGTCGACGGGCGTTTTTCGCTTCCGACAGGGACGCAGTTGGAATACGCGCGCCGCTCCGGTTCGACGGCGGAGCGCGTTCCCGACGAAAACGAGATGAACTGCGCCGAAAGCGGAAACGGCGCGCCGACGCCGGTCGGATCGTATTCTCCGAACGCGCGGGGACTGCGCGACGTATACGGCAACGTTTCCGAACTTCTCTCCGATTGGAGCGTCGATTACTCGTCTCCGGACGGCGTTAAGAAGATTTGTTTTGGCTATTCCGGCGGGGATTTTACGACGTCAAAAACAAGTTGCGGTTCCGCGGGAGGCTCTTTGGCTCCGAACGCAAGCGAAGAGTTCGTCGGCTTTCGTCTCGTCTTGAACGAGGTCGAATACGTCGACGCGAATGTTTCGAGCGAATCGGGACTTGGCGACGGAACCGACGATTTCTTACCCGAACCGGAGGAAAAGGAGGGCGACCGCCTTTGATATTGGCGATTAGTCCGTTGAACGTTCATAAAAAGTTAATGTTGGTTTGCGTTTCGCATAGAGAGACTTGCCCGGAGCTTGGAGACGTTCCCGATTCGTTTCGCAGGGGGGGTAACACTCCGTTGGGAACGTCTCCAAGCTCCGGGGCTTTCGTCTGCGGATCGCAATCGCGGGTTGTTCGAAATCTTTACAAAACTAACAAAAGGAAGAACGATGACAAAAACGTTTCGCGCGACGTTATTCGCATTGATTATATCGTTGGCGGCGTCCGTTGGTTCAGCGCTCGCGGACGGCGGTAGAATTTGGATTTACCCGTATTCCTGGGACGGCTCCGAGCCGCAAGACTACCCGAAGGCGATCGTCGGTTCGACCGAAGCTCGCCCTAAATTGCCGAGGTACGTCGTCGACGAAATTAACGAGCCGTCCGCGACCGGCGGGCTTTTAACTTCCGACGTTGACTTTACGCGGAATCCGCCGTTGGGACTGGACCCGCGCGACTTGTTGCCGGCGTCGGGAAACCGCGTTCTCGACCATACGGGCGCGCTGGTTCGCGCGCAGGGCGGAAACGAGTCGGACGACGGCGTCGTCGGGCGAATTCTTGGGAGCTGGCAGCGAGCTATTATCGCCTGGAACGGGTATTCCGACAGTCGCGGTCTCATGACGCTTATCATTGATCCGGCGGAGCATATCGAATGCGAACGCGACGCGGCGTTTTTGAACGTCGTTCCGTTGCCGGGTCGACCGATCGGCGCGGAGCCGGTCGAAGCCTCGGTCTTCGATATGTCGCGCAATAATTTATACGCAAAGCTGGGGATGGGCAATCTTATCGAAGAACGCTTTGGCAAAACGATCGGACCTCGCAACGTCTTCGTTTGGAAACTTGACGACGTCGAGGAATTTCAGCGGAACGTTCAGAGCTACGTCGCGAAGAAGTTCAAAGGGCGCGCCGCGGCGCTTGTTACGAAAGACGCGGTAAGAACGATCGAATACTACCTTGAAAAAGGATTCAGATACTTTGCTTTCGAGCTTTCGATCGCTCGCGGCGGCGAAAATTTGATTCAGTATCGCGCCCCTATCGCGTATACGTGCGTCGCGACGCATTGTTTTCTCCCGCTCGTGACGACGAATTTCGGCGGTTCCGACGTTTACAAAGGGTTTAACGCGATCGTTCTTTCGCCGGGCGCGATTAAGATTAACGGCGCGATTAGACGCATTTCGCCCGAAACTGACGATCGTGAATTGACGAGCGAAGAAGCGAAGCTTGTCGGCGGACGCAACGCGAGAATTCCTATCGACGAACTGCGAAAGATTTCCCCAAAACTCGCGGAAGTCTTCGATCCGGAAACCGGTTCCGTCCTCGTCAGAAATCTCCAGTTTAGCGGCAATCCCGGCGGGTTTGTTAAAGACTTTACCGCCGTCGCCGACCGGTAATATCTACTCTGTTGCAAAGATAACGCTCGATAAGCTCGGGTTGCGAACGCAACGTTTGCAATCCGGGCTTTTTTTGCGTTTGGAACGTCGCGCGGAAGTCGTCTTAGTCGCGAAGGCTCCGTCGCGTCGACTCTATAATCAATTGCCGCCGACGTCTTTATCACGCGCCTTTAACGATTTCCTCGATCCCTGTCAGTAGAATAGCGTCGTTTTCTTCAGCTTTTTTGACAAGTCTGTCGTCGAATCTCGACGCGGAGAAAAGACAATGGAAAAACTTGACGTTTTTCCCGCAACGGCGCGAGTTTGGCGGCGACGTCGACGTATTCGCCTTCTTCAAATTTGACTTTCGGACGTCGAATCCGTACAATTAGGGTTCCGTTCCGCGTTTGGCTCGGTTTTCGGTCGACGTTTTCGAGACGTTTGCTTTTGAAACCGTTTGACGCGGGACGTCCGTTTTCGTAGGCGCGACGACCTTTGAATTTCTGAAATTGGAGCGAAAGCATGATGATAAAGAAAACGATATTCGTCGTTTCAGCCGCGTCGTTTTTATTGGCGACCGTATGTTGTCTTTGTTCTTTTTCGAGCGTTTCCAAGGCTCAAGACGGAGGTTCGCTCGAATCAAAAGAGGATGCGTTTAACGTGCCTCAAGGAGAAACGCGGTTATTTTACGAGCGGCGGATTAAAGAACTTAACGACGCGATAGTCCGCGCTTTAGGGGACGGCTCCGATCCCAGGACGGCGGATAGGGATATGATTTTGAAATGCGCGGAACCTATGAAGGCGGCCGTTAAGGGATTGTCGTCTACGACCGTCGGCGGCTCGCTTCTCGAATCCTCTTCCGGAGATACTCCGTCTTATCGGGTTGGCTCCGGACTGCTCGCGCTTGAGCGCGCGCTTGGGGTCGTCGACGCGCGCGACGAACTCGACGCCCTTGAACGAGACGTCGAGAACTGGCTCGAAGCCGAATTGCGCGGTCCGGAGCCTCGCTTCGATTTCGTCCTGGGCTATAGACAAATCCTGCTGGCGATCGAGACGACCCGCGCGTTGTCCGAGTCGGAAGCTCAGGAATTGGGCGCGATAAGAACGTTGCGCAAACTTCTCGACGCCGAGCTTGCCAAGGAGAAACCTGACGAACGTCGCGTCCGCTTTTTCCGAGAAACGTATGAAATGGAACTCGAACGCGAATTTGACGACAATCGTTCAAATCTCGACGAGATCTTTTTCGCGGCGTTGCGCGGAGAAAAGGCGTCTCCTCGACCCGAAAAGGCGAGAATCAAGTCCCTGCTTGAGCGTCGGGGACAGAGAGCGAGAGAACTCTTAGTCGAAAAACGCGACTTTGACGGCGCGAACGAGTTGGCGTTTGAATTTGTCGACGCGTCCTTTGATAATCCCTTTCCCTACGTCTTTAAAGAGGTTGAAGCGTCTTTCGCGGCGTTGACGACGATCGATCCGAACAGGGGGGACGCGAAGATCGTCGAAGCGATGGAGCGATATTTTGCGAGCGATAACTCGGAACTTGTCCAGGAAGGCTCGCGCCTCGCTTTTCTGCGCCGGTTCGAAGGGGAAAAACCCGTCGTGGAAGGGGTTTGCGTCGACGGTTCCGTTTTCGACTGGAACGCTTGTCGCGGCAAGCCGACGATTCTTGTTCTGTGCGACGCTCAGTGTTTTAACGATCCGTTGTTTAGGGGGTCTTACGAATTACTGAAACAATTTGCCGATCGGGACGACGCTAATATTCTGACCTATACTGCGGACGACGACCTAGAACGCTGGAAACCGTTCGGCGACGCGACTCCTTGGAAGACCGTTTCCAGAAAATTGACGCTCGACGCTCAAGATCGACAATATCGCGAGTTTATGACATGGCGCGGTTTTGTCTCCGGCAATTCAAGTTCGTTTCCGGCGGACAGAAGAACGCCGCGATTTGTCGCGTTCGATTCCGAAGGGGTCGTCGTTAAAAACAACGGGCGCGACCACGAGGAGCTTGAGACGCTTTTGTCCGAGTTTTATCCGAATTATTTTGAGACGGCGTATCGCTCCGTCGTCGAGCTTTTCGACGTTCCCGACGATAAAGACGGCGCGTTTTACCTCGAGCGTCTTCGCGCGTTGGGCAACGCGGAGACGAGCGTTTTTAACCTGATCAATTCCCATAAGAATCCGAGTTTTAAAGAAGCTTTTGAACGACTGGAGCAAAAGAGAAAAGACGCGGTCGAACAAACGCTCAAAAAGTTGGCGTTTCTTCCCGAGGACGATCGTTCGATCAACAACGATTCTTTGTTCAACGAATACGCGCGTCGGGCGGCGGATCGCGGAGATCGCGCGGCTCTCGACGAACTATTGGATTTCGAGGCCGCCAAAGAAAAACAAATCCCGACGCATATCCATAATCTCAAAAACCTGTCGTTCAAATTGGACGTCGACGACGCGAAAGCCGATCCCGAGCGCGCCGCCGCAAAACTGAGAAGTTTGCGCGACTTCATACGCGGGCAAAAACCGATCGAACCGCCGCCCGAATTGCAGGCAATTCCGCTCGAACCTCAGTGGGAAAATTTCGTAACGCGCGAACTCCTTAACGCCGATATTCAGGACGGTTTGCGCAAAAACGACGAACGCGGAATGAAAGAAGCGCTCGATCAATGTCTCGCCGACGTCGCCGACGGGGTTCCTCTTCCGGGGCTGGTATGGACCAACCTCGAGACGGCGTTAAAACTATTGAAGGAACTCGACCGTCCCGAACTGGTCGAGTATTTCCGAAAAGCCGGAATCGAAAAGTTTAAGGCGTCCGACAATCCGTTCGCGAAGTATTTCGTCAGCGATCTTCAGGCGGTCGACCGTTATAACGATTTGCCCGGCAACGAGCTGGATTTCAGAGCCAGTTGGTTCAATCCCGACGACTTCAAAGACAATCAGCCGGTCGATTGGGATAGTTTTCGCGGAAAGCCGGTCTTGATCTGCCACGTTCATCCGTCTTACCTTAATAACGCGGATGCTTGCGACGCCGAAACTTCAAAGAGAATCGACGAACTTAAAACGGTCTATCAAAGGTTCGGGAAAGCCGGTCTTGAAGTTATCGTCTATTTTCAATGGGGCGAATCGAACGGCGCGAGACTGATCAAAGAGAAGGAAATCCCGTGGCGAACGGCAAGAACTCACGGGATTACGGTTCCTTCGTTCTACAAGTCTTTTCGCGACTTTTATCAACTGGAATCTCCGACGACGATCCTTGTCGGACGCGACGGGAAAGTAATCGACAACGACGCGACCGGGGAGCGGTTGGAGACGGAACTTGAGAAACTGTTTCCCGACGTTGACTAAAACTGGGGCGTCGGCGGGTTCGGCGCGAGAGAGGAATCGCGCCGACCAGACGAACGAAGCGCGCGCGAAGACACCGTCGGCGTCGCGGGAATTTGAAAACGCGTTTTCCGTTGTTTCTCCCTATTGCGCGCCGCCCGACGCGAGCGTTGAAAAAACGAATGCAAAAATTCTTCTTTTTTGTTATAATTTTTGTTGGTTGATTAAACTGTGAAATTGACAAAATAGAAAAACTTGGTATTCTGTACGCGTTGGGAATTGTTAAAATAGGATATTTGGAAAAAGTATTATTAGCGATTTCCATCAAAGGCAAAGCTCCCGCGTTTTGCCTGCGGACGGTTTTGGCGCGTTTCCGTCGCGCCGAGTTCCGTCGCGTTTCGGATAGTAACGACGTTTTATTAACAGCGCCTTCCAAGGCGTCGATCGATCAAAGAGGATTTGCATATGAAACGAATTAATTTATTGTCCGCGCTCGTCGCGTTGAGCGCGGTCGTCGCCTTCTGTTCCTCGACGAACGCGAAAGAACCCAACGCGTCCGACCCGGTTTTCAACGAACTCGTTCGATTTGTCCAAAGCTCTTCCGCAAAAGCCGCGTCCGACGCTTCCGCCGCGAGCGGTCTGAAGAAAGCGTCCTCCTCTGAAAAGTACGCCCAGTCGGTTATTCCGGGGTCCGTCTACGATAGCTATCCGCCGGTCGACTACTCCTATCCGCCTCAATATCATCCGTCCGATTATTCGGTGAACAGCGTCATTAGACGCACCCAACGCGACCGTCCCTCTTACGGTCCTTTCTTTCCTCCCTGCGGTCCCGAGCCTGTTCCTCCTTATACTCTTTTCCCGTATCGTTGCCGTCGTTCGAACTCCAATTCCTGTTCCGGCTCTTGCGGCGCTCCTTCCGGTTGTTCTTCCTGCGGCGCTCCTTCCGGTTGTCCTTCCTGCGGCGCTCCTTCCGGTTGTTCTTCCTGCGGCGCTCCTTCCGGTTGTCCTTCCTGCGGCGCTCCTTGCGCCGCGCCGAGTTGCGACCCTTGCTTTGATCCCTGCCGCTCGAAACAAAAGCGTTGCCGCGCGCTCGGTCAAAGTTTCCTGTAATGAAGAAATCGTTTTTAGTCGTTTTTAACAACGGTCGGCGCGACTCGCGATTGCGGGAACGAGTCGCGCGACGGTCGCGGCGATCGTGACCGTCGACGTCTTTAGAGTCGTCGTTCCCAAAATTGAAAACCGACGAAACGGACCGCGTCGTCTCGTTTCGTCGGTTATTTTTGCTCGACGTTTTCCGGGTCGCGGAACCTCGAGACGTCGCTTTCGCGTCTCGACTATTTCTTCGAGGCTTTCACGTCGTTCATTTCCGCTTCGGCGTTCATAAGGCGTTTCTGCAAATAGTACAGATACGTAATCTTCTCAATCGACGACCATTGGTTCGCGTCGGTATAAGAGCCGCAAAACGGGATCAGCAGATCGATCCAGCAGGCGATCGTTCGTTTCTCCAAGTCGGAAACGTCGACGTTATAATGACTCGGTTCAAGATAATCCATTATTGGACTTTTCGCCGATCCGGTGAAATACGGCGGAAGCATTTCCGAACGGCTTCTCGTTTCGAGCCACTTAACCCATTGCGAGCCGTCGACTTTGCCGTTGTTCGTCAAGTTCAGATACGAGCGCGTGAAGGCGCGTTTGTGATCGTCGTCGGGCGCCTGTTTGAGCCGGTCGACGCTCTCGACGATTCCGCGCAAGTCGAGCGACGAACGCGGTTTATCCGCGTCAAGATCGCCGATTGGCGCTCCATGATGACATTCGACGCAATGTTTGTCGAGAATCGGCTGAATATTTTGCCGATAACCGAATCCGTCGGTCGGCGCGTTCGGATCGCAGTCGAGCGTCGGCGCGTTGACGCCGAAGTAATCGCGGACGTCGTCGAGACAGCTTTCCTTTTCCAGACGTTCGATCAACGGATGAAGCGAACCGTCGGCAAGTCCGGGCGTTTGCGGCGCTTTGTTCGCCGCGATCGAATTGAGTTGGCCGGACTGCATGACGCCGGTCTCCAGTTTGTCTTCATGACACCCCAGACACGCGAACCGTTCGTTTCCCTGGAGCGTCGCCCAACTGCGCATTGATTGGACGCAATATCCTTTTTCGTCAAGGAGTTGGAAATAGACGGGCGTTCTGGCGGGAACCTTAAACGCGACGCTTCCGTCTTCCTCGACGTCGACTTCTCCAAGGACGTGTTTGACGTCCCAGGTTCCGTTGTTAAACGACACGGGCGTTTGAACGAGTCCCCAGTCGATTTCGCCGGCGTTGCTCCCTTTGCCGACTTTCGCCGCGCGGTATTCCAGCGCGACGACTCGCAGCTTCTTTACCGTTCCGCGCTCGATTCCCCGCAAACCCGGTCCGGTGTAAATATCCTGAACGACGAACGTTCCGTAGTTGGCGCCGGGGTCGATTCCCGACGATTTTACGCGCGGCGCTTCCCGAGAAATCAACGGAATCGGTTGACCCGAGGAAATCGACCAGTCGAACGCGAGCAGTTCTCGCTCGCCCGTCGCCGTCATATAGTAAACGCCGAACGGAGGCGCGTAGGGACCGTCGATCGTCAGCCAGCCTTCAGGACAAAACGCGACGAGATAATGATCTTCGTCGAGCGGAAAAGGATACTGATACTGCGGTCCGCTCTGACCGAAATAATCGATTTGTCCATTGTTGTAATCGCCGGGTTTGATTGGATTGGGAACTCTGCCGGGCGTTCCGTCGGGGGACGAGCCGCCGACGTATTCAACGCAGTCGCCGTTTTGCGTTCCGAGCGATCGATCGATTAACGCGAGTTTACCTTTGTGAGGAACGTGATGTCCGCTAATGATCGCGACCAGTTTCGTGGAGTCGGGAATCGCGCGCGCCTGCAGATACGACGCGGGGTACGACGAATTGTTGCCGACATATTCCGTTTGCGCGGTGCCGTCGGGGTTCATCGTAAAGAGCGGATGCAGGAAGAACGCGTTTCGATCGCTGTATTCCCAGCGAGTGTAGACGACGCGACCGTCGGCGGTTATTTGCGGAAAATTGACGTCGAGTTCGTCGTAAGTTAATCGGCGAATATGATTTCCGTTCGCGTCGCAAGAATAGATATCGGTGTTGTCGTTCGGCCAGCAGTCGTTAATTTGCGTATGACGCGTCGACGCGAACAGAATCGACCCGTCCGGCGCGTAGCACGGCTCGTAATCGGCGCAGGGATATTTGCGTCCGCCGTAAACGGGCGAGTCGGTCAGGCGACGTATCGAGCGATCGGACGTCTTCATTTCAAATAACGAATAATCGTCGAGTTCGAAATTGTCGCGCATGGAAAAGACGAGTTTTTCCGCGTCCCAGGAAAGATTCGGATCGCGAATAACGCCTTCCGGCTTCTCGATTAACGTTTCGTTCTTAACCGTTCCGTCTTCGTCGACGGTCAGCAGACACAACTCGGACCCTCCGCGCCGTTCCGTCGTTTGATCGTGATGAACGGCGTCGGAAAGGTTCGCTATGCCCGTGAGACCTTCGGTGCCGCCGAAGACGAAATGTTTGACGTAAAAGATTTGATCGCAGTAGTCGCGAAGATAGTCGAGTCGTCGCGCTCGGCGTTCCGAACAAGCCGAATAATAGAGCGAACGCCAACGGTCGTCGGAACCGGAAATCTTCGACGCGATCAGCTCGTCTTTCGTCTTTTCATATTTTTCCGTTTCCAATTTGTATTCTTCGCGCAGTTCGTCGAGAACGACGTCGAGCAAGGCGGCTTCGCGATTCGCGTCGTTTTGCGACGTAAAGCAGTCGTCGGGAACAACTTTAGCCTTGGCGGAGTCCTGAAGGAGCCAGTCGCGTCGAAGGCGGCTTTCGGGATACGCGACCCCCGGCGGATTTTTAGCCGCGACGTCGTCGGGCGTTTCCGTAAGAACGCGAAGTTCCGCGATTTGCGTATTGAAATGGATTTCTTCCGAAAGACCCTGCCGACGGCTGCGCAGTTGATATCCCTCGTTGACGCGAACGAGCAGATAGCGCGTCGACGCGCGTTCCCAGAGGACGCAGACGGAGTACCCCGAGTTCACGGGCAATAGTTCCGTCCCCTCCGCCAAAACGCGCAAGCCGACTTTGCCTTGCCGATCGTCGCAAGCGTAGACGCTAACGTTCTTTGGCGAAAGGCTGCGCCAGTTGATCGGGGTCGCGATTCGCAGTCCGACGCACGACGTTTCCGCGCCGAGATCGAGAACGAATTCCGCGGTGATCGGTTCGGCGGCAAACGGAGGGGTCGTGTTTTCGCGTCCGCCGGTTCGCGTCGAATCGAGAATGCACGCGTACGTTTCCGGATTGCCGTCGATCGCTCTGGCAAAAGCGTAGCGTTCCGGATCGTTCGCGCCCGGCTCGACAAAGACGTCGTTTTCCGACCATATCGACGCGGGCGTCAGTTCCGTAGCCGACGAATAAAAACGTTCGTCGTCGGTTCCGAACGCCGCCTCCGACGCGAACGCGCATAAAACAAGCGCCGCCAATAAACGAACTTTCGTATTCATGTCGCGTTCCTTTTTGGTAATAGTTATTTTGTTCCTCACATACCGGCGCCGGGCACGAAACGATCGACGAGTTCGCGCGTTTCTTTTCCGACGTCAAACGTTTCGGAAACCGATTTTTTGCCGACAGTCAACGACAACGGGGTTTTTTCCTCGGTCGTATAGTCTGTTTCAACGAGCGAATAGTATTCGATTGGCTCCGTTTGAACTGCGGTTCCGTCTTCGCTGTTCGCTTCTCCGACGATTTCGACTTTATTCAAGACGACCTTGTATTCGCCTTCCGGGGCGCCGGGATATTGCCCGTAGGTGACGATTTTCGCTTTGCCCGAGGAGTCCGTCTTGCCCGCGCTCGACCATTTTTCCAACCCTTGCGAGACGGGGCGCAATACGACCGTAACTCCTTCCGCCGGTTTGCCGTCCGAATATTTGAGGACGATCGTGCAATCGACAAGGGGCGGCATGCCGTCCGGACGCGGTTTGGAACAGCCCGACTGGACTAACAATATAATCGCCGCGCATAAAAAAGCGACGTTGCGAATCAATTTCATCTTAAGAAGACCTTTTTTTCAAATGCGACTGTTTCAAACGTTTTAATATCCGTTGATTCAACCGTCGCGAGTCGCGCGGCGGTTGAACGAATTGAACCGGACGTCGGGCGCGGCGTCGCCTGGCGATCAACCGCGCCTCGTTTTTTCGACGTTCGGTTCACGCTCCGTTTTGTTTGGTGCCGAGATTTAAGATTTACGTTCCAGACGCGGAGTTAAACGATTAGAGAGAAACGCTTTCGCTTCCATTAATCGACCCCATCGCGCCCCAAACGCCAAACGGACTTTTACCGCTCAGGTATTCTCTAACCGTTTGATAGGTATTAATCCCGCCGCAATCGATCGTATCGGGAACAAATCGAACGGATCCGTCAGCCATAGCGGCGTTCGCGCCGCCGGAATGATACGAACCGGCGGAGAATATGCCCCAATAAAAGCGATTCTGGTCTCCTCCAACGCGCGAACACGACGGCGAATTCGGCGGGAGAATCGTGCAGAATCCGGTGATTTGCACGCACCCGATGCCGAAAACTCTTCCGCGAAGACTTCGCGTCGGATCCTGAATACGATTAGGATTGAGCGGGTCGCGCATATTCAGACAGTCGGCGGCTAATAGTTGCCAGGAACCGTTGAGCATGCCTGCGGGCGGTTTGTTGGAGACGCCTCCGCGAAGTTCCGCCGGATAGCCCGAACCCGCCGCGCAAGTCGGCGACGTGCACGCTTCGCTTGCGACGACTGTGTTCGAAGTTCCGTCGATAATTGACGAAAGCGCGTGCCAATGGTTCAGGAAGAACGGGGTTCGATTGTAAGTCTGGCTTCCCGACGTCTGAAGATTGGTATTGCCCGTATAAGTTCCCGTCAAACCCCAAGGCTGGTTTTCAACCGCGACGTCCGCGAGCGAGAACATAATGCTGTTTCCGGGCGCGAGGTGTCCGGAAACGCCCATGATCAGATGGGCGTAAGGGTCGGACGGACAACACAAGGTTGAAATCGGAGTTTTGCCAAGACTTGCGACGAGCGTTTCGTCGGCGGGGTATCCGGGCAATTTTCTCCAGCCGTCGTACATGGCGTCGTATAGGGAACCTTGTTCCATGAACGGAAGCAGCGCGACGAATCCCCCGACGTACTGATAGTTGTGACAATACGTTCCAAACGAAGGAAGCGAGTTGTTTATGTCGACGTAGTTGTGCAACGCCAGACCGAACTGCTTCATGTTGTTGGAGCATTGCATGCGTCTCGCCGCTTCTCGCGCCGCCTGAACGGCGGGCAGCAACAGACCGATCAAAATACCGATGATTGCGATTACGACGAGGAGTTCGACAAGAGTGAAGCCTTTAGACTTTTTCCACCCCCCCCAGCTTAACATGTTGCGCATTTGTCTACCTTTCATAAAAAGTACGGTTCGAAACAGCGCGTTGGGTCGTCGTTGTGTTAACGAACCTGGACAAAAACAAAACTTTTAAAACTTTTAAAAACCGCTTTGGACGGAAAAACTTTGACGATACGGTCGTTCTTCCGCTTTGCTCCGCGATTCTAAACCCGCGCGGCATTGGCGTCTATGTCAAAATTCTGCCATTCCGTTTACATATCTTGCCAAAATTCGGGCTGGATTTCAGGGTAAAAGAGAGATATAACGCGCTGACTTACGAGACTAGCGCTATCGTTCGTTTTTAAGAGGCGTTTCCAGAAACGCTTTTTTGTAAGATTCGGAGTCGAATCGGTATCGCAGGCGAAACGCGTTGGGAGTCGTGCCGGTTTCCCGACGAAAAGCGCGCACGAAGTAGACGTCGCTCGAAAATCCGCTTTGATAGGCGACGGACGCGATCGAGTCGTTCGTTTCGCGCAAAAGCGTTTTGGCGCGTTCCATTTGAACGCGCATTATTTCGGCTTGCGGGGCGCGTCCGAGATATTTGGCGAACGCTCGATAGAGCGCGCGCTGAGAGACGTTGATTTCGTTCAAAACGTCTTGAACGGCAATGTGTTGGCAAGCGTATTCGCGAATGAAGGTCAACGCGGTCGCGACGTCGGGGTCTCCCACGGCGTAAAAGTCGCTCGACTTTCGCGTCGCCAGAAAACTCGGCGGGACGTAAATCGTTTTATTGTCGATCGTTTGACCGTTCATTTTTTGTTCGAGAAGTTGCGCCGCGCGCCAGCCGATCGCGAAGCTGTTTCCGTCGACGCTCGAAAGGGTGGGGCGGAGAAGATTACAGATCCAGTCGTCGTTGCCGACCGCGACGACGGAAATATCCTGAGGGACACGGATTCCGAGTTCCTGACACAATTCTA
>CAMZEO010000041.1 GCA_947305735.1 uncultured Planctomycetales bacterium | reverse complement strand
CGACAAGGAAAACAAGAAGAAACAAAGGCGGTTCACTCGTGAAAACACGAATAAACCGCCAAGTGGCTGAAACTGGACTTGAACCTGTGACCTACGGCTTATGAAACAATTAAGGACAAGTCCGGTTTTTTTAAAAAAGCCCGTGTTTTCCAAGGTGAAACGCGTCCGCGGCGGTTTGCGCGCCGTGTCGATTCTTCCACTTTTTGGGCGACGAATGACACGGAAATGACACGCGTATTCTAAAAAAGACCCGACGCGGCGTCAAGTTTTTTCGTCGCTGATTTTCATCGCCCGAATTAAAATTCGACCGCCGGGACGGTTCCATTTCCATTTCCACGCGCGTCCGCTTCCGGATTCTTTAATCACCTTCCAGCGTTGCGTTCTACCCGCTCCAAACTCGGCGGCGATCACGTCGCCGTCTTCCGGAAAAAACGTCTTGCCGTCAATTTCGAGATTGGAAACGTCGATTGAAAAAAGCGACGTATTAATGGCGCCGGGATAATCGCTTTGAAGATTTTCCTCCTGGGAATCTTCCGGCAACACGAAAAGTTCGATCGATTCTCCGCTTTTTTTCGTCAGCGTCGCCGCGTCTTCGAAAATCTCGCACGCGCTGTTCAAAATATCGTAGATTTCCATTTCTCCCCCTAGCCGAACACCGCCGGAGCCGCGTTGGCGGCAATGTCCTGAAGAAACGCGTTCGTCAATTGCGATTGATAAAGCGACTCCCGACTGTTTTTGTAAAGGTTTTCCGTCGTCGCCTGGATTCTCGACTGATAATTCGCCGTCGTATTTTTGACTTGAGCAAGATACAACGCCTCCGATCCGGCCGACATCGATTTTCCCAATTCGAACTTATTCGCCTTTTGCGCGGTTTCCTGAAAAGACCTTCCGAGATCGTTCATCGCCTTCCAATAATCGTCGGCGGCTTTATTTTCCAGCGCGGCGCGTTCGGCGGCGGTTATTGCGGAAGATTTTCTGGCGGCTGCGATCTCGTTCATCGTCTCTCTGTATTTCTGCAGAGGCGATTTCAACTCTTCCATTAAAGAGTCGACCCCAAGTCTCGATCGCGTCTCAAGTCTCCGCTGTTCCTTACGCTGTTTCGCCGCTTCTCTTTCCTGACGCGCCAGTTCGTCGAGCTGTTTTCGATACGACGCCCTGATCTTCGTCATTTTTGTCGATTCAATAATCCCTTCCTTTTCAGCGGCGACAAACTCGTCCATTTTTTCTCTCAGCTTTTCGCGCGCGGTCTTCTCCCTTTCCCCGGCGGCGATAAACGCGTCGATTCCCAGCGCCGAAAGTCGTTGAGCGTCGGCGGCCTCTTTTTCCCTCTTTTGCGCCGCCTTGAGAATCTCGTCGGCTTGCGCTCGAAGCTCGTTTTGCCTGGTCGCGTCGATAATTCCTTTTTCGACGGCTGCGGCGAGCGAGGCGAGCGCTTCGGCGTGTTTTTCTTCGGCGGTCGTCGCGGTTTTCGTCGCGTTTTGCAATTCGGTCATGCCCGGCAACGCGGCAAGCGCTTTGTCTTTGAGCTGTTCAAGCGCTTTTCCGTATTCGGACTCGTTGATCGTCTCGTCTTTTCTCAACGCGGCGAGTTGGCTCAATTTCGTTTGATAAAGGTCGAAATCGTTCCCCTTCAAAACGCCGCCAAAATCGACTCCAAGTTCCTGTTCGGCTTTTTCTCGCAGGTCGGCGATCGTCGACGCGTATTCCTCTTTCGCGCGCGCGACCAGCTCGTTGTTTTGCGCTTCCGTGATTCGTTGCGCTTTCAAGTCCTCGTTGATTCTATCGAGCGCGGCTTTGTAGTCCTCGTCGGCTTTCTTTTTGCTCTTGGCGGCGTTTATGGAGTCGGCGACGCTTTCCAGTTCTTTGAACTGCTCCTGCTGAAGCTGGGTTAAGGCGACGTTATATTGTTTTTCGTCGACAATCTTGTCGTCGAACGACTTTTTCAGTTCTTTAAACCGTTCGACAAGCGACAATTCTTCTTTGGACGCTCCGAAGTCGACGCCGAGTTTTTGCGCTAATCGTTGCCTGGTCGCGTCGTCGACCGCCGTTTTATAGTTTCTCAGAGCTTCTTCGACCTGGGCGCTTTCCAGTCCAAAATCGGACGCGCGATCCGTCCATTCTTTACGCGCCTTTTCCAGCGCTTCGGCGGTAAGTTCCAGTTCCTTCTTCGGAGCTTCTAAAAAACGGTCGATTCCGGCGGTCTTTCGCGCTTCCTGTTGGGCGCGTTTAAGGTCGTTCGCCGCCTGTTCCGCCTCGCGCTTCTTCGCTTCCTCGATCTTTTGAGTCAGAACGTTGATTTGTTTCTGAACGACGGATTGCGCGTCGACTCCCTCCGCGTATTGTTCTATTTTTTTGAAAGCGTCAAGCTGTTCCTGAAGTCGATCGGATTCCGTTTTTTGTTCTTCCCGCGCCGACTCGATCATCTTGGCGACGACGTCGTTGTATTCAGCCAGCGCGTTTTTATAATCCGCTTCAGCTTTTTGGATCGGGGCGTTCTGAGCCGCGACCCAACCGGCTCCGCTCATTCCTGCGTACTGAGCCGCTTCTGAACTTGCGTTCGCTAATTCGCGCGCTTTGTTTAACGCATTCTCGGCGTTTTCGACCGCTTTTTGAATCTTTTGGAACTCCGTCGAGATCTCAAGAGAAAAATCAGAAAACGCGCCGTATTTCAACGCGTCGCCGACGCCTTTGATCGTGTCGCCGGCCGCCTTCGCGCGTTTTTCAAGCTCTTTGAAAGAATCGGAAAGTTTATCGTTAATGGAACTCGACGCTTTATAAGCCATTATCCCCGCGCCAACGGCGGCAACTCCGGCTACTGCGATTCCAAGCGGCCCGCCAAGAGCTGTGAACGCTGGCGCAAGAGCGGATACGCTCCCACCCAAGCCTTTTACCGCCTGTGTCGCCACCCCCGAGCCTGATTTTATAGCGTTAAATAGAGTTTGGGCGTTTTTCTTCGCTTCCCAAAGACCTCTGGAAAAATCCAAAACAGATTGAAATGTTCCAGCGGCGGCAGATATTCCCTGAGATAAAGATATTAGATTTTGACCGAATGAACTAATCGAACCATCGACAGAGTCCAGTTGCGTTACTATGTTTGCAAACTGCCCGATCGTACTTGAAAACCCCTTGAAAGCGTCTGAAAACGCTTCGCGCGTTCTCTGCGACGCTTCGAATTGTTCTGACGCGGCTTTTTTTGCTTCTGCAGTTATCCGAATAAACTTCCCTTGGGCATTGTAAACGTTTCCAAGCTCGTCTGCATAAAAACCGAGCGCTTGCTCGATTCTATTGAGATCCGCGACAAACTCGCCGTTTGGGGTGTGCGCTTTCCCCATTTCGTCCACATATTGTCCGAGCTTAATTTGACTGAGCGTCAATCCCTCGACAAGCTTGTTTTGCGCGTTGACTAACTGCCCATACAGTCCCTCGTGAACCCCCGCTTGGTTTTGCGCTAGAAATATATCGAGCCGTTTTGCTGGTCAATAGTTCGAGTTTTTTTTCAAATTCGTCCGTGCTGGCCGTTATTTTAACGCCAGTAGACATATGGTCTGCCATACGTTACTCTCCTTGGTTATTTAGCGCTTCCCTTTTCTCTTTTTCCATTTTCTCTTGTTCTTCCCTTGCTTTCATTCCCTGTTCTTCAAGAGAAACGAAATAATCAAGAGCGGAATAGTACGGGTACATGAGAACACAAAACAAAATAATGGGAGGAACTATAATCAATAACAGAATAATGAGACCACCGTCCATATTATCGCCTCTTTCGCGCCAAAATAGATTCGAAGTTACGCCATTTTTCATCATCGCTGGAATCAACTGTTATCTTGACCCCTGTGCTCAGCATGGCCTCCGTTTTCGCCATTTTCAATCCCCGTGTTTAATTCAAGCCAGTGTTTATATTCTTTGTAAGTTGGCAAGTCTGGTCTTTCCGCTTGCCATTCTTTATATTCTTTATACGTGGGAAGTTCTTCATCTTCTGTTGTTAATTCACACTCATCCTGGCGTTGTCCAAATAAAATATCTAGGACCGAACGCCTATCCGATATAAGCGAATAACCATAATCTCCCATCAATAAGACTGGGAGGGTTACAATTATGCTTCCAATAATTATGAAAACCAGATACATAATAAATCTCCTTACCCCTACAGTATGCGATAAGGAGTCGACGATTTCAAGAAATCCGCGCCGTTTATTCCCCCCGCCAACCCAACGCCGCCATTTTCTCCTCGACGGTCTGTCCCGGTTCCGGATCTCCCGGATCCCGAAACAAAATAAAATCCTTCAACGGATCGCCGCCGACCGACTGGAACTGATTGACGCGGGCGAACAATAAGTCGGTCCGCTTCCAGTCGAGCGGGCCGTAGAGCGCGAAAGCGTCGCGCCAGCATTCGCGTTCCCATTGCGGCAAGGCGAGTATTTCCTGAACGCTCTTTTTAAGCGTCCACGCCAGCCGAAACAGAAACGCGAATTCCGGATCGTCGATTAGTTTTTTTTAGCCGACTCGATCGGCGCGTCGTCGCGCAAACTCAGTCCGACCGAAAACGCGCGCATGATCGGCAGGAACGACGCGGCGCGAACCGTCTCTTCGTCCGATTCCGACAAAAGCGCGTTTCCGTCCTCGTCGACCAGCGCGAAAAGCGCCGCCTTGAATCCGGCTTGAAATCGCGCTTCCGCGCCGTTCTCTTTGTTGTAAAACTCCATAAAGTAGTCGTTGAAGACAAGCGTCTCAAATCCGCTGAGCGGCTTGAAAAACGCTTTGACTTCGTCGTTCCATTCGGAGACGTCGACAGGCTTCCGTTCCTGAGAAAGAGCTTTGATATACATCAGTTCCCTCCTCCGGCGACGGTGGGAACAAGCGTAACGACGCCCGCCGACGTTCGCGTCATCGTCGCCGCGCATTCAGCGGCGCCAATAATCGGAAGGTGGCACGCCTTAAGCCCAAGGTTTCCGCTGAACTTCTTTTTCGCCTCTCCGCTTTTGCTCCCGTCGGTCGTCAAGATGGCGCAACAGGCGTTAAAGACGTCGTAAGTGATCGTCCCGCTCGAATCGCTTTTGTAAGAGCCGACGCACAAAAGGACCTTGAACGGATCGGGGACGTCCAGCGCGTCCAAAACCGAAACGATCGTCGCCTCGTCTGCGGGAAGCAACGTCCCGAAGTTAAACGTCGGCGGATCGACCGCGCCCGAGTCGTACTCCTTCGACTTGGTCAACTGAGTAATCGTATTCTTTTCGACCGTCTCGATCGTCGTTTCGCCGACCTGAAAATTGGTGTAGTCGTAATTCACTGGAATAATCGACGTCAGGTTCCACTTGTACGCGGCGTACGGGCTGGGAATTTTCCCGTAAACGCTTCCGGTAGAATCCTGTTTAAACATTCCAACGCACATTTTATACGCGTTTTCAACCATATTTAACCCTTTCCTGAATAGTAAATTCCGAATAACCGTAGAACGATTCCCCCTCGACGATCCCGCGAACGTCCGCGGTTACGCCCGTTTCGTCCCAACAGTACGAGAGCAAATCGCCCGTTTTTTCTTCTTCAATTAAAATCTCGTCCAGAATCTCTTTGATTCCGACGATTAACTGATCCGACAATTCAAAAGTCGGAGAACGACAAGAGACGATAAGCTTATGCGTTCGTATTTCGTCCCCGCTCAACAACGTTTGCGTCGAATACTCGTTCTCGTTGAATTCAATGAGAACCTCCCCGTTGTATTCTCTCGCCGGATTACAAATCGAGTAAACCGGATAAGGAACGGCAAGAGGAGCAAGTCGTTCGGCCAACCATTCGCACCAGTTCCGCATTCTCTCCTCCTTCTAAACCTCAAACGGAGACGGCAAATCCAGGTTATTAAGATCCGCAAGGGGACAAACGCGAAACGTTTTCATCGGAACCGTCGCTCCGGCGGCGAGCTTCGATCCGTCCAGAGCCAAAAGAATCGGCTGATCCGTAGGCGATCCGTCGTCGTTTAACGCGCGAACGTTCGCGCCGTTGGACCGATAATAAAAACCGCCGTTCGCTTTGACGACTCCCCAACCGCGCGGACGGTACTGGAGTTTGTACGTTGTGTCGTAAGTCGTTCCGTTGGTCGTTTGCGTCGCGCTAAACGAAATGTCGGCGACTTTGACGTAGCCTGGCGAAAACCCGTGCCACGCGACGCTGTTGATCGCCTGGAAATAGGTCTGCGTCAACGTCAACGGGTTGAAATATTCGCGCCGCTGATAATTGAACGACAGGATTCCCGTTTTGAAAACGATCGGGTCGGCGAAAAATTCTCCAATGCTGTTGCAGTTCCATTGGCCGTCCAGGTCGACGGCGGACGCGTAGTCTTCCAGTTCCATCGAGGTGGAAAAATTCAGGAGCGTTTCTTCCCGTTCCCCTTCGTTGATCGTCGCGTTCGTTTCCGTAAAGTCGCCGCCGAGCGTATAGGAAACTTCGTATTCCCAATATTTTCCTCGGGGACCGATAAAACGCGGCTGACCGTCGACGTAAAAGACGTTTTGAAAAACCGTTTCCCCCTCCATATACAACGAGCCGACTTTCGGAAGGTTCGGCGCGCTTAACAACGTGATCGGGAGTTCGTCGGGCCGCGTCGCCAGGACGATAAAAATCACCTGGCCCGAGATTTTAATCACCGGCTCCGTCCAACGTTCGACCGTTTCGCCGATCGTTCGAATAATCGTTCTGGTTTGACCGGTAAACGACTGTTTAACCTGTCTCCCGTCCTTTTTGAGTTCAACGCTGACAACGCTCATTTTTTATCTCTTTCTCGCCGCCATTTTCCGCGCCGCCATGATTCGGATCGTTTGCGCCATGACGTCCGCCAACGCGTCTTGGAGTTCTTTTTCCAGTCGCGCCCGGTTTTTCTTTTTGGCTTCTCTCAGGAAATGGTCGGGCGCGGTCGTCTTGTATCCGCCCGGTCGCCAGCCCGCTTCGTGAAATTGTCCGTAGTATCCCGGATCGCGTCGATTATTTTTAATTCGGAATCGGAATCCGACCATCGCCCAGATTTTGTGATTTTGCCGGTACGCCTTGACTTTGCCGGAAATGTTTTTTTGGAGGAGCCAATGCGGACGGTTGAGATTCGCCTTCGCGTCGCGCTCGACGTTGGCGACCCAGCGTCCGAGCGCTTCTTCCAACTTCGGAACCGCGTCGTCTCTCGCCGCGTTCAATCCTTCGATCAACGCTTCAAGAGAGACGATAAAATCGTCCATAAAGCCGTAGCCTTTGTTCGTCGCGCCTGGCATGATTTGTCCCCCTAACCTTCATGCAATACGACGATTTCCCGAGTCGTAACGTTCAGCGTTCCGTCGGCGTTTTGCGAAACGCCCGTCACGACGTTGACTCTTCCCGTTCTCAGTTGCAGTTCCTTCTTGCCGACAATATCCAGCGTCGAGGAAATCCACTTGAAATAAGTCCCGCTTAAATAAAAAGTTCCGGTATCCGAATACGAGTCGGCGACGCCGCGAGCGACCAGTTTGACCTGGCAGACGCCTTTGTTGTCGATCTCATAGCCGTTCGGTCCCGCCGCGCCGGAGACTTGAATATGGTCGCCGCCCGTATAACGCGGAACGACGAACGTTCCGAGCGTCGATTCCCAGCGTCCGCGCCAGACGACAAAAAAACGTTCGACGCGCGGAACCCCTTGCGGTTCCGACGTCGCCAGAGGCGCGTAGACGTCGAACGTAAAGCTCTCGTCGACGCGGTCGTTGACGATAAAACACGCGGTCGCCGTCCAGACGTTGGCGTCGTTGCGCCTCCACGCCGTCTGCAGTCGCGCGGGGCGAATATCGTAGAATAACGACGTCTTCCCATAGTCCGGCGCGGGTAGCGCGTCCTGTTTATTGAGCGCCGCGTCGGCTTTTTCGAGCCATTCGCGACTGACTAACATTCCTTCGCTCATTTTAGTCACCGTGTTTAATTCCTTCCTCGATTCCGCGCCAACGAGCGCGGGGCGCCCCCGTCGACAAGGCGCCCGGAGTCTAAGAGACCGTAAGCCACGTTCGCCACACGATCGCGGCGCCCTCTTTGGGGTAGATGGTAAAATCGACGAAATAAACGCCCGTTTCCGCAAACGGAAACGACGACCGCGCCTCCGGCGTGAATGAAAAGTTGTAATCGAGTTCGGAACTCGCGACCGTCGCCGGATCAATCAACGCCTCCGAATCGATCTCGACGTTCTGATAACCTTCGACCGGCGTCGCTTCGCCCGTCGTGCTATAATAGAGTTTTGACGCCGATTTGAACACGCTGTACGAAATCGGTTTTTTTGTCGTCAAACCTTCCTCGTCGAGTTCCGCTTGCGTCGCCAATTGCGTCGACGGGTCGAACAGATCGCCCGAGCCTTCTTCTTTAATCATCGCGCGGAAGCAAGGCGTTTGACGCTGAGATATTGTGATATACGCCATTTTAATCCTCGTTAATTTCCGGATCGATCGCCCAGTTGGAGACGGTAAACGCGCATTCGCCGTCGCGTCCGCCGTCCCCGCCGTTGGTAACGTCGACCCAACTTGTAATATTCCAGTTAAGAGCCGCCCAGTCGTTGATCCGATAGAAACCCGTGTCGTTCGGATCCTTCGGCGTGATCGCCGTCAAAAAGTTCTCTCCGTCGAAGATCCGAAACGTCTTGCCGAAAATCGGGGCGGCGGTCGCCGTATAAGGAGACGTCGCCGAAGCGCTAATCGTCGTCCATGCGGCGCCGTCTTGAATTTCCAGCAAGACGGGAGCGATCCCGGTCTGAGTCCAGGACAAACTTGCCGTCGTTCCACTCGTAAGCGTCGCCGAGAATCCGGACGCGCCCGCGCCGTAGGTCGACGCCTTGACGCCGCTGAACGTCGCGCTTGTCAAATCGGTTCCCGACGGAACCGCCAAATATCCGCTGGAATTAGCCGCGTTTTGTAACGTCGCGGTTCCAATCGTCGCGCCCGACGTGATCGCGAGGATTCGATCGGTTCCGCTGAAAGTAATCGTCGCGCCGTTTCCTATATCCGCGTAATCCGCCGAGACGTTCGCGCTGATCGTCGCGGTTCCGTTCGCCGCGACGACAAACCAGCTTCCGGCATACGCGCCGACCGCGCCGTTTGCCTTGCGCGGATGTCCGAGATAATCAACGTCTCCGCTTTGATACCACGTCCCGCCGGAAAGATAAGACGAACCCGGCGCGAGCCGGAAATCGTTATTTTGATTGTCGACAAAGCCGACGTTCGCAAAAGTAACGTTCATTCCAATCAGCGAGTCGGAAAGCGAGATTTTTGACAAATCCGCCGTTCTGAACTCTCCGACGCCCGTTAAGTTATTCCCGAACGTGCAATAAATAAAATGCGCCGTCGACGTCGACGCGAACAAATTGACGACCGACGCGTAATTCGACCCCGCGCCGTTTCCGTAAGCGACGCAGTTTGTCATTGTCAGCGTCAGCTTAGGCGACGCCGACGCGTCGCAGATAAAGCCGCGACGCTCGCCGCTCTTGCCGATAAACATACAGCGATTAAAAGTAGCCGTCGCGTCGTTGATACCGTAAAGAGCGTCGCCGTAAGGAGCCTCGCATTGATTGAAAACGCAAGAAGTGAACGAGCCGGAACCGCCGTCGATTCTAATCGCGCCGCCGCTCGAACTGTTGCTATAAATTGAGTTGCAACGGTTAAAAGTACAATTGCTAAACGTCGCGCTTGTAACTATTCGCGCCGCGCCGCCGCCGACGCTTGCCGCGCAGTAATTAAAATCGCAACCGCTAACGAAACACTCCTCGCTGTTTGCGCTTATAGCGCCTCCAAATCCCGACGAACCGCACTTGTCAAAAGTCGTGTTCAGTATCGTCGCCTCCGAAGAGTTCGTCAACGCAATAGCTCCGCCAGCGTTGCTCGAAGAGCCGCTCGAATCGCAATCGTCAAAACAACAGTTTTCAATCGCTATCTTTGCTGATAAAGCCGCGTAGATTCCGGCTCCGCTCGCCACCGTGTTGCAGCTTTGAAAAACGCAGTTAATAACCGAATTTTCAGACGTCCTGTTAAAGTAGACGCCCGCGCCGACGCCTGACGAGTTCGATCCGCTACCGTTCTTGAAAGTCAAGCCTCTAATTGTCAACTCGTTAGCTGAGTTTTTGTAAACGACGCGCCCCAATTCCTGCCGGTCTAGAACGACGCGCGTCTTAAGTCTTTGTAAGACGGTTTCGCCAGTCCGCGCGGGATTATTATCGTCGATATAGACTTGCGTCATCGTCCCGTCGACGTCGCGCCAGACGTAGGGAACCGTCCACGTTTCGCCGCCGTCGATTTCTAAATCAATATCAGGAAGCGCTAGTTGCGACGAAAGATAAATCGACGTCTCCGTTTCCTCGGGAAACGCGGTCGCGTCGAAAACGATTTTATCCCCGTTTGTCGCCGCGCCTATGATACCGCGAAGCGAGCCTGTTTTCGCGACGGTATCAACGGATCCGTCGTCGGCGGTTGTGTTTACAGTCCAAGTCGCCATTATTCAACCTCAAGCGTAAACTCGGTAACGGTATCGGGAACGACAAACGCGCTCGCCCCGTAGACTCCCCCAAATTCATTCCGCAGCGCGTCGCAGATCAAAGACGTAATCGACGGCGCGGGCGGTTCCTCGTCCTCTCCCAGTTCGGTCGGTTCGTCAAACTCAGCGACTTCCGATTCCGGCGGAACCGGCTGATCGTAGAAATAAACTCCCGCGCAAACGTCCTCGAACGTCCCGCCTACTTTCAGACGTTTGGCGGCGTCGCCGTAGCAAAGCGCGATATTTAAGGCGTTTTTCATTTCGGCGAACCGATACAACTTCGCGGCGGACGCTTCGTCCGGTTCGATTCCCGCGTTTGTAAAAACAGATTCGACAATCTCTTCGACGTCGGTTGGCGCGGAATAATTGGGCGAGTTGGGAACAATATAAAAAACCAGAGCCCGGTTTTTGCCGTTTTCAAGATTGAATTGAGTTCGCATCTATTTGACTTTCTTCACAAGGACAAAAAAATTGTCTTTTCGTAGCGACGGCGCGCAAGAGAAACTTGCGCAAAGGGTTTTGTTTCTCCTTTTATAAAGCGCGCAGAGATTGCAGTCCGCCATGCCGGCGCCGTCGCATTTTTCGACGACGTAAACGTCGCGTCGCCCTTCAAATCGAAATTTCGAGCCGACGGGCAAATCCGCCATAAGCGGAACGACGGCGACGTTCTCTTTCGACTCTTTCATTGAACCGCTCCCTGAACCGTCGGCTCTTGCGTCGCCTGCTTTTCCGCAAGTTTCTTTTCGGCGGCGGCAAACGCGCGCGCCGCGATCGCCTCTTCGCGGGCGGCTCGCGCCGCTTTGGCCTTATTGAAAATCGCGCCCCCTACTTTGGCGACGCCGACAAGCGCAAAAAAGCCGACCAATAGAAAAACGCCAAGATTGGCGGCCTTGCTCGTCATATCGATCGCGCGCGCCGTCTTAACGACTTTCGCGACGCCGTCGATTTTCTCGCTGACCGCGCCCGTCGACTCAATGAGCGCCGCGGCGGCTTTGATCAGCGCCGCGCGTTCGTCGTTCGCGCCTTTGAGCGCGTCCAGAATCTCCGCGAATCGATCGGAGCCGCCCGTCTTCGTTTTGAGCTCTTCGAGCCTCTCCTCCAATCGTTTTTGAGCGTTTTCAACGTTTTCCAAAGAACGCAACACCCCGCGAATTTGACCCAGCGGCGTAACGGGATCGAGTTCCTCGTCCTCTTTGACGGGCGGAACCGCGCGCTTTTGCGGCGTCGAGCTGTCGAGCGTTTCTTCAAGCGCCGCCGACGCCGGATAGATCAGTTGGATATTGTCGTCGCAAAAAGCGAAAGAAGCCGCGCCGATCAGAACGGCGACCGCGACGACAAGCGTCGTTTTTGTTTTCATTTCTAACTCCTTTATTTCACGGCGCGAACGTCGTTTCGATTTTGTCCGTTTAAAACGTAGATTAACCAGGCGTTTTGCAATTCGTTTAAATTCGCGTAGCCGTAGAAGCGCGACAACGTCGCGTCGATATTTTTCGACTTTTGAAGATCTTCGAGAAACGCGGCGAACCACGACGAGCCGCCGCGCCCAATGAGGAAGTCGACGATCGAAAAGCCCTCGTGGTAGATCCGCAAGCCGCCGTCGTACTGATTGCGACCGTAAAGCGAAGCGATATCCCAAAACTCGCCCGCGTTGTAGCGTTTGTAAACCGTTTGACGCAACGCTTCGCGTCGACGATATTCCGAATTCTGCGCCGCGCCTTCGTTGAGAAACAAATCGAAGTTTCCCCCGAGAAAATAGAAGAAAAACGCGTGCGTCAGCTCATGGTCGAGCGTTCCGCCGACCGAAGAAGACAACGGTTCGTAGACGACGACTTCGGCGACGCCCGCGCTCGTGTATTGAGTGTAGCCGGCGACGCCGTTCCCAAGATACTGTCGGAAATAAACGGGAAACGGCTTCCAGTTTTTCGGCTTGCCGTATCGCGTCTCCAGACGATCGAGAATTTCGTCGCAAGCGTCGGCGATTTCAACGGACGGCGCCGAAAATCTCGACCTCGCGACGGTCGCCGCTTCCACGACTTCCGACGCGGGCGATTCTTTCGCCGGTTCCGGCTCGGTCGGTTCTTTTTGTTCCGGTTCCTTTTTCGTTTCCGACTTGGACGGTCGCGCGCATCGTCCGTTCGCGCAAGATTGAGGCGCGATGTGTCGCGGCCAATAGAACCATTGGGCGTTAGCGGGCGTTCCAAACGCGAAACGCGCGACGACGACTCCAATTAAAAAATCGATTAGCGCCTTAATCCAGCCTTGCGGGGTCATAACCGAATTCCTTTCATTTCCTCATTTCCCAAAACGACGCGTCGCGTCGACCGCGCCAACGAGCGCGAAGCGCCCGCGTCGCGCGGGCGCCCGGCTCCAAAAACTACATATTCAACGCGGCGGCGATGGTCGCGAAGTTCGCGGCCAATTCGTCTTTCGTGTAACTCGTCGACGCCGCAGCGACAAGCGCCGAACCGGCGGTTCCCGACGTGCTGTCGGTCAGCGCGAACGGTCGAACGCCAACCAGACGGCAACGCGCGACGGCGTCGGTCGCAAGGACGGCTTTCAGCGCGGGTCCGAATTATACGGTCGTCGCGTCGCCGTCGAGTTCCACCGCCGCGCAAGGCACGACGTCGCCGACGCCGTAAGCGGTTCCCGCAGTAATCGAGACGTCGTACTCGCCCGAGACGTTCAGGTATCCGACCGTGTTGGCTGGTATGCTCGAAACGGCGACGCCGACAAGACTCGCGCTCACTTTCACCACGTCTCCGGCGTTAATCGCCGCCGTCGGCGTAATCGCCAGCATATTTCCATCCGCTCTAAAAATAGCTCCCATTTTTATCCTTTCAATTTTGGCAAGTTTCGCGTCCGTAATCACGGGTACGGGCGCGAAATTCTCGTTTTTCAACTAACTTATTTATCCGCAACGCTTACGCATTAAGACGGACTCGAAACGACGCAGGACTTCTTTTCCGCGACGCTCACGCCGACGCCCCAGTACAAAACGTAACGCAAACCGTCCAACTCGGTGTCGCCGTAGACCGTTTTGATCGTCGGCGTCTTCTGGTTCTGGTAGTAGCTCAGAATCATAAGCGGTATGTCCGACGGATCCGCGAGAAGCGTCCACTTCTTATCGCCCCAATTCGAGGAGAACGGAGACGCCGCGCCAAGGTATTCGGACGTTACGACTTCAAATCTGGACGCGTATCGTTTAATATTGGGAACGATCGCAAGTCCGGTCGATTCTCCCGTCGAACCGCTGACGATTTCCGACGCCTGCACCAGGCTAAGAGCCGTCCCCTCGAGAGCGGGCGGGACGATCAGGAACTTGGGAAACGCGCCGATCGGATCGTTATCGTCGTCTTTGAGTCCGCGAAACGCCGCGCACCCTTTATCCAATCCCGCAAGATTCAGCGCGGGATTGGACGAGACGCCCGGAAGGTTATTCGGACTTGCCGCCGCAGCGGCGGTCGTGAAGGCGTCGAAAAAAATCTTCTGCTTTCTTAACCCCGCCTTGCGTCCCATAAGTTTGGGAACTTCCTGAATCGCGTTCATGTCGTCGTTGGCGATCGTTTCGTAGCCGATCCGAAGTTCCATGCCGCGCATTTTCGCCGAGTTCTCGTAACGCTTGTCGCTAAGCGCCAGATTTTCGACTTCGCCGTTGGCTTTCACGTCGGCAAATTCGCCGGACGCCAGCAAGCTGATGAAATATTGCGGTCGGAAATCGCGCGCGGCGACGACTCGAGAAATCGCGTCGGTCGGATCGGCGACCATTTGTATTCCGCTGAGCATCGACTTGTTGATGACGTTCGCCAAGACGTTTGGAATGTCGACCGTCGACAACTCCCCGGCGGCTCGCGCGACGCGGAGACCCGGCTCGTATTCCGCGCGTTGCGCCAGGTATTGCGCCTTGCGCATAACGTCGGCGATTTTGCCCTCGTCGCAATAACCCGCCTGAGCTTCGCCCGTTCGATAAATCAGACCGCGCAACGTCAGCGACCTGTTTTCGGCGCGTTGCGCTTCGTCGATTTCTTCCTTCGTGTAGCCCAGACGCTCGAGCGTTTCGCCGCTCGTTCCGTTGGCGGTGAAAAGAGACGCTTCCGCCACTCTTGACGCCGTCGGACGGCTCGATCCGCTCCACGCTTTGCGAGTATAGCGTCCAAGAACGTCGACCGGAAATTTGGTTCGGCTCCACGCGGCGGCTCCCGATCGCGGAACGCCGGAAGAGGCCGCGCCCTTCCTCGCTTCGCCCTCTTTCTTTTCCCCCTCGGAACCGTCTTCGGCTTTGCCGCGTTTCGCCTTCCCAAATTTCGCGAACGCCGCCTCGAGAACTTTCAACTCGTCCTCGTCGAGTTTTTCCGGATCGCCCGCGCCGATTTCCTCCGCGAACGCGCAAAGAGCCGCTTTTTCTTCCTCGTCTTCCGGATTCCCTTCGCCGTCTTCGGCTTTGCCGCGTTTTGCTTTTCCGAATTTCGCAAAGCATGCTTCGAGAACCTTCAGCTCGTCCTCGTCGAGTTTTTCCGGATCGATTCCGACGTCTTCCGCAAACGCGCAGAGCGCCGCTTTTTCTTCCTCGTCGATCTTGACGCCCGCGTCTTCGATTTCCTTGAGAACCTCGTCGACGGTCGGCCCGTCGGCGGCTTTTCCGACGCGATCGGCGGCGTCCCGAGCCGCGGCTTCGCTCATTCCAAGCCCTTTGAACAATTTGCTCCAGTTAAATTTACTCATATCTCCCCCTCTGGAAGTTTGCTGACGCGGCGCGACGAAATATCCCGCCGCTTCTCCGATGATCGCGCGCGTTCCGTCGTCGTCCGCTCCAATAGTAACGATTGATATTTCCTTCAGCCTCCACTTGCGAACGATCTCGCAAGGGCCTTCGAACGTCTGTCCGTTGGCGCGCGCGGTCGCTCCGGCGGGAACAAATTCGACGTCCTCCTTTTTGATGAACCCCGTCGCGACGCTCGCCTGAAGCGCGGAACCGCGTTTGGCAAGCTCGACGACCTTGTCGGCGTCCGGATCGATTCCGTAATTCAGGACCGCCCCTTCCGCCGTGATTTTTCCGTCGTCGTAGCTGACGCTCGTCGTCTGGCCGACCTTTTTCCCCTGATCGTGATCGCGGACGATTGGAACGACCTGCGGACGCTCCTCCAGTCCGTCGATATCGAAGACGGTTGGAAACGGCCATTGCGTCGGATCCATATGCAGCAATCCGCCCGAATACGCGGGATCAAATCGAATCGTCGGTAGTTTCTTCTCCATCTCTCCCTTCTCCTTCCTCCGTCGGCGTCGCGATATTTCCCGACGTCGACAAACTCAAACCCGCCGCGCTCAGCATTTCCGACTGTTGTTTCATCTCACGGAACTGTTCCTTGGCGACTTCCTCCGCGTCCAGACCGCGTCTCGCCAATATTTGCGCGCGCGTGATCGTTCCGAGCCGCAATTCCAGCTCGTCCGCCTGCGCGTCCTTCAACCGATCGATCGAGCGCGGCGCCGGGAAAAGCCAACGCCGTTCGACGTTTTCCGGCGCTGCGGCGCGGTCCAGAAACTCGGAGGCGATTTCGTCGCGCGTCGCGAGTTCCAGAAGCCAGTCGTTGAAGACGACGTCCAGAAAACTGTTCGCGATTTTCTCCTGACGCACCGAAACGACCGTCGCGTCGACCTGCTCGTCCATTTTCGCGCTCGAAAAATTGTACGCGCTGTGGTCGTTGTTCGCCTTGCCCGAGCCAATTCCAAGGGACGCGCCGACGTCGGCGGCAAGAATCTTTTTAAAAGAATCGTATCCGCTCGCGGGGTGTTTCGCGTCCCCGAACGTGGGCGCGTAGCCGGGCGGAGCGACGAAAAGCCCGTCGGGCAATTCGTACCCTGACCGCCCGCCCGGCTTTGGCAACGGCACGCGCCCCTCGTCGTCCGGAATCATCGCCGCGTCGATTACCTGCGGCGAGTCGCTGTGAAGAATCACCGCCGTTTTCGCCGCGTTTTTAACCGCCTGAATTTCCAGATGACGTATCAGCTTCAACTCGCGGATCAGGCCCAGCGCGCTTTGCACCTCCGGCACGCCGCGTCGCTGCTGCGGAAGGATACGGTTGAAAATGTAAAGGATTTCTCCGGCCGGAACGACGTCGTACTCGAGTCGTTCTTGCCAGGGATTGATATTTTCCCGCTGGACGTAGTAGGCGACCGGCTCGGCGGCGTCGTCCGGTCGATTGTAGATCACGCCGTCGTTGACGAGCGGATCGAACGAAACGCCCGGCGGATCGTTGATTCGTTCCGGTCTGATGAACGCGTAGTCGAACCCGTCGACCGTTCGGCGAACGGATATCTTGCGAACGAACGCTTCCCCGTGAAAAAGAAGCTCCGTTTCCAAAAGCCGACACTTGCTCAACAGATCGATCGCGACGGCGAACCGACGGAACAACCGTTCCAGATATTGAGCCTTGATTTCGTCGCTCTTGTCGCGCGGAACGCCGAACGGGAGAAACGGTCCCTCGATCTTCAGCGCGGCGCCGCGCCCGCACGTCAACGCCGCGATTTTCGCGCACGCGCCGTAAAAAAGCGGGTCGTTCAGGAATTCGTGCTGACCTCGCGCCTGGGCGATTTCCCGCGTCGACGCGTCGAACGTTTCCGCCGCGCTCTCGTTGATCGCGTCGCGATAATAATCCGCCGTTCTCGGGTTAATCGCGGTAGAATCAAGCGCCGCCTGACCGGTAAAGAAACCGCCGTGAAACCTTGCCGGGACGGTCGCTTGATTCTTCCGCTTGTTCTTCTTGCGTCGTTTCGTCATTTTCTTTGATTCTTGTCGTACCAGGCTCCGTAGAACAACGGGTTGTATTCGGCGCGTCGTTTTTCAAGTTCCAATTCCCACTTCGCGCGCTCCGCCCGCGCGGTTTGCTCCGGATCCCTAAACGCGACGCTCACGCCCCCGGCGCTCGCGCTCTGAACCTGATCCGGCGTCAATCCCTGAAACGCCGAGCGCGTTTTGTTTTCCAGTTCGCTCATAACTCCACCCATTCGATTTTCTTAACCGCCGCTTTCCCGATTTCCGGCTCGACCCCGACGTAATGCGCCAACGCTCGAGCGCCGGCGTCCGTGTCGAGGAACTCGTTGTCCGAAACCCTCGGTCTTTTCATATCCCATATTTTGTAAAGTTGGCCGCTAAGTTTGCGTTCTTTGACAATTTCTTCGGCGCATTGATGTTCCGCGTACATCGCGATATATTCCGCGTCTTCTCCGTCGAAAATCGACGTCGCGCCCGGTCTTTCCAACGGCGCCCTCCACGCGTCGTCGCGCCGCGTCTTGTACGTGTTCGCGTCAAACAGGAACGCCGCCGGAACGGTCGCGGCGTGTTTGATCAACTCGCCGCGTCGACTCGCCGGATTCTCGATCCAGTCGCAAGTCGACGCCGCGCGATTTCCTCCGCGCCGCCATTCGCCCGGCTTGAGGTCGTAAAAGCGCAAGAGCCGAGTCGACGCGCTCGTTCCGTAACATGGAATCGCGCGTCCGTACCAGGCGCCGTCGTTCTTCCGATGAAACTCCCCGATCGCTTCCCAAACGGTCGGCGCCGTTTCGCCGTCCCCGGCGTCGACTCCAATCAACGCGAGTTTCTTAAACGGCAAACGTCGACCGTCGGCGGCTCGGGCGTGTTGGTAAAACCTCGTCGTTTCCTCGACGTCGACGCGCTCCCCGTCGACGTTGAAATACGGACGCGTTACGATTTCCGTCAGGCAGTCCGCGATCGCGTCTTTGAGACGGTCGAACTTGTCTCCGCGCGTATAAACCTCTTGAAGGTCGCGTCGGAAATTGTGTTTGCTGATTTTCGGATAGTCCTGCTCGGGCCATACTCCAAAATCGATTACGCAAGACGCGCTCGCGTCGGCGGCGAACCCGACGACCGAATAGTTCAGGTAGTGTTCCCCGACGTCGACGTGCGCGGTCATGACGTCGACAAAATCCGGAACCTCGAACCGCTTCCACAACCGCGTCGAGCCTTTGGCGATTGGTCGGCGCTTCCGGAAGACCGTGATCGGCGCGAGTCCGCCGTCTTCCTCCTGCGCTCCTCTGGCCGCGTCGTTTTGAAGTTCGCACCAAAACGACCGTTCCGACGCGCACCACTTCTCGAGCGCGTATTGAATCGCGCTGACTTGCGCGGGCTCCTTGATTCGCGGGTCGTCGGGAATCGCGTCCCGCTCGATCGCGTCCCGATTCGCCCGATAGTACGCGTTGACCGCCTCGCGCGCCGCCGCTTCCTCTTCGTTGTTGGCGCGGTAGATTTCCGCGCGTTTGTTCCGGTATTTTCTCCATGCCGCGAAGTCGGACGGCGTCCGTCGTAAAAACGGGATCGTCGTCGTGTTGAGTTCCGGCAATTCGGTTCGGATACGTTCGGCGACGTCTCCCGGTCGATTCTGCGTGATCGCGCTGAGAATGATCAGCGGTTGCTTGCCCCCGTTGACGGTCTTGCCGCTCAGATATCCGATCGAGCTCTTGATCGTGTCGACGATGTTGGCGGTCTCCTTTTCGCTGTTGGCCGTCTGGTCCGTCTGAACGTCGTCAAACATAACGGCGCCAACGCGAAATGAGCCGCACCCCCGAATTTGATGACTCGCGCCGCGAACCGGACTGTTGATCGACGCGAACGTCAACAGCGAACCGCTCGCCGGACTACCCGTAATCGTCGGGAACTGGACGCGCTCGGGACTGATCACTATTTCGCAGGGCTCCCCGCGATACGTGAGCGGCTTGTTGGCGACGCCGCGCCGACGCTGGATCGGATAGCATATCTCGGGATAATCCGCGACAAACGGCTTGCATTCGGCGGCGGGCTTGTCGTATTCCTCGTAGAGCGCTTTTGCGAACCAGTTCGACGCCTGTTTCGTCATGCGTCCCCCTTCGGCGACGATGTACAGCGCGTGTCGGAACATTCCCGACGCCAGGCCGCGCAGCATTAATCCCGACAATATCGACGTCTTGCCAAATCCGCGATAAGCCTCGATCGCTTTCGAGCCGTTGTGCAGGATCGTCTCCCAACAGATTCTGATGAACCGTTCCTGACTCTCGGAAAAGTCGGCGAAGAACACCTCCGGCAAGTACGTCTTCAGCCACAGGACGGGGTCTCGCTCGCACGCAATTCGGCGACGAACGTTCTGGATCGGCGGGATCGGATAGATTTCGTTTTCCGCTTGCGCCGCCAGCAGTTTTCGCGCGTTTTCCTGTTCGCGCCGTTTCTTCCCGACGCTAGGCATTCTTACGCGCTCCTTTTATTTGTTCCGACTCTCCAACTCGATAAGGCGATTAACGACGACCCGCGCCAGGTCGTCCAACCGCTCGAACTCCGTTTCGACCGCGCCTTGCAATATGCGTCGCGCCTCTTCTTTTTCCCGGTCGGTCTTGTTTTTTTCCGCTTCTTCGATTTTGTTGTAAAGGCTCAGCGAACGACCGCGCTCCTTCTCGATCGCCAACGCCGCTTTGACGTCGCCCATTTGCGTCGCCTGGCAATAGAGCGCGTTGAGCGCCGCAAGGTGTTCCCCGATCTCCTTCTTTATGTCGACGACGCAGCCCTTGGTCATCTTGCGTCGAACCTTCTTCACGGCGGCTCGCGCTTCCTCAAGACCGCATTGCGTCTTTTCGGCGAATATCTCCGCGGCGAGTTCGTCGTCCCGAACGCCCAGGATAATCTTCTGGAGCGTCGCGTCGTTCTTTGCGGCGCTTACCATGGCAGCTTCCTTCTCAACGTCTTCATTTCCTGAAACCACGCTCGATGGAACTCCCACAAAGCGCGGTCGTTAATAACGACGTAATTCTCAAAGCGCGGATTATGCGTGAGGTTCCCGGAACCTTCGACCGTCAGGTAGTCGCCCGTCGTCTCGTTATTCAGCAGCATGACCTTGGCGTGAGATTCCAGACTTTTAATCCAGCCCCCGCGCAAGCGAAGCTCTTCGGCGTAGCGTTGATAGACGACCGGCTCGCGTCTTTTGAAATAAAGTCCGAACAGGAACCCCGCCGTCTTCCGGATCCGTCCTTTGTCCCATAGCTCGAAAAAGTCGCGAGCGCTCGCGGCGTTCGCCGTCCACGTCGCGCAGTAGAACTCGTCCGTCCCGCCGATCCAATCCAGGAGGACGGGGATCCACGTGTAGAACTGGAATTTATTCGCGCCGACGACGTGAATCTCTTCGCCAAGTCGCGGCGGCTCCCTGATCAGCTCGCGCAACGTCTCCTTGTGTTTGATTCGCGTCATTCGACGCTTGGCTCGCAATCGAAACGCTCGCGGCGTAATCGTCTCGCGCGTTTCGTCTTCAATCGTCGCGCCCGTCGTCTGATCCGCCCAAAAATTACTGAAGGCGTCGCCTGGAAAATCGAACGCGTCCGGCTCGAAAAGTTCGTCGAACATGGAACCAACAATAAAAAAAACGGGGGGGTGGGTAAGACGGGGTGGTACGTCGGGCGGTCGGGCACCTCATGGTTTTTTCCCGGCAGGAG
>CAMZEO010000040.1 GCA_947305735.1 uncultured Planctomycetales bacterium | reverse complement strand
AACAACCCGTCGCGGAACAACCCGTCGCGGAACAACCCGTCGCGGAACAGCCCGTCGCCGCGCCGGTCGCGGAAGAACCGGTAGCCGCGCAAACGACCGCCGCCGCGCCGCAAAAGGCGAAGTGGCACAGTTTCAAGACCTGGTCGGTTAAATCCCAACTGATCGTTATTTGGGTCCTCTGCCTGACGATTCCGATCGTTCTGACCGTTTGGGTCTTAATTAAAATGATCGTCAAGATTTACGGCGTTCGTTTCGAAATCCGGGCGGACGAGTCGAACTTGAACGCGACGTCCTTTTTGATCACGCGCGGCGTCTTCAACAAGAGCACCGACACGATGCATATCGGCGATATTAAAGACATTAAATCGGAACAGACGCTCTGGCAGAAATACTGCAAAGGGGGCGTCGGCACAATCGTGCTGTACACTAAAGATTTGACCGACGGCGTCGTCAAAATGGTCGACATGGACGAGCCGAGCCGAGTCTTCAACGCGTTCGACACGTTGCGACGACACTTCTGGAGTCGCGGCGGCATGCAGCTGGGCAACGGCGTTCACGCCTCCGACGGCGACATGGCCTCGAACGATCTCGAAATCCAAAACGATCTCGAGGCGAACGCGTAGCGATACGGAACCGTCGACAACGATTTTTAGCGACGCGCGGATCTTGACTCGCGGGATTCGCGCGTTTTTATTGACCACGCGGGGCGGTTTTCCGTCGAGAATTCCGCCGTTCAGAAAGGACAACAATGAAACGTTTGCCAGTAATCGGAACGCTCGCTCTTCTTGGCGTCGCGCTCCTAAGTTCGGTCGCGGCGCTTTCCGCAAAAGAGGCGCGATGGACGATCTTCAACCAGCCGCGCGAAACGATCACGGTCGTCGCGCACCGGGGCGCCGGCGATCTTGCGCCGGAAAACTGCCTGTCCTCGCTCGAATTGACCTGGGGCATGGGCGGCGTCCCCGAAGTCGACGTTCGCACGACCAAAGACGGCCACATCATGATGTTCCACGACAACAACTTCTCGCGCGTCTGCCCGAACGCGTCGGACGAGATCAAAAAGGCGAGCGTCGAATCGCTGACGTACGACGAAGTGCGAGCGCTCGATATCGGATCCTTCCGGGGCGAGCAGTTCAAGGGCGAAAAGGTCGTCTCCATTGAAGAAATCGTCGACGCGCTCAAAAAGGACAATCGTCGCATGGTCGTCATCGACGTGAAGAAAGTCGATTTTGAACAGCTTGCCAAAGCGGTTTACGACGTTCGGTTCCAGGTCACGCTCACGTCCGGAAACGAAGCGGATCTCGCCAAATGGGCGGACGTCTGCGGCGAAGACTACGACGCGACGCTCTGGATGGGGCTCGGAAGCTATACGGACGCGGACGTCGACAAGCGCTTCGAAAAACTTCGCGCCGAGAATTTTAAGGGAATCAAGCGGTTGCAAATCCACGTCGCGAAGGACGCCGACGGGAATTTCAAGCCGTCCCCCGAATGCATTCGCGCGCGCGGCGACGAGCTTCGCGCTCGAGGGATCGAGTTCCAGACGATGCCCTGGCGAACGAAAGACTGCCCGGACGCCGCGACCGATATTGAGTTCTACAAGGAACTGATTCGCTTAGGCTCCATGGGGTTCGGAACCGACCGACCCGACTGCGCGTATCGGGCGATCGACGAATTCTACGCGGAATCCCCCGAAGACTGGAACATTTGCGACAATATTCCGCTCGAGCAGGTCGCCGTTCAGGGCCATCGCGGGATGGGCAACGAAATGCCGGAAGGCACGTTGGAGACGTTCCGCGCCGCGTGGGCGAAGGGGCTTATTCCGGAAGCGGACGTTCGCATGACCAAAGACGGCGTGATTATGTCGTTCCACGACAACGATTTCCAGCGCATTATTCCCGACGCGCCCGAAGAGATTCGCAAGATGGGCGTCAAGGACTTCACTTACGAAGAATGCCGCAAGCTGGACGTCGGCGCGTATAAAGGCGAGCAGTTCAAAGGCCAGCGGATGGTCGATTTGGACGAAATGATCGCCGCGTTGAAAGAAGATCCGCAACGCCTGATTTTCTTTGACGTCAAGCAGATCGACTTTGAAATTCTCGCCAAAGCGACCGAGTCGGTTCATCCGCAAATCATTCTCGCGTCGTCGAAATACGACGAAATCAAGACGTGGAAGAAATTCGCGCCGCGCTCCAAGGCGATGTTATGGATGCCGACCACGTGGAGCGGCACCGCCGAAGACCTCAAAGATCGATTCGACAAGATCCGCGAGCAGAACTTCGCGGGGCTCTGGGGCTTGCAAGTCCACGTCGTCGTCGACGAGAACGGGGGAGTCAAGCCGACGCCGGAAGTCCTGCGCTACTGCGGTACGGAACTGCGCAAGAAGGGAGTCCTCTTCGAAACCCTCTCGTGGACGAACGGCGACAAATACCTGACGTACAAGACGTTGCTCGACTGCGGTTGCGCGTCCTTCGCCACCGACTACCCGACCGAAACGATGCAAGCGATTCAGGATTACTATAAAGAAAAGAACGAGGAGAATAAATAAGCCCTGCGCCGCGACGTCGAAACCCGGCGCCCCCAAAACGCCGCGTCAAAGCGCAAAGCCAAAACGCGGCGTTCCTCAAAACGAAAAGCCAAAAAGAAAAACGTCTTATTGAAATAACGGACATCCTTCAGCCTTGAACTCTTCGGCTTTCTCCAGCAAATCCTCGACGGTAACGTCGAAATAATTCGCAAGACACTGCAAGCAGTAAAACTTCTTCGTATTCTTATCGAAAAGTTTCCGGCACAACGCTTTGGAGACCTTCTCGATCTCTTCTCCGCAAATTTGACAATAAATCTTCTTTGCCGCCATCAATTTACCCTGACGGAATAAGAAGCAACCGTTTTACCGCCAAACTCATTGGGATTAATGATCTTCATCTGATTTAAAACAGTTTCCTGCATAGCTACCGATGGTTTAAGACAATATTTATCAAAGTCTTCCAGAAAATTCATATCGCTTGTCATTTCCCTCGTAACGTGCGGGAAGAACAATTTCAAATAACCCGTGCAAAGTCGGAAGACCGCTTCTTTCTCTCGATTTGACAAACTTTTTGCGGCTTTGACTTGCACGATGTTCTCAACGATCGCGCGATAGCGCATTGTTTCTTCTTTCGAACGCATGAGGTGCATGATCTCGGTAAAATATTCGCTATTGAGCGCCCAATCGTTAATAATCATATTGGGTTCGATTTCATAGGTATATTGCGCAGGTATGATTCCGTGAATACGTTGCAGGAGCGCGCTGTCGCGAAACAGATCGGGCAACTCCTTGAACATATTTTTAGCCCCGTCCATATCAGCGACGTCGATATTACCCAAAAAAACAATGCCAGCCTCGCCTTCAACTTTGGTATTCCCTACTTTAACGACGCCGTCTTCCATATACCCTTTCATGACGCCCGCCATTTCCATGTCGTCGCCAAAGTTGATCGATTTCACTTCGTCGATCGCGACGAAATCGTTAAACGTTACCAATCCGTTTGGTTTGGCGCCTTGACTCATACTTGCGAACATCTTGGCGCGAGTAATCTTGCCGCCGCCGGAAAGCCAGCCGTATTTCCCAAGCTTGCCGTAAATATACGATTTTCCCGTTTGTTGTTTCGCGAGTTCGATCAAATTAACGCGTGGCTGAATAAAAGGAAGGAGGCGAGTCAACATCGTATGTTTCCAAAGCCACGATTCGTATTTAGAATCGTGAATTTGAAAACCGTCCGGATTATAGTCGATCGCGCCTAACAGAACGTCCATCCATTCCTCGACGTCATCGTACTGCGCACGAGCCTGACGAAACGCGTCGACGTTGACCTTATACGGACAGAAATTCTTATATTCAAGAAGGGTAAAACGTCCGTTTTTCTTTTTTTCTTCGGGAAACATATATCCCAATTTGACTAATCCCCAACCGCCGGCTTCCTGAATCAGTTGATCTTTGACGCGATCCCAAACGTAATCTTCAATGATCGTATCGGAATGATTAAACCCTAAATCGGGAATTTCAAAAGAATAATAATTTTCTCGGGAATTAAATCGAACGTTAATTTTGGCTAAAAACGGGCGCGTTTCGCCATTGTCTCGCGCCTCGCCTTCAAGCGTGGATTTGGCGTTTGAATTCGGAATGATCCTTGCGATGTATTCAGTCAACTCGCGTAAATCCTGAATTTTGCCGTCTGATCCGGCTTTGCGCTTGATAATCCAATCCCGTAAAAACGCCTCTATTTTAGCCGACTTAAAAATATCCGTCGTCGCTTTGTCTTTATAAATCGTCGTTTCGGGAAAACAAGTCCGTAATTTCTCAATATCGTACATTGGCGAGCGCCTTAAATATCAAAATCTGGATCCTCAATTATCTGTTTTTGAACGGCGGGTTTTGTTTCGATCATTATTGACGCAACCAACGCGTTCCCAAGGACGTCGCTTTTACGATCGTTCGTAAAGACGACAAAAGGAACAAGCGCTTCTTCCAACGTGGCGCCGCCGTGCATTTCGTTTTTCTTTCCACCCGATTTTGGAAATCGGTTGTATCCGCGAATCGTCCAGTAAGCGACGTTCGTTCCCGGATCGACGCGTCGAACGACGTCCTCGGGAACGCTCTTATCATACGAGTTGCGTTCGTAGCGCCAATCGTCGGGTTCCGTATCCGATTGGGCATCGATCGCACGAACAAGATCGTTTCGCTTTTCGTAGGCGATTTTGGCAAGTCTTGTCGAACCGTGATCGGCGGTGACTATCGCGAACTGATTATTATTCAGAGCTTCCCGTATTTTCGTGAAAACGTCGTCAAAAACTCTTAAACTCGCGCAAAGATTCTGTTCGGAAGAACAGGTTTCGTTTTTAACCGCCCCGTTGTGGGCGATATTGTCCAACTCCTTGACCTCGATAGGATTATACTTCTCGTCAATTTCATTAAATTGAGTGGACGTCGGCAAATTGGAACGGACGATTCGATAGTCTGAAACGCGCAACCATCGTCTTCGCGCCTCCGCCAACAATAACGGCAAATACTCGGCGCCCATCGCGTCGACCACAATTGTCGCAATCCCTTTGGAGAGTAATGAGTCGTATTCTCCAAAAGCCATCGTTCGATGCTGGTATTTGCCAATATTCTCGGCTTCGTCAAAAGCGCGACGAACGAACGCTTCTGTTATGGAATCGTCGACTTTAAGACGGCGGTATTGCGCAAAATAATCGTTTAAGTCCGCGTCGGGATAGCATTGTTCCCGCGAAAGATACGAGTCCAACAGTGGAAACGTTCCTTTGAACTTTTCCCACGCCCCGCAACTCCTCGCTCGGCGAATAATTTCGACGTTTTCAACTTCCGAGCCGCAATTGAGAAAGACGCGCGCCAATTCGACGTTTCGCGTCTCTTGAACGAATTCGGAAAGCAGCGTTTTCCAGTCGCATAAATCGCCAAAACTACGAATTACGTTCGAACGTTCGTCCGCGTACCCTCTTAATCTCGTCAGACTGTCCGCGTCCTCGTCGGAGCTTACAAAGAGCGCTTCGTTTTCTTTATTTAGCAAATCGACAACGCCGTCGACGACATACTTTCTCGCGAAATCGTATCGATTGACGCCCAAATCCAGGACGTGACTCAAATAAGAATCTTTTTCCTCATGGAGGCGAAGCATCCAGACAAAAGCGTCCCAAAGCGGGTCGTCTTTAAGAATTAACAAGCTATTGGGAGCAAATGAAGGAGAAAAATTCTTCTTGCCTATTCGATGGAAGAGATAAACTTTCGGTTTAACCCCGCTCTTAACGCTCTTCTCCAACAACGCGGCGAACAGTTCCTCGGAAAAATCCGCCTTGAACTGATAAAAACGTTCCGCGACGTCTTTCGCTTTCTTTCGGTAGACGACGCGATTGTTGAGCCTACCGAGTCCCCCCGGTTCGAGCAGCAAAACATATTTGTCCGCTTCGTCCGGTTTTTCAATGGGACAAACGTTTCCCATTTGTTCAAAAAGATCGTTTAAACTCGCGGCTCTCTTATATCCAGGCGGCGTAAAGCTCTCCGTAAGCCACTTGGGAGACACAATATCGATCGTCGGTCTTTCATATTGAACTTCTTCGCCGTCAAAATAAACGACTTGACCGCTCAAATAATAACGGCTGTTATTAAACGTCAATTGATTTAAATTGGAAGAGTGAATCAAATAGGCGACGTTTTTGGCGTAACCCTGTTCAACGCAATCTTTCAAAAGATTCGATAACGCGTTCAATTCCCTTTCCGGTCGTATGGATAAAAGCGCGTCAAGTCCGACGACGAGAACGCCGTCGGCGCAATCCCGCGTCGCTTCGTCTACGCATTCCATAACGTGGGGAACTTCGGTCGAGGCAAAATTATATCCGTCTTCCAGACATTCGCTAAAATGGAGTATTCGAAAGTCATGGGCGCGATACGCGTCGACAAGCTCCCTGCCAACGTCGTTGTTGGGATAGACCTCAATCCTCGCGCCGCTTATATGGCGCTCGTTCAGGAAATAAGAATTAACGTCGTATTTGTCCATCGTTTACTCCCAGAAAAGCATGCCGACGTCCTGGTTCGTCTCGACAAGTTTGAGAATGATCGATTTTAATTCCTCCGCGCCCATCTTGCCGACTTTTTCAACAATCTGAGGCGCAAAAGAGTAGCGGTAACGCTCGCTGACAAATTCCTCCACGCCTAACGGAAAAGGCCATTGATTCGGTTGCGAACCGTGTTTCTTTTCGAGAAACTGCGTCAATTCGCCAATTTGAATATTAAACCCCGAATAACGCGCCGGAATCGCCTTTTTCATAAAACGTTTCTGACACGCGCTAATGGCGACGTAACCTTCCGCCTCTAAACGGTCGCAAAAATGAATCAGAACGTCTTTCGCGTAGTTTTCAGGACGAGCGAGCGCTTTGAACAGATCGGCGGCCTCAAAATCGTCGTCGAAAAGACAGTAAGCCGGAAGATGATTCTTCGCCGACCATTCGTCGGGCGTGTCGCACCCGGAAAACGTTTTCCACGCGTTTGCCAAGCCGACGGCGGCGGAATTCTTCTCATATTCTTCAATCGTTCCCGACAGAGCCGCTTCGTATCCTTGCGGAGTCATAGAAAACGCGTCTTCGATTGAATCCATTAATTTGCGCAACTCGTCGTCGGGAATTACGGTATTAGATAATTTAGCTCGAACTAATTCCAGAACTTTCTTACGTTGCGCGTCAAAAAACACCTCGCGCATCGTCTCGGAACATTGCGTCAGCGCTTCGTTAAGTTTTGACGCCGAACCGTTTTGTTCGTCCGTCGCGGAAAGAAACGCCTCCAAAGAAGGATACGTTTCCAATATCATATCTTTGGGAACGTTGACGCCGCGAACGCGCGAACGAAGCTGTTTAACGACCTGATCATATGTCAAAAAATCTTCCGCGCCTAAAAGGGTCTGACAACGTTCTATCGCTTCGTATTCGGCAAACGTTTGGTCAATCTCGCGGGTAAAGTCCGATTCGTTCCACAGAACGCCGGCCTCGTCGGCAACCTTGTCAAGAATTGCCCTGCAATATTGACGCGTAACGTCTCCAACCTTCTTCGCTTGCTCCTGCAATTCAGGTTTCATTTCGTCGACGTACAGCTCGAACGCCCGTTTGAAATGTTCGCGTTTCGCGTATCTCGCGACAATCTTAATCAAGTCGGGATTAGCGTTTAGAATCCCGCCTATTTCTTTAACGTTGCTTGTGAAATCGGACGTCTTGCTTTTGGAACTGACGCGGCAAACGCTGCAAAGTTTGGATAAAACGTCTTGAATTGTCCGTTTCTCTTTTTCGTCGACTTCCGGATCAAGATCGATCGCGTAATGGAGCGTCCAGAGAGGCGCGCGATCCGAAAGCTGACGGACAGATTCCTGAATGCGCGCCAACGCGTCCTCGACGCGAGACAGAGAGTCGACTTTTACGCCAAACATCTCGGGCGCGCGTTTGACAAACGCTTTTTCGTCTCTCGACAGTCTGCAAATCGTTTTTTCGTTCTTAATTTTGCCTTCGCCGTCGTCCTTAACGACCATTTCGATAATTTCCGCAAGGGAATCGGCGTCAAGTTCTTTTGTGATCGTTTTATCCGTCCACTGATACCCTTTGGCAAGAAGGAATCGCAAGCAGAATCCAAGACAAAACGCCGTTATGCCGCAAGGACGCATTCCGTAGGGCGCGCGCTTTAATTCGAGATAGACCTTGCGAAGTGAAAACTCCCCGCCCTCCCCGACGGTGTTTTTGATTTTCTTATCGAAAAAAGCGCGGATTTTTGAAAGGGTATGTTCGGGATTTTGATCGAACCATTGTTCGTCCCAAACGACGCCATCCCCTATAAAACGATTGATCAATTGGCTATATTGCGCCTTGCCATTACCGTTGATTCCGGCAAGAGCCCATTGTTTAAGTCCCTTGATATCAAATACTGTGGTTTGATATCCAGATAACAAATCAACAAGACAAGGCATTTTCCCTGCGATGTAAGACTCCAGCGCTCCTTTCAACTCGCCCCATTCGATCGTCACACCAACACCGGATTTTGCTTCGTCGTCGTAACGATAGAAGTCGATTTTTCCTTTTTTAATTCTGTTAAACCAATCGTCTTGAATCTTGATATAACTCTTTTTAAAAATTATTTTTTGGGCTGAATCAGTGGCAAGAGATTCCTGCGCTCGAAGTTTCACATAATTCCTCCAATTCTCAGCGTTGTCTTCGCAAAAAGTACAGTTTCCAAAGGAGAACATCAAAATACGATGGTCGCGAAGCTGAGTTAAAACATTTTCGGCTTTTTCCTGAACGCTCGTTTTATCGTTCTCGTCTTTAGCGGCGATAAACCAGAGGCAAACTGAACCGTCGTCCTTATTGATACCTTTGGAATATCTATCTCTTGTCTTAGTTATTGATCCCAAACTCGTATTCTCTGGATCGCTTACGCGGATATCAAAGCGTTCTTTAAAAAACTTCCCTAAGTCGGTATTTATCTTATCTTTAAGTTTCTTTTCAATTGGTTCTCGAAGAAAAGTATTGAAGTTTTTAGAATACTCTTCTATCGTTTTTCCGATTTCGTCTTCCGTTCCTGCTTCGGAAATGAAAAGACTGATATGCCTGTTGGCAAGAGAAAAACAGTTCCTTTTGCTCAAAGCTTCAATGACGCCGGAAACATTGACAAGATCGGTTCCTTTAAAAGCTAGTTCGACGTTGTCGATCGTCGGCTGGATTAAATCATTCCCACCTTCGCGAAGATCAGAAATAAGAACAAAAAGAAAGACCGCTTTCAACACGCGTATTTCGTCGGAATCGTCGGTTGAGTTGGAAAGAATCCTCTGTCGAATATTTGCAAATTCGCGCCTGATCCGTTCGACGTCCTGAACGACGCCAAGATCCTCGCGAATGATAAAATACTCCCAAAGTTGGTCAACCGTTAGAAAACGAGCGGTTTTACTCGAGGGACCGCCGGATTTGATAAAGTTTTTGAAATCTTTTCCGCTAACGTACTCAAATATGCTTCGCTGATTGGAACGCGCGCTTTCCGAAAGATACTTCAGAAGGAACGCTGTCATCGGATGAATCGGGAGAATCTTTGTAAAGGAATCGATCTTAATAGAGACTTTCGAAAACCGATCGACGACTTGTCGAACGTAAGACGCAAGTTCCTCTTGCGTCTTATTCCACTCCTGTTGTTTCTTTTCGTCGACTTTAAAGGCGTGAGCGGTCAGTCGAAACGCCACGTCGTCCGGCATTTCGATCTTACTGAAAACAAAACGATCTTTCGCGCGTCTCGCGGTTTGAGAATTCTCTCCTGCAAACGCTTTAAGATCCATATGCGTAACGGGAACAAAATAAAAACGATTCCCTTCCAGATAAGGATTCTCGGTAACTTCTTCGAGCGTCTTTAGTTGAGTTCTGTTCGCTTCAATAAAAGACGAAAACTCGTCGAAGATATAAACGACGCGCGTCAATCCGTTGACGTCTCGAACCTTTTGAATCCATTCAAGGAACGAAGGAACGTCGACGTCGAGAAAAATACCGTCGTGATGAAACGTTTGCTGAACTTCGTCCAGAACGGCGGAACCAAGTTTGTCGTCGCGCAACTTCTTAACGATTTCGTCGATACTTTTATAAGTCGGAAGGTAAGAAAGTTTGTCTTCTATTTGGGCGATCGCGTCAAAAAAATGATCCCCTTCGCGTCGAAGACGCGCTTCGATCTCGTCCAGCTTGCCGTTTCCGGGAACCTTCATTCCGACTTCTTCAAGCGCGGCGCGGACCCCCTTTTCGAGACGAACGAGAAAATCTTTGCCCGGTCCCAAATCCTCGGCGTTGTAATCGTAGACTACGAGCGTTCCTTCCTTTCGCAACTTGTCCAATCGCGATTTGAGTCCTTTGGGATCGGAAAATTCGGCGTTATTCCGCTTAAACCAGAGATCGACGCGCTCTTGAACGTCCATGAACAATTTCTGCGTTACAAGAGCGGCATGACTTTTACCCGTTCCAAAGTTTCCGTAAAGCCAAACCGACGTCTTGCCTGACTCGAGGCAATTAAGCAACGCGTCGACGAACTCGCAATATTTTTGGTGCGGAAAGAACTCGAGCCACTTGTCCGGCTTTTCGTTGATTTCCCGCTTCGTCATCGTCGGCGCGTACGAATCGCGAACCTGAATATAATCCGAATATAACTTGTCTGGCGCTAACATGATCAGGACTCCGAAATGCAAAGATCGATAATATCGTCGAGAGAATGACGTTCGGGGAAAATTTCAATTTCGTCGTTCCCGTGCGTAAAAACGGTGCTTATATAATCCGGATAACGCGATCGCAATCCTTCGCATTGGCGGCGCAACGTTTCCGTCTCCATTCCAAAAGCGACGATTGGAGAAACGAAGAGAGAATCTTTATCCGAGGAAAGCATCTCGCGAACGGTAAACGCGGAACGTTCCGTGTTGCGAGCGATAAAATAAAGGCTGTACAAAAGCGTCAACGGACGAATCTTCCTGGGACGTCGAGCAAACGTCTTAACTTGACGTCCCTTTTGACCTAAGAGAACGACCGCGGACTCGTCGGAAAACTCCTTGCTTTTAACGATCAACTCGTCGGGAGAAACGACTTGACCAAGAGGCGATTTGGTCAGCGTGTCTTTTAATGCGGACATGCCGCCGTCGATTGTCGACGCGCCAAACGAAGGAAAATAATTGGAAAGTTTCGTGATCAGCTCGTCTTGCGTATATGGTTTGCCAATTTCAGCGTCTAAGACAAACCATTTCATCAAAAGAGCGTTATTCGCTAACGCAAACCAGATAAGTTCCCAGCCGAGAACGCTGGCGGCGCCCTGCGAACGAAATAATTCCAACAGCTTCTTTGGCTTCCGCGCCGAGTCGATAAGTTCCGCTTGCACAAACCAAAGTCGCGCGGATTCCACCATTTTTTTGCCAAGCGCGTGCTCGGGAGTCCAAGGAAAAAACTTATCTCCTAGTTCCACCAGTTTAGACAACCAATTATGCTCTTCATTCTCACGAAGACCAAAATTTTTATATGAATTAATTCCTACGCTTGAAGTCTTTGAAGTTACGGGAACCGCCATTGATCTAAACCTCCAACAAGCTTTGCTGATTTCATAACAAGTTCTGCACTGCGCGCACTTTCTCGAATCAATTTCAATTCTTTTATTGGGTAATGTTGTTATTGCGCCAAATAAACATTCGGCTTCGCAAGTTCCGCAACCAACGCATGAAATTGCCTTCTTCAAGAATTGTCTTATTGAAGGCAATAGTTCGTCCTGCGACTCTTTATCTGGAAACTCAAACGCAACGACCCCGCCATCTCTATAAGATTTTAATTCAAAAGAAAATACAAAATTATTATAGATACGTTTCTTTCCGTTAATACAGAGAAACATATCCAAAACAATCGTCCTTCCCAAGTTCCCGAATAGATCGAATAACGCCTATCGTTTTAATCCATTCAATAAGCATTTTTCTGTCGTAGTATATACTTTTGAATCGAGAACATCGTTCCTCGGCGTATTCTACTGGCATAGATAAGGGATCATTAAAGACTACGCCACTCTGCCTTGCCTGCCAATTCAAACTGCCAACAAACTCAATCTTTTCTTTCCTAGAGCCAAATTCTTTATTACTGGTCTTAATAATAACCTTACTAAACTGCTCTAACTCATAAGGATATAACTTTTTTATGAACCACACATATTTTTCGGATGATTCTGGACACATGACACACCCAACGCGCGTCAAACCAGATCGATAAACAGGATTAAGAACCAAGTTATGCGCGAAAATATATAACCATAGTTCATGGGCTCCCCATTCAAGAATTGGCATACAGTTAGTTTGAGATGCATTCTTAACGCCAACGCTCATATCGTCGTAGCTCGAACGGCTTAAACTCTCCTCGCTTCGCACGCCTAAAAAAGCGGTTGCCTTAACTCTATCAATACCAAGTCTTTTTTTCAGATACATAATCGCCGGCGTTGTTTTATGAACCGAACAACACCACCGTATCGTTCTTGACGGAGGACCGAAGACTTCCCAATTATCAAGAGCGCTTGCGTCGGCTTTGACTTTAACAAATTCTCTGTCAGGGTAACGTTTCTGTACTTCCGGCCAAACGTAGTCGACCGACGCGGGCAATTCCATGTCGGTGTCGCTGTATATCACGGGAACCGAAAGAGGAAGGGTTTGATGACAGATATCGAGCGCTACGACCGAATCTTTCCCCCCGGAAAAGGCGATATAGGCGACGTCGGAACGATTAACGGTCGCGTCGTACATTTCTTTGACGCGGCGTTTGGCGTCGGCAACGACAAGCGACATGATACGCGCGTTCTTTTCAATCATCGCGTCGACGTCCGTCGCCTGCAACTTCATTCGCTTATCGAAGACATATTCAATCTCGATCGGCTTGCCGTACCGAACGCCGACTGTTTGAGCAACTTTTTCTCCTTTGTAGAAATAGTTATTTTTCTGCGCCCACAAGAGAGGACGCGTCTCCTCATGGTTAAACGTAAACTTTCGATCCATTCCCAAAAGAAGGAGCTCTTCGGCAAACACGGGACGTATTTCGTTGGCGATATATTTGCTCGCGCGCGTCGTCAGGACATACCCTCGCGTCTTTGGATCCCATTCGTAAGAATACATGTCAGGATCCGTCCTTTCCAAAGACGTTCGATTTCCATTTTCTGGCGACTTCGCCGCGATAACAGACTTCAATCAATTTCTTGAACGCTTTATCGTCAGCGATTCCGTATTCTTGGCGGGGATTAGTCCCCAAATCAGCGGCTAACAACGTGGTTAATACTTCTAGAGATGGGGGTAACCCCAATTTGTCGGTTTTATCGAGAGCTTTTTGAATACTTGCAGAAAAATCTTCCGGAACTCCAAGACCTTCAAACGTTTGAAAACAAACCGATTCGTTAATCTTCTTAACAAAAACGTCGTCAGCCTTATTCTTAACAATTTGGCATAAAAATTCGAGGGAAAAACCGTCGAAAGCCTGAACGATAGCGTTTTCTTCAATCGTTCCGTAGCTGGAATTGGCGACGTCGCGCATTTTCTGAAGGAGAGAGTCGACAAATTCGTCGTCGTTGCGAAACTCCTTCAAACGAGCAATTCTATATTTCCCAATCGATGAAAACTTCACCTTAACAGGCGATGATTTCCGTAACAAGTCTACAGCATCATCTATGTTGGGAAACTCCTTCACAAACTCCCTTAAACGCTTTATTCGATGATTTCCAACTGAGAAAAGCCTTATATCGCCGTGCGTCATATCCCCCAACCAAGTTTCAAAGTCTTCGACGTTACGTATGCAACTTGAATTTAGATGATCACGGTATTTCTCGTAAAGAACGAATGATTCGAATCCCGAGTTTAAGTTCAGATATTCAGCGACTTGATTAAGTATCTCGTCATATAATGCTGAATCAATCGTAAGATCGCGAAAGAAGCAAACACCGTCTTTTCGAACAAACATCGAGTTTTTGACAATCTCTAGCTCTTTGGGATCGATCCGCTCTCCCAAGATGTTTTCTAAAAGATTCACACTCGAATCGTCAAACACAAAACCGTTCGAAAAATGTTCTTCAATTATCGCACAGACTTTTGTATAGGTTTTGTCTTCGTGATGATCATATCCGTCGGGAGAATGTCGCTGTTCTTCGTTCTCTTTTCGTTTTGAAAGATAGACCCTTTTTGTAATCGCTGGCTTTTTAACATAGTAGATTTTTAAAGCGTTCGCTTCGAGTCCACAAACTCTCAACCACTTGCCAATTCTTGATCCAATCGTTGTAGCGTTATAGTTGGCGTTCAAATAGAAATTTTCGTCAATATATTTAACCGAGTAGCGATAAATATCTTTATATTTTTCATAACCTTTTGCGTCAAGAAAGTCGGCAACGATTCCTCTCTTGAGATTATCGTGAAGAATTTCCAGAAGTTTCTCTGGATATTGGGAATATAACTCGCAAACAACCCAATAATAAAGGTCTGTCCAAGAATTTGTTTCCTTTCTTTTACCGTTAATAAATTGAGCGCGAGTAGGACGAGTATTTGTCAGTTCGATCCTCTTGTCGAATTCATACAATAATTCTTCAGAACGGTTGATTTTATCCTCACCGTTATCTTCTTCAGTTGTGGTGACGGTTTCATTATATGATTCTTCAGAGGGAGAGTTAGAGCTTGACATTGCCTTTTTTAAAAGAGATTCAAATTCCTTCGGATTTTTCTTGTATAAAACAATAGCTTCACAGATAGCGGATGTTTTCTCTCTCAACTCCTCGAAGCTAAGTGAAAAATAATTATCGGTTGTAGAAAGTCGATTTATTATTCCTTGAACAGTTCGGAAAGAGTCGTCAATTTCTATCCCGTTAGCAACTGCGCGATTTCTAAGAATTGCAGACGTTTCTTTTGCGACGGCGTATGTCGTGGCACCTCGTTCTTTCATTCTGAGATAAGCGTCTACCAAAATTACCGCTTCGTCAAGAGTAAAGTTAGTTCCCATTTCAACAATTACCGTTTCTTACACCACAAATTTGATGACAGTAGCGTATCTCACTATTCGTCCTTTCCAAAGACGTTCGCCTTCCACTTTCTGGGGACGTCCCCTTGATAACAAACCTCAATTAATTTCCGGAACGCTTTATCTTCGGTAATTCCGTATTCTTCGCGCGGGTTATACCCCGCTTCGGCGGCTAACATCGCGGTCAGAACGTCCAACGAAGGCGCCAGCCCATATTTGTCGACCTTATCGATGGCTTTCTGAATACTTGAGGAGAAATCGTCGGGAATACCCAATCCTTCAAACGTCTGAAAACAGATCGTTTCGTTGATCTTTTTCACAAAAACGTCGTCGGCTCTGAACTTGACGATATGACTCAAACAGTCGAGAGAAAAACCGTCGAAAGTATCGACGATATCGTTCTCTTCAATCGTTCCGTAATTGGCGTTCGCGGCGTCGCGGATTTTTTGAAGGAGCGCGTCGGTAAATTCTTCGTCGTTGCGAATTGTCTTCAAACGCGCTATTCGAAATTTTCCAACCGACGTAAACCTCAGTTCAACGGGCGACATTTTCACGAGCCAATCTTCAAAATCGCCGTCGTTGCGAACGCAAATTGAATTCAGACGGTCGCGGTACTTCTCGTAAAGGAAACCCGCTTCAAACCCTGAGTTTAAATCCGCAAACTTGTTGACTTGTTCAAAAAGAGCGTCTTCTGATTCACGATCAATTACAAAGTTGGAAAAGAAAAAAACGCCGTCTTTTCGTCCAAACATTCTTTCTTTGACGTCGGCTATCGAGAGCGAGTCGAGGCGCTCTCCCATTGCGCTGGTCAAGAGACTCAAATTGGAATCGTCGAACCGAAATCCGCTGGGAAAATGTTCGCGAATCGCATTGGCAATTCTTGTCGTTTTTGAGATTGCGTTATAATCGCGCTTGTCCGTCTGGTACGAACGATCTTTCCCGGCTTGATACGATTGGTCGGAGCTTTCGTCAACAGAGTCGTCGTTCCAGAACTGGATAAAATACTTAAGAGCATTTAAACAATTGTTCCGCGAAGGAAAGACGTCCGCCTGATACTCGCGAAGCGAGAAAAGTTCCGTTTCGATTCGCTCTAAATCGTCGATTTCAAAAGCGGAAGGGATAATGTCGCGTTCAATCGCCTCATTGACGATTCTTCTAAAAGAAGCCCAATAGGCGGAACAAGTTCCCGAAGAAAGTCCGCGTTTCCGAAGCCATTGAATAAAATCGTCTTTATAACTCTCGATCGACTCGTAATTGTCGGAAGAAACGCTTTCCATATGCCGGTTCTCGTCAGGTTGTTCGTCAGACGTCTCCTGTTCGTCGGGCGGCGTCCCTTCTTCGCTTCCAGCGTCGCCGTCGCTCAGGTAAGAATCAAGCTCGTCAATATTGTTTACGGAGGCGCGAGGGAATTTTTCGATCCAGTATTTAAGAAAATTCCTCAGCGCGGACAAACGCCGTTTTTGCAAAGAACTGTCGACGGTTTCGTCTTCCGGACGAGTAAGAAAATCCTCGACGACGGCGCATAAGACGTCTCCGCTTAACGAACCTCCAATAACGCCGTTCTCGGACGCGTCTTTGACGATTTTTGTCAAAGCGCGCCATTCGCGGAAACAATCCATGGAAGAACCGCCGCGATCCTGACGCCATCGGAAATAACCGTCCTTGTAATCCTCGAAAAACCAACGCCCGTTTTTAGAAGTCCGACGCCCCCGATCGAAACGACCGTTTTCAATTCGTTCGTCGGTGGTTTCAATCGCGTCGCCGTTCGAAAGAGAATCGCTTTTTTCGTCGTCTCTTACGGCGTCAAAAGGCAATAATTCGTTCCAAAACAGAATAAAACGATTTAGCGCGTTTTGATATTTCCAGCGCGCGGGAAAAACGCCGACCTGACGTTCGGGAAGCAAAAACAGTTCGTCCCTGATTTTCTTTAACGCGCGTCCGTTCAGCGACGCGTCGACGATCCTGAATTTTTGAGCGTCGTCGACGACTTCCCGCGTCAATTTCCAGTAGTCCTCGAACCCGGCGCCGTAATGATTGACAAACCACGGTCGATATTCGCCGCGATACTTTTCGAGTTCGTTCGATAAAGGCGTCGCGTCGGCGGCGGCGTTTCTCCGATTCGGTCTCGCCTTCTCGAAGTCGAAAACGCTAACGGGCGCGGAATAGGGAACGATCTTATTCGCCGCAGTCCGACCGTTGACTTTCAGCAACTCTCTTATCGTCCCGGTAGAATAGTCGGAGTCCGGGTTCTCGCCGGTAATTTGACAGAGCTTCCTGCGAAAATTCTTCAGTTCATGCCAGTCGCCGAGATCAATTCCGTCGGCGTAGCTCTCGCGCAAAACCTGCGTCGCGGCTTCGTTGACTTTCGTTGAAAAACCCATGGTTCAAATCCCGGCATATTTCCTCGACTTCGCGCCATCGCGTCGACGAAATTCTCTCGCTTGTCGCCGATTCTGTAAACCTATTTGTCCGGACAGTTTAGAGCGCGGTCGAAAACGACGAAATTTATAAAAAATATTGCGAAAACGTATAGGTTTTCGCAACGTCCTTCTGTGCCGTTTTTATCGAGAAAGTAGCAAGAAATTCAATTTTTTTGGACTTTTTATATACCAAAAAGAAGATTTTTCTTGCGAAAAAATAATTTTAATGTAAAATTGGGGGAAGGGGACTGTTTAGGTTGCGAATTGCGAAAACCTATACCATTTGGCAAAATCCTCCCTCTTCGCGCTCGAACCTTTTCGCAATTCGGACGTTGAATCGTCGCGGCGCGGAAAATCAAAATCGAACAAGGAAGGAACGTCGGGAATGACGCGAACAATCCGATACGACAAGCTGGTTCGCGACGCGATTCCGGAAATAATCGCCGCGTCCGGCAAGACGCCCGAATATCGAACGCTCGACGCGGACGAATTCCAAAAAGCGGTCGACGCGAAACTGTCCGAGGAGCTCGCCGAATACCTGGACTCCGGCGACGTCGCCGAACTTGCCGACCTGCTCGAAACGCTTTACGCCGCCGCGAAAGCGCGGGGGTTCTCCTGCGAAGAACTCGAAGCGGCGCGCGTCGAGAAAGCGAAAAAACGAGGCGCGTTTGAAAAACGACTCTTCTTAATCGCCGTCCGCGAAAAGGAATAGGCCATGTCCCGTCGATCGGTTTCCGGAAGCGTCCCGGAAGATCTTTTCGTAAGAATCTTTGAAGAAGCGTTCGGCGCGGAAAAGACGTCCTTTCTCCGCTCGCAATATCCGTTCCGCGACGTCTATCAAAACGCGCGATTCGCCGATTTCTTTCTGATCAACGAAGGCAGGAGGATCGCCGTTGAAATCGACGACGACGCGACGCATAACCCCGACCTCGTTTCGCTCGACAAACACGACGACGATTTGCTCAAACAGAACTCGATGATCAGTCTGGGCTGGGACGTTTTTCGTTGGACGGCGCGTCGGCTCCGGCGATTCCCCGACGGCGTTAAGGACGAACTCCAAATCTTTCTCGGAACCGGACGGTTTCGAATGGTCGACGACTATCTGCCCGAACAGCGCGGAAAAGAACTCGACGGAAGCAAGCTCGAATTGCGCGACTATCAACGCGAAACGCTCAAAACGCTCGAGGAAATGCGGCGCAATAACGAAACGATCGCCCTCGTCTCCCTCGCGACCGGGACGGGCAAGACGGTCGTCGCGGTTGAAGACGCCAAGTCGGTCGGCGGTCGCGTCCTGTTTGTCGCGCATACGACGACGCTGGTCTACCAGGCTCAAAAAGCGTTTCGGGAACTATGGCGCGGGGTTTCCGTCGGCTGCTTTGTCGACGGTCGTAAGGAACTTGACGCGAACGTCGTCTGCGGCTCCGTTCAAAGCGTCGCGCTCAATCTCGATCTGTTCCGCGACGACGCCTTCGACTACCTTATCGTCGACGAAGCTCATCACGCCGCCGCGGAAACCTATCAAAAGATACTCGCTCATTTCAAGCCGAAATTCACGCTCGGTCTAACGGCGACGCCCGAACGCGCCGACGGCGTCGACGTTCTCGAAACGTTCCGAAAAACCGCCCGGAAACTCGATCTTCAAACGGCGGTCGAAACGGGCGTTCTCGTTCCCGTCCGTTGCGTTCGCGTCAAGACAAATATCGACATTACGAGAGTTCGATACAATTCCGTCCGATACGACGCGCGCGATCTTGAAGTCTGTTTGAGCGTTCCGGAACGCAACAAACTTATCGTCGCCGTCTGGCTCGAATACGTCCGCGACAAAAGAACGATCGTCTTTTGCGTCTCGGTCAAACACGCCAAAAATGTCGCCAGGCTCTTTCAGGACGCGGGAGTCGCCGCGCTCGCCGTCTCGGGCGCCGACAAACGCGACGCGCGCGCCGACGCGCTCGAACGATTCGCAAAAGGCGACCTGAAAGTCCTGTGCGCCTGCGATCTGCTCAACGAAGGCTGGGACTGTCCGCAAACGGAAGCGATCTTCGCCGCGCGACCTACTATGTCAAAAGTCCTTTACACGCAACAGATCGGACGCGGCATGCGACGTTCCGAAGGGAAAAAACATCTGCTCGTTTTTGATTTCGTCGACGTCGCCGGTCGTTTTAATTCCCCTTATTGCGCTCATAAGATCTTTAAAGTCAAGGAATACCGTCCCGGCGCGCTCGTCGCGGGAACAAAAGAACAACGAGAGGCGGAAGAAGAACTCTATCGAAAGGGCGAAAAGCCGGAGGCGATTATTGATTTCCCCGTCGCCGTCGACGATTTGGAAATCGTCGATCTGTTCAACTGGCAGGAAGAAGCGGCGGGCATGATCAGTCAGACGGAGCTTGTCCGACGCGTCGACGTTCAGTCGGAAACGATCGCGCGTTATATTCAAGACGGAAAGATCAAGCCGGATTTGATCGTTCCGTTGAGCGAAAAGAGAACGCTCCGGTATTTTAAGGAAGAAACGCTCAAAACCGCCGCCGAAAAATATTGTTGGCGAATCGTCGACGACTCCAATCGCGTCGAAATCTTCATGGAAATGATCGAAAGAATGGATATGAGCTATTCGTACAAGCCCGTGCTGATTAAGGCGTTTCTCGAATTGGCCGACGCCAAAGGACGCGTCAAAATCGACGATTTGGTCGCGTATTTCAAAAGGTTTTACGAAGCAAGACGCAAAGCCGGTTTGATCGTCGAAAAGGAAAACTGTCTTTACGCTCGAGGAGGATACGCCGACGCCGACGTCCGACGCAATATTCTGGCGAATCCGTTTCGGCGGTTCGAAGAAATGAGCATGGCGAGACACGCGAAAACGCTGGGAATTGTCGAAATCGATTCCGCCGTCTGGAAACGTCTCGACGACGACGCCAAAGAAAAAATCGCGGCGATCTGCGACCGAAAACTAAAGGAGTATTACGAAAGAATAGCGTAGGGCTCGCCCCTGGAAAACGACTCTTTCCGGCGGCTCTACGGCGAAGTCTCCGATCGCCGCAAAACGAACGGTTCAGCCTTCCTTTGGAAGGTCGTCTAAAATGATTTTGATTTGGTCCTCCGACATGCCCGTTCGACGCAAAGCCTCGACGAAATCGGAACAAGTTTCCGCGCGACCTTCCGCGAAACCTTCCGCGCGACCTTCCGCGAAACCCTCCGCGAAGCCTTCGTCCCTTGCGACGGCCATATCGTTTCCGTAATCGAGAGCCGCTTTTTCCTGAACGCGAATCTGTTCGCGAAGGATTTCGTCGGCGTTTAAACGATGAATCGCGTCAATCGCTCTGGTTATCATAGGATTCTCCGTTCTCGTTCCAATCGTTTCCAAGGCTTCTTCCGACGATTCCATTTCGAAGTCTCCGATCACCGCAAAACGAACGGTTCAGCCTTCCTTTGGAAGGTCGTCTAAAATGATTTTGATTTGGTCCTCCGACATGCCCGTTCGACGCAAAGCCTCGACGAAATCGGAACAAGTTTC
>CAMZEO010000039.1 GCA_947305735.1 uncultured Planctomycetales bacterium | reverse complement strand
AATCGCCAGCAGCGGCGGTCTCTACGGCAGAATTTCTATCGACACGCTCGGTTCGGTTCATCCGGAATCCCGCAATCCGACGTTGGCGAAAATCCTGGAAATCATGCGCATAGCGGAAAACAGATTCTCCGGAATACCGACGATTCGCCATGAATTTAAAGCTTTGGGACTGCCGGATCCGGAATTTGAATCCCGACGAGGCGAGTTTGTCGTAACGTTCCGAAACGGGCTGGGACTCAACCTCGAAAAAGACGTCGCGACTAAACTTGCAACCGGTAGGAAAAACGTAACTCAGGAAGAATTCCTGGCGTTTTGCGCCGTTCCAAGAAGCCGGGAAGAAATACGGGCGTTTACGGGTCTTGCAAAAAATTACGCGTCTACAAAATTCATTCGACCTTTGCTCAAAGAGGGAAAATTGCGCTTAACGATTCCCGAAACGCCCAAATGTCGCGAACAGAAATTCGTTCGCTCGGACGAGACGTAAAATTGCCTTGGCAACTTTTAAAAACGCGGAGTCGTGAAAAACGTCAATTCCGGTCGTCCCGACGCCAAAGGTCGCGCTCGCGTTCGAAGAACGTCTCGCGCCTTGCGGCTCTTACCAATCACCCCGCCGGATGTCGGCAAAAATCGTCGGCGGGCGCGGGGTCGAGCCACGTCTTCCATTCTTTTCCTTCGCGAATCGCGTCGACCATTTCCTCGTACATCGCGCGAACGACGGCGCAGGTCGGGTAGCGGTCGCCAAGTTCCAGCCCGCGCGCTTCGAGCGCCTCGTTGGCGACGCTCGTCTTCAATTCGTCCGCAAGTTCTTTGCGCCTGACAATCGGGAACGTGCCCATAACGTGATCGAGCGCGTCGAGAGGCGTCGGGAAATACCGTTCCAACGTCGCGCGGTCTTCCTCGCTTTCGTCGTAAATTTTCGCCTCCGACCATTCGCCAAATCCAAGATATAATCCGAAATAGAGCGCGTCCAACTCGCAACGCAAAAGAAAACGTCGACGATCGTCCCAAACGAACGGTTCGCCGTGATCCCCGCAACTCTCTGCGAATCCGCGAAGGTCAGTTGCCGTGTACATTAATTCCAGAACGCGCGGGAGAACGAAGTCCAGGTGTGTTTTCGTAGGAAGAAAAGCTGCTTTCTTTTCCGCTTCTCTAGGAGGAAATGTAGAAATCTGCCTAGCTACAAAAAAAGCAAGGTTGGTTCCACCGCTCTTCTGACGTGCAACATAATCATGAATCATTGAGGATAATTCAGCCACAAGAAAAGAAATCGAGTTTAGATTTCGTCCAAAATCTATTCTTATGATGCTATCTCCCGCTCCAGCTTGGGGAATTATTGATGGAATTATAGTGCGTTCGTCAGTAGATCGACAAATTTTTCTAAATCCTATGAGAAAAGGTAATTGCGTCTCATTTTCCCCAAAAACTTCAATTTTGTCGATCCAGTACCGAGGCAAAACGGTATAACCTTTATTATGTAACCTTGCCGTCGGAATATCAGGTAGGTTTGTTGACTTAGATCCTTTAGGTAAATCACTATAGTCTCCGAATCTATGATTATATTGGTGAATCATTTTCGCTTCGTAGAGTGGCCAATATTCAGTACCGTCGTCTCGAACGAATTTCGACCCTCTGAGTTTATATCCGTCGTGTTCTAAACTCTCATACGAGCGAAACAATTTGGAATCGTTTGACATATCGAACATTCGATTTAATTTAATACCCCAAGGGTTTTCTTCACTTGGACGTATGACATCGTTTTTATTTCTTCTTTTTGATGTATCATTTTTCGAGTTGCCTTTGTTTGATGTGGTTCCTTCTTTTTCTAAGATGGGAACACGTCGATAGATTGCTTTAGTCAATTCAGAGTCTTTCAAGGATTGACAAATTGGACTAGTTTGTGTGTTCGGATTAACCATGGCAATTTCATCCAAAGTCAACTTGAAGACTTTTCCCTCTTCCTGAACGTCAGAAACAGCAAGATTAAAGAAGGCAAAGTCCGCGTCTTCGTGTACTCGTGGCTTGCATCCCGAAATCGTGATTAGAGAAAATTTTTGACGACTATCGACGTCGGGAAAAAGCTTTTTTCTGTTCTCAAAATCATATAAACTTTTCAGGAGTTTGTTGCGCGTCACATATTGAAAAAACGCTTTAGTGGAATCGTCAGTTACGATTCCTGTGGGCACGATGAATCCAACGCGCCCTTGTGGGGAAACGAGAAGGGTATTATGCTCGGAGAACACTGCGTAAGTGTTGACATCCCCGCGACCACAAATAGGAAATCTCCCCGACGTTCTTATGAATACGCTTGTTGCCTCCGCTTTTCGTAGTGCTGAATCGAACGCTTTCAATAATTCGGGGCGTTCTTCGCCCAACTTTTTAATGAGTTTTTCGCGTTCGGCATTGTTTTTTGCATCGGCTATTTCTGGCGCGCGAAGTGCGAACCACTCTTTTTTTTGTATTTTGACGCGTTCCCAAGGAGGATTTCCTAAGACGACGTCAAACCCGTCCTTTACGCCGTCGAAAACGTCGGGAAATTCAAGTTTCCAATGGAAGAATTGATACTCGTCGGCGAGTTCGCGAATCCTCTTTTTACGTTGATCTGAAAGGACTTGAGCCCCTTTTCTTCTGCATTCGGCGAATATCGCGTGGGTTGGATTAAAATCGTCGTAAACCGTCGTTTTGCGCCACATGAACGCGGCTCCCCAAAGATCGGCAAGCGTCTTCGCGTCGGCGTATTCAACTGAGCGCATGTTGTCCGCGTATTTCTTTTCACGCGCGCGATACGCGTCGACGTCGTCGTTTGGAAGCGCGTCGAGTTTCTTCGCTTCCTCGATAACGCTCGTCTTCCACGCCTGAGTTTCTTCCGTTGAGGAAAAGTAACCGTCAAGACGTCCCTGTCCTTTTTCATCGTCTTCGCGCTCGCGTTTGTTTCTCTTTTTGAGAAAAGCGCAAACCGCCCTGTCGTCCCCAAGAAGCGGTTCAAACGCCTCGTCGGGTATTCCGCGTTCCATAAAGTCTGAGGGGACGCCGAGCAGGGAGTTGCCGCACTTAAGGCGATGGTCGAGAAACATGAGCGATTTGCCCGGCTCCATCGACTCGATCCATAGCGCCACTTTGCACAATTCGATCGCCATGGGGTTAATATCGACGCCGTAGAGACATCGCGCGACGACGTCGCGAATCGCGGCGTGAATCTCCTTGGGCGCGGGTTCGACGTCTCCGGTCCGCAGTTGCGCGAGCCGTTTGCCGAGCCGCCGCGCGGCGCCGATGAGGAAATGCCCCGATCCGCACGCGGGGTCGCACACTTTTAAATTGAGGAGAGCTTGTTCCTTTTCGTCGGTCGTTCCAGCGGCGGCGAGCGCTTCTTCCATGACGGGAACGAGGGCCGTGTCGAGAAGGGAGCCGACGAGGCTCGGGGGCGTGTAGAACGAACCGGTCGTCTTGCGCGCGTTTCCGGCGACGATTTTCAACTCGAACCGCGTTCCGGAAATCTCCGGATGCATTTCCAGCAACGACTCGTAAACGCTTCCGAGTTCTTCGACGCCGAGGTTGCGATAGTCGATCTGCTGAAGAAGGTTGTTCTTCGTCGTGTGCGTCAGCGATCGGACGGCGGCAAGAAGCGACGAGTTGCTCAACAGACACGAATCGAAGACCGTCTCTTGAGTAAAGAGGGACGAGCCGAGCGCGGGAATATCAAGCTCTTCTTTCCCTTCCGCGCACCAGTTAAGCGTCCTTTTGAGCTGTTCCCACAAGTCGCAGTGTCGGCTTCCGCGATAATGGCGCGAGAGTTTTCTGATTCGCGACAGGGAGTACCCCTTCATGTAGAGATCGCGTTTCGCGTTCGTTTCTTTCGCTTCTTTCGATTGCGAAGGTGGGAAGAACAGACCGCGGTCTTCGGCGATTTGCAGGAAGACGAGTCGGTACGCGAGGAGCAGAAGCTGATTGTAATATTCCTGAGTCGAAAGAGTTCTGGCGCGCAACAAATCACGGAGCGATTCGTTTTCGCGCCGTTCGAGAAACCCCGCGCCAAGAGAATTGATCGCGCTCATGACGCCGCTTTGAAGTCCTTCGAGCGCGCGAACGCCGTTCTTTTGCGCTTGAGTATGCCACTTTTCGAGCCAGCACGTTAAATCCTCTTCTTCGGGCTCTTTCGACTCTTCCTCGTCGTCGCTTTGGAGTTCGAATTCTTCTTCGTTCGCGTTCTGTCTGGCGACGCGGCTCGAATGAGCGAGCAGAAAGAAGAGATAAAACTCCGCGTACGAATCCGTTTCCATGATCGTTTCGAGATCGAACTCGACGTAAGCGGCGCGAACGAACGAGATATTGTCGCGCAATATACGGAATTTCAAACCGTTGGAGACAAACCCCCAAAGATATTTCTTCTCCTGATTCAAGTACTCCTGCATGAGCGAGTGAGGCGAAATCTTCGCCCCCGCGGCGTTTTCCGTGTCGCGAGAGTCAAGATCCTGTTTAAAGCTGACCAGATGAACGGCGACGGGAAAGTTGACGCGGTGCGATATTTGATACTTTTTACCCTCCGCTTCCGCGCCCGCGCGTTGCGACGTCGGCTCCCCGTACTCGAGAATTTTCAATAGAGGAATCAGCCAGTATTTTCGCGTCGTCGTCGTTCCGTAGTCGTCCGTCGGCAAATACTTGCGTTGTTTCTGAAAATTGTCCCAGTTCCTTTGGCAACGCGCCCATGCGTCGGCGATTCGCTCGTTGAGCCGCTCGCCGGGATCGAGTTTGTAATCTTCGGCGCGAAGACCTTCGACGTCGCCGCTTGCGAGCGCGGCGAGGAATTCGGCGGGCAACGCGCCCCCCTCGCAACGAACGTTTTTAAATTCCGATTCGACGCGCCTTGCGCGGCGGAATCGACGGCGTTCGACGCGCGACGCGGGCGTTTTGGACTTTTTGGACGCGGTGTTTTTAGGACGTGCCATGGTGAATCAATCGGGGGTTGGCGGGAACGGTTTTGGATCAGGGAAGATAAACGTAGACGCCGACGACGTCGGGGGGAAGCTCGGGAACGACGTCCGTCTTAACTTTCGTCTTCGTCGCGATTTTGACGCGCTCATGCGCGTCTTTGAGCGCGGCGGCGCGTTCGACGGCGTACTGGTCGAGGCGCGGCTTGAGATCGGCGTAACCGCCGAGGACGCGGTCGATAAACGTTCGCGCCTGTTGAGACGGGACGTTGCCGGACGGACGCGCTTTGAGGATTCTTTCGATCTCTTCGTCGGTCAGCCAGGTCGGGTTCGACGGCAAACCGGAAAATCCGACGACCTGAACGTCTTCGGCGAGCGTTTGCGTTTCGACCTCTCCTTCTTTGCGCAAGAGATGGAATCGACAGCGGAGCAGAAGCAGCGTCGTCATGACGGAGACGTCGGACGTTCTCACGACGCCGCAACGTTTGGCGAGAGAATTCTCCGTCGTCGAATCGAGCGCCGCGTTGACGACGTAGTCGGCGAGGTTCTCGACGATCGGGTGCGTTCTGTTGACGTATTCGACGTCCGCGGTTACGGGCATGTCGAATTTCGCGCGGTACGACTGATAGTCCGGGAAGTAGTCGCGCAATTCCCTGCCGACGGAACTCAAATCGAGCTCGTAAACTCCGGAATCGTCGAGCTTTTTGACGACCGCGCCCGAATCGGTCAGCGCGTTGAGAACAAACTCTTTCGCGACGGCGGACGAGCCGATCGAGCGGCGCGTTTCGTCGAGCTCGCGCTTGATTTCGCCGATATTCGCGGACGTCGCGCGGTGCGCGAAGAACGTCTGACTTCGTTTTTCTTCCCTGTTGGCGACGTCGTCCCAGTCTTTATGGTATTTTTTCGCCTCTTCGAGCATTTTTTCGTCGTAGAGGTCGTCCAGATAGTCGCTTACGCCGGGCAGAAGAGGGGCGTCGCTCTTGCGTCCGCGAACGTTCGCGCTCGTCGTCCCGCGCATAACGTACCCGCTAACGATCGATTCGAGAACGTCTTTCGTGTTGGTCGGCGTCGGAACCGACACGCCGAGCGATTTCTTGATCTTCTGATGCTTTCGGAGTAAAACGTCCAAAACGATCCCGTCGATCCCGACGTCTTTGCCGTAGAACGTTCTCGAAAGAACGGGGGAGCGCGTTTGCCCGAACCGATTGACGCGCCCTTCGCGCTGTTCGTGTCGCGTCGGGTTCCAGCTTAGGTCGTAGTGGATCGTCGCGTCGAACGATTCCTGCAGGTTGATTCCTTCCGAAAGGCAGTCGGTGCAAACCAGGACGCGCCAGGGCTGTTCGGCGAGTTTGGCGACGCGCGCCTCGCGATCCTCGGGGATCAGGCGTCCGGTGACGCCGTCGATCGACTCGGGGGGAAAGACTTTGCGCAATTCGTCGTAAAGGTAGTCGACCGTCGGAATGAATCGGCAAAAGACGATCGGGTTGTAATTCGCCTTCTTTAACGCTTTGATTTCTTTGATTAACGCGGCGAGTTTGAAGTCGACGTCGGGGCCGCGAAGCGCGTCGCACCTTTGCGCGAGCGCGTTCATTTTTTCGCGTCGCGTTTTGTTTTGCCCCCGTTCGGGATCGACGTCGGCGCCCAACGGCATGTCGTCGGGGGAGTCGGGATCCGGCGCGTCGGCGTCGAGCGCGTATTTCTCGCCGATCGCGTCGATTTTTTCCAAATCGTCCGTCGTTTCGTCGTAAACGTCGTCGGGCGCAAGCTCGCTTCTTCGCGCCAGCGTCGATTTCGCCGCCTCCGGACTCGACGCCGCCGAACGAAGCAACGAGAGAGCCGACCACCAGCGAATACGCTTGGCGCGCGAGGCGCCGGAAGGATCGTCGACGAGTCCTTTGACGAACGCGAGAACGTCGTCGAAAAAAGCGCGGTACGCCGACGACAGGAGCCAGCCCGTCTCTTCCTCTTTACATTCGGGGAAGGCGGTTTTTTCGCCGAGAAAGTCTTTGATATCGCCGCGTCGGCGCTGGACGAAGTATCGCGCCATCTCTTCGCGTCGGCGTTCGTTTTCTTTCCCGCTCAGATCGGCGGGATATTTCGACTCGTCCAGAAAATCGTCGTTGAGCAGTCCGAGCAGCGACCGAAACGCGTTTTCTTTGCCACTGTGAGGCGTCGCGGTTACGAGGATCACATGGCGGTTTTTGTCTTTGCAAAGTTGGCTCGCGAGTTTGTAGCGTTGATGACGCGCGCTTGTCAACGGGTCGAACGCGATCGAGTGCGCCTCGTCGAAGACGACAATCTCGGGCGCGGTTCGCAAAAATTCTTTCTGGCGCATGTCCGTCTTGATGAAGTCGATCGAAACGACCGTATAAGGATGGACGTCAAAGAGCGATTCGCCCTGCGCGCATTCGCGTTCAAGAGCTTTGACGGTGCTGGACAGAACCAGCTTGGCGTCGAGGCGGAATTTCTCGTACAACTCCCGCTGCCATTGCTCCGCAAGGTGCGGGGGACAAAGGACGCAAAAGCGTTTCGCGTCCCCGCGATCGAGGAGTTCGCGAACGATCAGCGCCGCTTCGACCGTCTTGCCGATTCCGACGTCGTCCGCGATCAGCAGTCGCGTCGGATCCTGTTTGAGCGCGAGGATTAGCGGAACGAATTGATAAGGGCGCGGCTCGACGGCGATATGACCGAACGAACGAAACGGCCCCGCGCTGTTGCGAACGCTCAGCCGCAACGCGTCGCGAAGGTAGCGGCACGAGCGGTCGGAGCCGAGGTCGTCCGACGTCGGAAGGTCGAATTGCGCGGGCGTCGCGTCTTCCAGATCGGTCAGGATCAACGTCGTTTCGTCGTCGACGCCGTCGATCGGGCGAACAAACAGAACGTTGGGTTGGGACTCGGCGTCCGGATTGGGCAGAACGACCCATTCGCGGCCGCGCGCGGAGACAAGGGAACCGGGCGTAAATTGTGGATTCGTCATTGGTTTCAACAAAAGCGGTTATTATTGTTTCAATCCGAAGAGTTGAGCGTTTTCCTGGAGAATCTTATCCCAGTCTTCGTCGTGGCGGAATCGTATAAATCCCCATCCGATCGTCATTAACGCGTCCTCTTTGGCTTTGTCGTTTTTGATCGCGTCGTCGTAGTCGTGGGGCGGTCCGTCGACGTAAATAGCGACTTTTTCATCGTCGTAGACGAAATCGGGGCGCGCGTCGGCGGCTTCGATATAAACTTGCGCGCGAGAAGGCAGTTTGCATTTCAGCGCGTCGACGCGTTCGAGCCACTTGCGTTCAAGTTCCGATTCCGCGCTTTTCTTTAACGCGTTCAAATGCTCTTCGCGCGTCGCCGGACCGGGCGAAACGACCAGTTCCGCGTCGCGTAGTTGGAGCAGAAGTTCTTTAATTGCCTGTCGATCGAGAATCTTATGGTCGCGCTGGTTCGAATAGCTCAGGAGACAGTCGTAACACGCGGCGTCGCACGGTTCGGTCGCATGTTCCGCTTTGCCAAGATCGGCGCCGGAGTCGGGATCGAAATGACAAATGCGAAGCGCTTCGCAAACGACCTCTTGAAACGCGTTTGGCGCGAGAAGATCCTGCAACACGCCCGCGCCCCCTTCGGACGCTTCGTAGAAAAACAATATTTTGCGGTCGGAATCGTTTGGCAGAGCGAACGTCGACAACTCCAATTCTTCAAGGCTGTACAATCGCTCGATCGAACAACGCAACGCCGACTGCAACGAGGCGAACCGTTCGGCGGGAAGTTCTTCCGACGGCTTGATTAACAGACAATTCTTCGTGTCTTCGACGTAGGGTCGCGCCAGACGCGTCGGTCGGTCGTTGGGAGAATATTCTTCGGAATCCGTATCGTCTTCTTTTGGTTTCGAGACCCATTGTCCGCGTTCCACGTCGAGTAAAAAACCGTTTCTGTTTTCGGGAGAGGAGCGTCGATAACCGTTGTTAATTCGATAGATCGTCGCCGAAGGCGCGTAGACAAGCTCGCCCCATTTCAAACGTTCGCCGTCGTCGACGACGAAGATTTCCGCGCGCCGGCGCGACTGAACGTCGTTGCGTTCCGAGAATTTAAACGACGTCGTCAAGTCGTACCCGTATCTCCTTCTTTCTTCTTCGTCGCAATTGATTCGATCGCGCCGCCGCGCCGTCACGTTTTTGAATTCGACGAGATTGTCGAGCGACCCCGCGAGAGGAGAACCGCAAAACGCGCATACGTCCGCCAGTTCGGTCGTCGCGTGATAATATCCGCATTTCGGGCAGACTCTCGCGCCTTTGAGCGAAATTTTTCCCTCCTTGGAAAGCGTGCCGGACGCCGGCAACGTGATTTGATCGACTTCAAAGCGCGCGCCCTCATGATAGATGATCGCTCTGGGACCAAATTCGTTGATCGCCAGAAATCGCGGTCGCGAAAGATAATCGTCTTCGCCGTTTTTTCCGCGAACGCCCGGCAGAAAAGCCGTTACCGGAAGACGCGGAAAATTGTAACCGGGCAAAAATCCTTCGCTCGCGAAATAGCGATACGAATAGAATTCGCTCTTGTTAGGGTTCTTCGTATCTTCCAGTAAAGTGATTTCCGACACCGCCTGCGCTCGAAGTTTATCCGCTTTCTCGCGCTCCGTCGAGCTTCGCGACGCGTCGCCCTGAATCCTGAACTGAAGGTTGCGTTGATATTGCGCCCCCTGATACAGCGACCTCCAGCGCTCGCACGCGTCGTCAAACGTCGCCTGAAGTTGATTCATAACGGAGTTTAGCCATTCGTCGCCGTACCAGTCGGCCTTTTTCAATTCTTCTTCGGTTTCGCTCAGAACGCGACGCGCGTGGTATTCGGCTCTTTCTTTGATTTCCTTGTCCCGCAACGCGTCGACAACCTGTTCCCTTAATTCGCATTTGGGAACGCCGGAATCCTGGTCGACGTCTTCAATATTCAAAACATGACGGAGAGACGCTCCCAACGAGAATTGCAGTTTTTTCGCGGCTTCCGCCAGCCAGATCGCCTGAACGTGCGAGCGTATTAAACGCTCGTTCGACAGATCGACGCGCGGCGTCTGCACGGCGCCGGAAACCATCTGATCGGGACGTTGGAAGAAATACTGATCGTGTTGGTTGCCGGACGTGCAGTAGGACAGAATGAGCGCGGGCTGTCCGCTTCGTCCGGCGCGTCCGCTACGCTGGGCGTAATTGGCGGGAGTCGGGGGTATGTTCCGCATGTGGACGACGTTCAACTCGGAAATGTCGACGCCCAGTTCCATCGTCGGCGAGCAGAAAAGGACGGGCAATTCTCCTTTGCGGAAATCCTCCTCGCGTTCCTCGCGTTTGTCGGTTGGAACCTGCGCGGTGTGTTCGCGAGCTTTAACGTCGCCGAGATTGGCGGCAAGTTCCCGGTAGTAATCTTGATAGAACTCGTTGGCGACGTTCTGCTCCTTCGATTCGCCCGGTTGTCTTACCGGGTCGTAATGCTCGACGGTTCCGTCTCCAAGTTTCCAACGCATGCAGTCGACGTCGAGCTGGTAGCCGACGAGCCCGTCTTTCGATTCGCTCTTTTCCACAAGCCCGTAACTATCGAACGCGTCGAAAATATCGTCGAGGAGACGTTTGGAATCTTCGAGTTTTAACTCGGCTCCGTATTTCGGAAAAGCCGCTCTTCGCAAGTGAAGTCCAAGACTGCTTCTGGACGAAATATAAACGTCTGTACGCCTATTCTTTCCCTCCTTTTTAGAGCAAAGATACGCGACGGAAGCGCTCGGCAAATTGTCAGTCTCTACCGAGTCGTCAAACCCCCAGGGCGTTTTGAGTCGGTCTTTTGTATTCTTGAGAAATTCCCACTTGTTCTTCTCCTGCATATTTTCATAATTGACGACCAAAGAACGACGCAGCTCGTGCAACACGGTCAGCAGCGCCTTTTTTCTCGTTTCGGGATCCGCTTGCGCGAGCGCGGGATGTTTGCTCGCCCATTCTTTTTCGTCGCAGACAAGATCGTCCAGATCGGAATACTCGATTTTCAGGAGACCCGTTTGCTCAAGATTGGGAACCTGAAGACGAACGCCGCGCTGAAGGTCGGTCATTAGACGGAAGCAGACGGCTTCTTTAAGCTGATCATGCGCCTTTCTTGACGCGGAACCTTTTTTACCGGGATTTTTAGCGTATTCGCTTTCGTCAAGGTCGAGGGCGTCGACGACCGCTATCGCCGCCTCCTTATAATTGAGTCCTTGATTTCCCGCTTGCTGAAGCCCTCGATAAAGAGCGCCGCGCAAAACGCTGACTTCGACGAAATCGTTGAAATGCCCCGCCTGAAAAGAAGCGTCCTGACGGTTGTCCGTAAAGCTCAGCAATTTGCGCGCTTTTTCGTTTAATTCATCCCTAGGTATTTCACGAAGACGGTTGACGGCCGAAAGAGAAAGGATCGTCGTGGCGATCGCGCGGCCCCCGGCGGAGACGCCGCCGAGATGTTGGAAGTCCTGCTTCGTTTTTTTGAAACTCATCGCCGAGTACGACGCGCCGCATTCGGGACAAAACAGAAAGGGCGAATGAATGAACGCGACGTCGAAACCTTTCTCGTCGGACGATACGACCAATCCAAACGGATTGATTCGATAGCGTTCCGGGAGTCTTTTATCCCGACTGTGCAAAACCTTGCCCTGATTGTCGAGCCAGTCGTCCGGGAGTCTTTCGGCGATCTCTTCGTCGTTTTCCGGCCATGGATTTGTCGCGCTCGCGTAAAGAAATCCGACGTCCTGTTTTTCGACGTCGGTCAAATCCTGCTCGTCGAACGGATCGCGCGCGTCAAAACGAACGCCCGTTATGTCGGCGACGCGCGTTACGCTGTAAAATTCCTGTCCGCAATGACGGCAAAAGACGAGCGGATAGATTTTCTTCTCGCGATTTTCTCCGGGCGCAAAGATCTGTTTGCGCATGAAGATACGACGGTTCTCGCCGAGTTCGGCGGTCGCGTAGACGTGATCGCCTCGGCTGATAAATTGATGAAGTCGAAACGAGAAGAACGGACGCCCGATCGAGTTCTTTACGCGATACCCGAGCATGAACAGACGTTGAAGCGCTTTGGCGCATTGGATTTCGCCGAGTCCAAGCGTTTGGGCAAGCCGTTCGGCTCCTCCGCCGTCGCCGGTAATCGTCGTCGGCTTTTGACGAATCAACGCGCCGCTTTCCTGCTCGCGCCGGACTCCGAACGTCGATTCGATCCAGGAACACAGGGCGCTTTGTTTGAGCGCTTCGTAGTCGTCGGACGCGCCGAAATAGGCGCGAAAAGATTCGTTCAATTTACCGTCGTCGTCATGAGAACGTAGAAATTCGATTTCGGCGCGCAGACGCTCTTGAACGGTCGGATCGTCGACGTTGAGTTCGTTCGTTTCGCGAACGAGGTATTCGTTCACGACGTCGTCGGGATCGACATGGGCGCCAAAGAGCGTCGACGCCGTTTTCGCGACGCCTTCCGCCTGTTCTTTGCGCGTGGAACCGGAGGCGAGCGTCGCCGACGTTCCGACGCATAAGACCGATTTGCTCCCGCTCGCCTCGCGCGTTCGACGAACCAGCATCGCGACGTCGGCGCCCTGGCGTCCGCGATACGTATGCAATTCGTCGAGGACGATGAAGCGAAGATTCTTCATGTTCTTAACGATTTCCAGCTCGTCCGCGCGCGTGAGGAGCAACTCCAACATGACGTAGTTCGTCAGGATTATGTCGGGCGGGTTCTTACGAATCTCGTCTTTTTTCTCCTCGGTTTCCTGGCCCGTATAGCGCTCGAACGTGAAAAGACGCTCGTTGTCGGGATTTCGAGGATCGGGGAATTTTTCCAGCTCTTGAAGTTGACTGTTCGCGAGCGCGTTCATCGGGTAGACGACGATCGCTTTGACGCCCTCGCCGGTGCCGGTTCGGAGAATATGGTCGACGATCGGGATGATGTACGTCAGGCTCTTGCCGGAGCCGGTTCCGGTCGTCAGAACGTAATTCTTTCCGGCGCGCGCCTTTTTCAACGCTTCGGACTGGTGCTTGTAAAGACGCAACGGCTTGCCTTCGCGCGTAAAATTTTCCGCGCTGCCGGAACAAAGGACGTCTTGTTTGACCAGATCGTCGATCGACTCGCCCTGTTCGAACGCGGGGCTTAATTGCACGATCGGCTCGGGCCACAACAGCCCGTCGTTAAGCTCTTCGTCGACTTTGTCTTTGATCGCGGGATCCTTGATTTTAACGAATCCTCGAATGAAGCGCGCGTAGTCGTTTACGATAGCGTTGCGAAGGTCGAAAACGTTCATGTTTTGAGTTCCTGCGCCGGTCGATGAGTAAAAGCCGATTGTTGAAGACGCGCGTCTTATTGAACGAGACTTTTTAATTCGATTGGACGGACAATCTTTGAAAAAAGACTCGTCGTTGTTGAACGGACGATTTCCCCGAATTTGTCGGGCGCGTCGTTCCGCGCGAATTGAAGACGAAGCGTCGTATAGCGTTCGCCGCGCGGTAGTTAGAGAGGTTAAGTTTTTGCGAAAACGTATAGGTTTTCGCAACGTCAAAAAAGTAGATTTTTTAAAGAAAAATGACCTTTTTCAGCCAAAAAAGGGATATTCTACTTGCGAAAAAGTTAGAGTAATGTAAAATTGTAGAGAGGAGGGCGTTTAGGTTGCAATTTGCGAAAACCTATAACATTTCGCATTTTTTACCCGTAATTTACGGGGAACTTTTTCGTAATTCTGATTTGAAGACGCGAACGCGGGGCGCGATGTTCTTTGGAAAACGGGTTAGAAATCGCCGTCGGACGCGGCGCTTTTGTGATATTCGCTCTCGTCGCTCTCGTAAATTTTCCGTTGCTTTCGCGCGCGGCTATCCGCGCCGAAGGCGCGGAACGCGGAATGACTATTCCGGACGATCGGCGCGCTCGAGGGCGGACTCGGCCGCGGCAATCTCGCCGGATTTGCGCGAACGCTTTTTAATCGCGAAGACAACGAAGTAGATCAGGAGCCACGCCGTCAACAACGGATCAAGGAGCGCGTCGAAGAAGTTGGGGTACAACCCGAATTCCGTCGCCAGAAACGCGACAAGCGCGAGCGACGACAAAGGCGCGTCCAACAAAACGATCGCCAAACAGACGACGACCGACGCGAATGGAAAAAGATAGCCAAACCGATAGCAATCAAACGCGATAACGTTCGTTTCCGAAAGCTGTAAAACGACGCCCGTTAAAAGAACGATCGCGCCGCAAACGCGGAGTCGCGTCGTCGACAAACTCTTCTTCGCCGCGTTCTGATTCGGGGTCGCCGTCCCCTTCTCCTCCCCGGAACGTCTTTTCCAGATCCAATAATAAAACGCGAGCGCGACCGTCGCGACGGCGGGAACGTCAAAAACGGAATAAAGCCAATTTCCAAGCGAGAATCCTCTCGTCGGAATCGGCGCGAGCGCCAGGCCGACGACGACGAAAAAAAACAGCAGCCGCGCGCCCCGACTCGAAAAAAAACGAGCCAAAACCGACGCGAACGGCAAGACTGTCAACAACGTTCCCAATGCCATGTCAACTCCGGCGCGACGCGTCTTCGCTCAATTCGTTCGATCTTTCAAACCGTCGACTCGAGCTTCTGTCGAATCAAGTTTTTTGGTCAAATTGACGATCTTTACGCCTCGACGCTTATAGGTGTAAGAAACGTAAACGTTTCCGTCTGATTCGCAAATAAACGGATACGAGAATTCGTCCCCGTCGGAATCCTCGAGGACGGCGATTTCCTTCCAGAGTTTGTCGTCCGACGAATCGTTGATCCACACGACCAGTCGTCCGCGTCCCTCTTTCGGGTTGCCCGCGATCGCAAGTTGATTCCGAATCGTTTTAAACGCGGCGACGCTCGAATCGGGATTATCCAGGGGCAAATCGGGACGAGCTTGCCACGAAAGCCCCGCGTCAAGCGTTTCGCCGACGCCAATTTTCCGACCGGGCGTTCTTAAAAAAGCCAGCGCGCGCCTCGCCCCCAGAGGGACGCAACAAGGCTGAATGGCGGCGCGATTCCCTTCGACGGGAATTTTGACGCGATCAACCATGCGCCCGTCCGAATCGAATCGAACGCCGACTCCAAATTTTCCCAGGAATTCGCAATAAGCGGGCAAAACGAACCCGCCGTCTTGAAGAGGAACGACGGGGCACCTAACGAGCGTTCCCATATTAAACGACGGATTCGTTCGCAAATGTCGAAACGTCGACCAACTCTCGCCGCAATCGTCGGAATACGCGTAATTGAGAGACGAGCCCGACCAGCCGCCCAGCGAAACGCTAACGACGAAAAGCCAAAGCCGGCTCCCTTGACGATAAACGACGGGATTGCCCAATTTGCGAACATATCGATTCGTATGGCGCCCTAACGTCGAGGCGTCGAGAATCGGGCGAACGTCGCTTGCCGTTCCGCTCTTGTCGACCGTCGCCGCGTAAATTCTCGCGTCTTTCGCCCCTTCTCGAGTTCCGCCGTACCATACGACAAACAGCTTTCCGTCGGGCAAAGGAGCTATCGACGAACAATGACACTGGTCGGTCGGCGGCGTTATTAAGACTTCGTCGAACGAATCCCCCGAATTGTCGACGCGACGCTCGTTAGACGACTCGTCCGCAAAGAAGACGTCCGAACGCCAATCGGCGCGCGACGCTCCGAGAAACAAAACGGCGCACAGCGCCAAAACTTTATATAAAACGTTATGCAACGACGTTCTCCCAACGCGACAAAACGAACCCGGCGCCGTTATAAAAAGTCTCTAAACGCGACGAACGCTCGCGACGAAAACGACGCGCCGTTCCCCTATTATAGCGCGTTTTCGCTTAGCTTCAAAGCCGCCGGGACTCTTTCGCGACGTTATTTTCAGACTTCGCTAAAACGTCAACGCTGTTCGTTCGCCTCAAAAAGACGCTTGGAACAGTTCCGATACGTCGACAGAGGCATTTCGCACGCTTTCGCGGCGGCCGTGCCCGTCAGGTATCCCTGGTGGTGCAACCTGACGACCAGTCTAAACCTTTCGGGCAATTCCCGTCGGGGACGACCGAACTTCACGCCGCGCAACCTTGCGGCGACGATTCCCTCGTATTGGCGTTGACGAATGTTCGCGCGTTCGTTTTCCGCGACAAACGACAATATCTGCAGAACGACGTCGCTGATAAAGGTTCCGAGAAGATCTTTACCGCGCCGCGTGTCGAGCAACGGCATATCCAGAACCACGACGTCGACGTTCAGCTCTTTGGTAAGAATCCGCCACTGATTCAAGATCTCCCGATAATCGCGACCGAGACGATCGATGCTCTTGACGAAGAGGACGTCGTTGGGGCGCAGACGTTCCACCAGCGCCTTATACCGTTCGCGTTCAAAATCTTTGCCCGACTGCTTGTCGACAAAAATGTTTTTCGAAGGGACCTTCGCTTCGAGCGCCTGGAGCTGTCGATCTTCGTTTTGACGCGAAGTGCTCACGCGCGCGTAGCCGTAAAACTTGCTTTTTTTCGCCATAATGCTGTCTCCTATTCGACGTCGCCGTCGTGAATTTAAAAAGAGCGTTCGCGACGTTTCGCAAACGCAGCCGGAAAAATTCGTAAAAGAGGCGGAACCGCATAGGTAAAAGTCGTCGTCGGAAAACGCGGCGCAAAGCGCTCCTCGGGAAATCGCGGGCGATCGTTCCATCAATCTGAATCAATGTAGCAGGATTCTCGCTAAATGATTCAAAATCGACGCGTAATTTGCCCCTTTCGACGTTTCGTCGGGTCAAAAAAACCGTTACGCGCAAAAAACAGAATCTATTTATTCTAAATATTCCAAATTAACATTGACTGTCGACGTTAGATTCGGTATGCTTCCGGCGAGGGGTTCGTCGCGATTTTGCCGTCTGAAATCGACGTCGATTCTCTCGCGAGTCATCAATAACGTCGTCGACGCGAGTCGACGCGACAAGGAAGAGCGTCATGTGCGAAAACGTCAAACCGCCGATCGAAATACTATTCGCGTCGGATTCCAACTATTGTCCGTTTATGGCGACGGCGATCGCGTCGATCCTGAAAAACGCGGCGCCCGACGATTCCTTTTCGCTTCATATCGCCGACGGAGGACTTACCGACGACGACAGGCAAAAAATCGAAGAGCTCAAGAAAATCAAAGATTTTAAACTGACGTATTATCGTCCGAATCTTCGCGAGTATCTTCGGTACCTCCGCGACGACGTCGCCAACTTTCCAATCGTCGTCAACACGCGGCTGTTCGTCGAAAAATTCCTTCCGGAAACGCTTGACAAGGTCGTTTATCTGGACGCCGATATCGTCGTGTTGGGAAGTCTTTCGGAACTCTGGGAAACGGAGCTGGGCGACAATTTCGTCGCCGCGGTGCCGGATCCCAAGATGCGCCTGTCGCACCGACGAGAACTTGGTCTGCCCGACGACTACAAATATTTCTTCTCCGGCGGATTGTTGATCAATTTAAAAAAATGGCGCGAAGAACGCGTTTTGGATCAATTGCTCGACGTCTGTCTGGAAATCAAAGACAAAATCGAATTTCCCGACCAGGACGCGCTCAACGCGTACGCGAGCCGAACGTCGTACCTGCCCCTCGCGGGACGCTGGACTTGTCATCCGCGCGATTACGTAAAAGGCGACACGGTGATTTTGCATTATATGGGCAATCGACACCGATGTCCCAATTTGCCAATTCTTTACGAATACGCGGCGCTGACGCCTTACGGTCGGCTTCCGATGCAAGGGTTTTGGTACCGCGTCCGACGCGCGGCGCGACGCGCGTGTTTTGTCTTTCTGTGTTTGTTCCTTCCTAAGAAAAAATGGCGCAAGAATTTACGAAAACGTTTTGTATTAAGGTGAACGAAACGACGAATCAAAAAAGCAGGACGAGATCATGAACGAAAGCGTTTCACCCGTCGTTTCGGTGATCGTGCCGGTCTACAATACGGCGAAGTATCTCCGCGAATGTCTTGATTCCATTGTCGGACAATCGCTTAAAGAAATCGAAATCGTTTGCGTCGACGACGGTTCGACCGACGACTCTCTCGCGATTCTCCGCGAATATCGGGAAAAGGATCCGCGCGTCGTCGTCGTCGCTCAAGAAAACGCGGGAGTCTCGGTCGCGAGAAACGTCGGCGTCAAAACGGCTCGCGGAAAATATATGTGTTTTGTCGACTCGGACGACTCGATCGACCCGGATATGTGCCGCAAATGCGCCGAAATTGCCGAAAAACACGACGCGGATTTCACGCGATTCTATAACGCGCGCGATTTGCGGGTCGTCAACAGACGCTTTCCTAAAACGAGGGCGTTTTTCGACAAACGACTAAAAGAATGTTACGACCAACCGACGCTCGACGATCGTCGACTGTTCGTCTATCTGTCCGGTCTCAATCCGTGCTGGTCTTGCCTGTACCGGCGGGACTTTTGGATCGACGCCAACTTGGAATTTCCGAAAGGGATAAGATACAGCGAGGACACGTTCGTTAACTTCCTGGCAAGCGCCCTCGGCAAACGATTCGCATTCTTTGAGGCCGATTTGTACCGTTACCGTCGTCGCGAAGGCTCGGCGTCTCACCCAAAATCAAACGCGGAACTCGGCTTATTCGCCGACGCGTTTATCACGTATCGCGAAGCGCGCGATTTCTACGCGAAATCCGACGCGACGGCGCCCTTGCGCGAACCGCTCGCGGAAATCTTCGCCTATATGCAATACAAAATCCAGAAGGGACTTTCGAGGTCGGAACGCGTCGTTTGGCGCGAACGCGTCGACGAACTGCTCGACAAGAATCTGCGTCGGGCGTTTTGTCAAAAAGGTTCTCTTCCCTTCCAGATTAGACGGTTTTGGCTTGGACTTTACGGCGACAGCGCGGCGGAACGCGCGTTTAGTTCCGCTTTTTCGGCCTTTTTTATCGGTCTGCATCGTCTTGAAATCATCGGCAAGCGCCGCGTCGTCCAACCGTTTCGAAAACGAAAAGATCGGCGACCGAATCATTGAGACCGCAATGAAACGAAAGACCGCGCGTTCCGATAGCGCGCGTCGGCGAACCGTGAAAAAGGAGAGAACGAAGTGTCAGAATCGTCGCGTCAAAATCCGATCGAAATTTTGCTCGTTTCAGACGCCAATTTCGCCGCGTACCTCGCGACGACGATCGTCTCGATCTTAAAAAACGCCGCCGAAGACGACGTTCTGCGGTTCCATATCGTCGACGGCGGGCTTGCGTCGAAGGATCGCGACCGAATCGAAAGTCTAAAAAACGTTCGCGACTTTGAATCAATTTACTATCAACCCCGCGTCGACGATTATTTGAAGTACTTCCGTCGGGACATTCAAGCGTTTCCGGTAGTCGTCAACTATCGACTGCTCATGGCGGAATTTCTACCGAAAACGCTGGATAAAATAATCTACTCGGACGTCGACGTCGTCGCGCTTGGCAGTTTGCGGGAATTGTGGGAAACGCCCGTCGACGACGCGTTTCTCGCGGCCGTTCCCGATCAAGGAATCGACCTCGAGCATAAGCGCGATTTAGGGCTCCCCGACGACTACAAGTATTTCTATTCGGGCAATCTGCTCGTTAATTTGAAGAAATGGCGCGAAGACGCCGTCCTGAAAGAGCTCCTTGATATCTGCGTTGAAATTCGGGATCGCATCGAGTATCCCGACCAGGACGCTCTCAACGTCTACGGCTACCGGCATGGGTATCGCGAGCTTTCCGAGCGGTGGTGTTGTCATCCGAAAGATTATAAGGAAAACGACTCCGTTATTCTCCACTATATGGGAATTCGTCATCAACTGCCCAGACTCGATATCCTTTTCCGCTACGCGGCGATGACCCCGTACAAAAAGGTTCCGATTCAACGCGCGCGACATAAGCTCGGATTATGGCTAAACCGAAAGCGTTGTCAGCTCGTTTGTCTATTCTTATTCAAGAAGGAATGGAGACTTAATTACCGTAAAAAGAATCGTCGCCTGCGGTGAGCGACGCTCGCGTTCAACGGAAACGTTTGGAGTCGTTCCGATCGTTAAAAACGAGCCGTCTTACAAAGAACCGTCGTTTATAATACCGAAAATGTTCGAGAAATAACAGGGCGAACGAAAAACAACCGAAAAGGCGCGATAAGAAAACGCGACGACTAAACCCTATTATTGAGTCAACTTTTCGTTCTTTATCGTATTGATTGCCGCGCGACGACCGGCGTCGTTCTTTCGTATCGGCGGCGCCTCTACGGAACGACGGTTCCCGACGAAAGGCGGGTTGAAGGACGCGAAAGACGCGACGTCGTTTTCGTCGCGATCTCGAGGACGACGAGAGAAAAATCGTCGCGAAGACCGGCGCGAGAACGCGGCGGAAATGAAAGTCAAGTCGCGCCGAAGCTCATTCTTGCGGACGCGTCCCCGGCTTGAAAGAACAAGGATATTCGTTATATGCCGACAGGATCAGAAAAATTTCGCCATTTTGAGCGGCGGCTTCCCCAAAAACGCGCGGCGAGAACGCGCCGGACTATAAAGAATCAAAAGCGACGGGTATTATTTCTCGACGCGTCGTCGAAAAGGAAAACCACGATTATGCGAGAATACGAGTTGAAAAACAATCATGGAGAAAACGTTCCGCGCGGCGACTGCCTCGTTAGCGTGATTCTTCCGGTTTACAACGTCCGTCCCTATCTGGAGGAAAGTCTTGAAAGCGTCGTTGGTCAGACTTATCAAAACTTGGAAATACTCGTTATCGACGACGGTTCTACGGACGGATCAAGCGAAATTTGCGATCGATTCGCCGAAAAAGATTCCAGAATTAAGGTCGTTCACCAGAAAAATCAAAGTCTTGGAGCGGCGAGAAACGTCGGCTTGGATATGGCGACCGGTTCGGTTCTCGCCTTTCTGGATTCGGACGACGCTTTTTTCCCCGACGCGATTCAAAAAGCGTTGAACGCCATGACAGCGACGCGCGCGGACATAGCGCTTTTTAAATACGCAAGCGTCAAAACCGAAGGACGTCTGAAATTGGACGCGTCAACTAACGTCGACTTGTCCCCTCAAATCCGGAAAGGCGTTTATGATCGAGAAGAAACGCTCCGGAATCTTGCCGACGGAAAAATCAATATGGGAGTATGGAACAAACTTTATATAGCCGCGTTACGGGACGGTTTGCGCTTTCAGGAAGGGGTTGTCTACGAAGATTGTCAACCGACTGTCAACGTCTTTGATAAAGCGACGCGAACCGTTGTTTTGGACGAACCGTTAATAATCTATCGATTGCGCGCGAACAGCGTTACCGCGACTTTTACGCTACAAAATATTAGAGATCTCAACATATCTTTTTCTTACCTTGAAACATATGTTAGAAAC
>CAMZEO010000038.1 GCA_947305735.1 uncultured Planctomycetales bacterium | reverse complement strand
CTTTTCGTACTCGGCGATTCCTTTAATGAAGAAGATAATCTTATCGACGTCGTTTTCAGCGGCGGGTCGAATAGCAAACGGTGACATGAGAGATCGGCTCCTGATTCTAATCGAGGCGAAAGAACACGGACGCGAGATAAAACGAGAATCCGCGCCTGTAGGACGTTATTATAGAACGCGCGAACAAAAGAGTCAATCGGCGCGAAGGGTTCCGGGTCGCCCTTCTCCGACGCGCGTCCGCAAAAAAAGCGCCGCGAACCTTTCGACTCGCGACGCTCTGGATTATTATGCGATCCGGCATTGACAGCCATGTGATACGGTTTTGCAAGATCCTCGGACGGGGAACTTGCTCCGCCGTATAGTCTTAACGGTTGGGAGGTCGGTTTTCCCGGCTTCTTTCCGTGTTGGCCTTAAATTGGAAAACGCGACCGACCCAATCGTCGGATGACTCAAAAGAGGATTTTGAGGGTTGCGGATCCTGCGCCTTGGAGGACGGAAACCCTCCTCGGAACGCTTTTCGGCGATCCGCGCGGAACCTGTTCGGCTCCTTCCGAAAAGCGCTTGACGGAACGCGGCGACCGCGCGGCGGTCGTCGCGGAACATCGGACGCGATCAACGATTGACCATAACCGTGAACATGACGCCGTGGACGAATTGATCGAAATTGCGATCCTTCTTGTTCTTCTTGACGCCGAAGACCGTGCCGTCTTCGTTGATGCGGTAGTCGTTGACCGCCGTCGCGCGGGAGATGTTGTTCATATACAGCATATCGTAGCCGACTTTGAAGCCAACCGCTTCCGTCCAGTTCCAAGCCGCTTCAAACTTTCCGTCGACTCCGTTGGTGTAGGCGTCGTAGTGGCGGGAGTAAGCGAACGCGTTGTTGACGGTCCCGACCGGGGTGTACGCCTGAATGCCGCCCGTCTCCTGAGTGCTCGAGCTGCTGGACGAGGAACTGTTGTTGTTGGAGGTGTTGTTATTGTTGTTATTGTTGTTATTGTTGTTGTTATTGTTGTTGTTGTTCGATCCGGAACCCGGCCTGTCCGCCATAGCTTTCAGACCAAGGGCGCCGTATCCGTAGATGTTCTGGCGGTTGAAACCGGCAAAGTACTTCGCCTCGCCGCTAAATCGCCAACGGTTGTTCGACAGCGTGTACCGCAGACCGACTTGAGGACCGACGATGTGGTTGTTCGCCTCGAAGTTCCAGTCGGAGTATCCCAAATCCGCGCCGCGCGAGCTGTTCGTGTTATAGTTGTACGAATTGTAGCTTTGCGACGTCTGAGTCTGCTGATTGTCGCCGGAACCTTGAGTGTTCGTGTTCAAAATGCTGACCTCAGTGATCGAGTAGCTCGACTCGTTCTTCGTGCTCGCGTGTCCGAAGAAATTGAATCTGCTGTCAAACGTCGTGTATCGAACGCCCGCCAGAGCTTCAAGCGTGCCGCTGCGGAACGGATGGAAACGGTAGTTATACATCGCTTCGACGCTCCACGTGTTCACCTTTGAACAAAGATGGAACGTCTCGTAAGTGATCGGCATCGGAACGAACGCGTAACGGTTGCGACCGTCGGTCGTGCTGCTATTGTTGTTGTTCGAATTCATATTGGTCGTCGTGCCGGACGAACCGACGGTGTCGAGACCGACGATCATCCAAAGACGACCGATCTGATTGACGTTTCCAGAGTTCTGTTGATCGAGAACCTGGTAGCTGTTGCCGGTCCAAACGTAATAATTGCCCGACGCGCCGCTAAGATTGTAGGTGTTCACGTTCACGACGGCGGGGTCTTCAAGGACGACGCCCCCGTAAATGCCTTCGTAGTCGACCCGTTGGGGACTAACGACCGTGCCGCTCACTTCCCAACCGTGATGTCCGTCCTGATTCCCGATCGTGAACCGCGTGGCGGTCTCCCAGTCGGCATGGAACTGAGACGTGTTAATCTGATTGACTTGTTCGGAGTAAGTGAACGTCGTGGACGCGTAGTTCAAGTTCGGAATGACGTTAGTGACGAACTGTTGACCGCCGTTCAGACTGCCGACAACCTGATCCCTGGGTTGCGAGAGGCTCAACACGCCCGCGCTGATGCTGCCGTACAAGCCCTCGTGTTCGTAGATACCGCCGCCGAACTGATCGTCCGGAAAGGGTGAAAAAAGTCGCATCTGCGAAACTTGGGCAGAAGCGGTCGACGTGGTCGCCAACGCTAAGCAAAGGCCGGCGATAATCATTTTGATGCTTCGAGACATGGTCTTTTACCCACCTCTATTTACACATGAATCATCCAATGGGGTTCGGCAGACTGTATTCCTTTTCAGTCTGCTAACGGCTGTGCAACCAGTATCGGATATTTCTTTCGCCCCTGTTCAGTCTTAATTGAAAAACTTACATTTTTTTTGCTCTTTACAAACCGCGCCGTTTGTAAAAAGTTAATTTGGATAAAAAACAAGGCTTTCAAACGGCGTCGGGCGACGACGCCCGGAAACAGAGAACGAATCTTTCGCAAAGCGGAGCCAAGAAAGAAGCGTGGAAAGAACATGGAAAAGCGAGAAACGGCGGTCAAACGGAACCTTCAAAACGCGCGCAAAAGGGATTCCGGCGAAATCGCAAACGCGAGGAAAAGAAGAACGCCTGCGAAGGACTCCGTAAAACCATGACAAAAAGAGCGCCGCGAATCGCGTTTCGCGTTACAAAAAACGATCGAGTCCCTCGCTCTCCAAACGCTTGACGACGGCTTTGAGAGCCGCGTCGCTCCCTTTTTTGGAGACAAGAAGCGCGTCGTCGGTCTCGACGATCACAAGATCGTCGACCCCGACAAGCGCGACGATTTTGTCGGAAGATCTCGCGCGAACGTAGTTGCCTCGCGCGTTTTCCGCGACGGACGCGGCGCCGACGACGACGTTCGCGCTTCCAAAACGGCGTCGATCCAAGTCTTCGAGCGCGCCGAACGATCCCAGATCGTTCCAGTACAAACCGGTCGCGGGAACTACGAAAACCTTCTCCGCGCGTTCTAAGACGGCGTAGTCGACCGAAATCTTTTTCGCGTTGGAAAAAGCCGCGATAAATTCCGGGTCGTCGTCGGGACGCCTTGATTCGCCGCGCGACGCTTCAATTCGGTCGCGCATCGTCCGAAGCGCGGGAATAAAATCGGGCTCGAATCGACGGAGAAGATCCAAATAGACGCTCGCTTTCCACACGAAAACGCCGGCGTTCCAGAAGAAACGCCTGCTCGCGAAGAATTCCGTCGCTTTTTCAGGCGTCGGCTTTTCGCAAAACCGCGCGACGCGACGCGCGACTCCGTCGGACAAGAGTTCGCCGCGCTCAATATAGCCGTATGACGTCGATGGAAACGTCGGTTCGACGCCAAGCGCGACAAGCGCGTCGGGATCGTCGGTCAAAAGCGACGCCGCGCGACGAACCGACGCGCGAAACTCGGCGTCGGGCTCGATAAAACCGTCGGACGGCAAAACGAGAAGCGTCGCGTCCTCGTCGAGTCGCAAAGCTTCAAGCGCCGCCCAAGCGACGCAGGGAGCGGTGTCGCGTCCTTGAGGCTCGAGCAAAACGCGCTCGCGGGGAATTTCGGGCGCCTGCGCGAAAACAAGGTCGGCGAAAGACTTCCCCGCGACTACAAAACGCGATTCGACGGGAGCGAGATCGCCGATCCGATCGAGCGTCGCTCGAAAAAGAGAACGAGCGCCGCTCAAAAGAGGAAGAAAAGGTTTCGGACGGGCGCGGCGGCTCTCGGGCCACAATCGGGAGCCGGGTCCGCCCGCCATTACGACGGGGAAGATTGCCATAAGGTCGTCGACGCCGTATAATGTCGGCGAATAAAAACTATCAAAAAACCGTAAAAACTGCCAAGGAGAAAGCGATGCAATCCTACATTCCAGACGCCGCGACGCGAGGACGCTTTGAAAAACGCGCGCGAGGCGAGCGAAACGGTCCGCGAGCGGAATTCTGGCGCTCTCTGCCCGATCTGCCGGCGCGTCCCGAATCGGGACACAAGGGAACGTTCGGAACGGCGGTCGCGATCGGCGGCTCGCGCGGAATGGGCGGCGCTATTTCGCTAACCGGAAGCGCGGCGCTTTTCGCGGGCGCGGGACTCGCGCAACTGATCGTGCCCGACCCCGTTCTCGAAACGGTCGCGCAATTTCAGCGCGAATATACGACGATCCCGTGCCCCTGCGATTCCGAAGGTCGGTTCGAGAGCCTGTCGGCGACCGCGATTTCCAAACTCGACAAAGCGACCGCCGTCGCCGTCGGTCCGGGAGCGGGGCGTTCCGTCGCGCTCGACCGTCTCGTCGAAACGCTCTTCGACGCCCTTGAAAAACCGGCGATTTTCGACGCCGACGCGCTCAACGCTCTCGCCGACGCCGGAACGTTCCCGACGAAAACGCCGCGCGCGGAAAGGATTATCACGCCTCACCCTGGGGAATTCGAGAGGCTCTTCCGCGTCAAACCGAGCGCGAAACGAGAAGAGCGCGTCTCGCGCGCCGTCAAAGCGCTCAAAGACGTCTGGACGGCGATCGGATCGACGCTTCAACACGATTTCACGCTTGTTCTCAAGGGACGCGGCACGGTCGTCGCGCGTCTGGATTCGCGCGACGGAACCGTCGCGACGAGCGTCAACGAAACGGGAAACGCCAATCTTGCGACGGGCGGAAGCGGAGACGCGCTCGCGGGCATTATTTTGGGATTGCTCGCGCAGGGAATGAACGGCTTCGACGCCGCGAGACTGGGAGTCGCCCTGCACGGACTGGCCGCGGAACTGCGAGCCGCGATCTGCTCGCGCGGCGCCGTCGCGTCGGACGTCGTCCGTTTTCTGCCGAGCGCGTTCGATTATTTTAGGCTCGCGCGCGAGGAATAGTCCTCGAATACGGCGCGAACGGACGCGACGTCCAGCGTCATCCGCTCGATTAACTCCTCTCGAGAATCAAATCGGACAATTTCGCGCAACTTTTGCAAGTAAGAAAGACGCAGCGTCTTTCCGTAAAGATCGCCGCTAAAGTTCAAAAGATGCGCTTCGATCTTAATGGAATCGACGCCAAACGTCGGGTTCCCGCCAAGATTGACCGCCGCGGGATAGACGGTTCCGTCGTCGAGGCGAGCCGCCGCCGCGTATACCGCCGGTTTCGGAAGCGCGACGCCGCGAGCGACGACGTTGGCCGTCGGAAAACCAAGCGTTCGACCGCGACGATCGCCGACCGCGACGATTCCGAGCGTCTCGAAAGGACGACCGAGAAAAACGCGAGCCCGCTCGACGTCGCCGGACGAGACAAGTCGTCGGATAAGACTGCTCGAAACGCGCGTCCCACCCTCCTCGACGGGTTCGACGACCTCAAATCGCAACGAACGCTCCGCGCAAAGCTCGGCGAGCAAACTGTCCGAACCGCGATCATGTCCAAATCGGAAATCGCTCCCTTCGACAAGCGCGACGGCACCGAGGGAATCGACGACCGTCCGCTCAAAGAACTCGCGCGCCCCCGTTTGCAGAAAAGCGCGCGTCGTCGGATACAAAATCAACGCGTCGAGTCCAAAAGATTCGAACAGTTCGATTTTTTGTTCCAGGCGGTAAAGAGGCGGAGCGGCTTTTTCCGGACGAAGAACGCGCGAGGGAGACGGCTCGAACGTAAAGGCTGCGGAACACGCGTTTAACGAACGCGCCGTTTCCACGACTCTCGAAAGAATCGCCGCATGACCGCGATGCAAACCGTCAAATTTGCCTATAGAGACGACCCCGTTCCGGCAACGAGCCGGAAAATCGTCCAGTCGTCGAAACGTGTCCACTTTGCGACGCCTCTCTTGCTAACGTCAAAACGAAAAAGACGCGCTTCAGTCTTCGTCGTCTTCTTTAAAAACGGGATCCAGTCTCTTTGTGTTTCTATCGACCGAAAGAACGATCGTCTGCGTCTCCATGCCGTCGCGACTCGTCATAACGACGGGAAAGACGTGACGACGTTCCGGCAAACTGTAGCGCACGGAAAACGTTCCGTCGGAACGCAACGGAATCGGTTCGTCTTTAATTGAGACGGTCGTGTCGGACGCCGCGCGACCTTTGACCACAACCTCGGCGTCGACGTAAAATTCGTCGGCGGTCGACTTGTCGTCGACGTCCGTTCGATTGAATCCGGGCGTCGCGGGAAACGCTTCAGGAGCCGGCTTGGGACGCGAAGAATCGTTCGACGTTTTAAAAGCGGTACCCGCGCCCGACGACGAAACTTCCCATTTCACGCGAGCGTTGAGATCGTCGATCGTCGAACGTCCGAAAGAATCGCGGACAAACCGCTGAGGGGTTTGAACCGTGTTGCTTGACGCCAACGTGAAGAATTGACCGTCTCGGGAACGATAGCCGAGTTCGACCATAAAATAGCTCGGGGGATTGTCGACCGGAACGTACCAATTGTCGACGCCGCCGCGAATTTCAAGTTCCGAAACAAGTTCGCGACGTCCCGTCGCGCCCAAGCCGTCGCGATCCACCTGAAAGACGCGCAGGGCGGGATCGGCGGTGTACCAATGACGCCCCATCGCCGAACGAACCCGATCGACGAGCAAAGGCGTTATCTCCCAGCACGCGCGAAGCCAATAGGAATCGCAAACAAAAAGGACCAGGCGGTCGACGCGATCGTTCGGAGATCCGACGATCTTGCGGGAAAGAAGTTTCTCTTTGAGCGCGAGCGCCTGCTCGGAAACCGGTTCGGGGGGCGGGAAAATCGCGGACTCCGACGTCCGCTTCGGCTCTTCGATTTCCAACAATTCGTCGTCCAAAAACCCCCCGTCGCCCTCGTCGACGGCGGACGAAGTTTGTTCCTTCTCTTCTTCGTCGCCCCATAAAGACGGAATCGTTTCCTCGACGATCCTTCTCTTACGACCGCGTTTCGGAGTTTCTTTTTCCGATTCTTCGTCGACAATCCCCGGCGTCCCAAAGATGGGAGAACCGTCGGCGACCTCCGTCTTCTTCGACGGTTTGCGACCGCGTTTCTTTTTAACCGGAACTTCGACTTCGACGACTTTTTCTTCTTCGACCTTTTCCTCGACGATCGGCTCGACAATCGCAACCTGTTTTTCAGCCTTAGGTTTTCTTCCGCGTCTCTTTTTGGGCGGTTCGACGTCGGACGCGGACGGAGGAACCGCGATCTCGACGCTTTCTTTGTCGACCGATTCTCTCTCGTCGGCTTCCTCCCGTTTTTCGATATTGGACTTTCTTCCGCGTCTCTTTTTGGGCGGTTCGACGACGGGTTCCGAAGAGGAATCCGCAAATTCAACGCCTTCAGCGACGAATAAATCTTTCGCCTTCTTCGCTCGTTTTCGCGTCTTTTTGGGCTCGATCTCTTCCAGATTCGTCTCGAAGGAATCCGAGGAAGGATCCAATTCGGACGTCGGGCGCTTCTTACGACCGCGACGAGACCTCGATTCCAGTTCGACGACCGGTTGGGCGACGGACTCTTCCTTGACGGGAGAACTTTTCGCGCGTCGCGTTCTCCTGGGTTTGACGGGAGAATCGTCGGACGACGGTTCCGCGTTGACGTCGAACAACGCCGGAGCCTCGGGCGACGCGACCCTTTTGGGACGACCGCGACGTCTGCCAGGCTCGGCAATCGGCTCGTCGGCGGGTTCGTCGGCGTCTTTTGCCGACTTCTTGCGTCCCTTGCGCGACGCGGATTTCACGGAGGATTCGGCTTCTTCGAACTCGACGCGTTCTCGAAGAAATTCGCGCAGTTCCGCTTTGCGCAAGCCGGTCCAGCGCTTCAGTTTGAGCCGTTCCGCAAGCGCGCAAAGTTCCTTGAACGAATACGAATCAAGAGAGCGGCTGGCTGTCATACATACCTCCCCGTTTGAGGGCGACTTGCGCCGAGGAAAAAGACGACGCAATTCCAATATCCGCGCGACGCGACGACGCCGACAAAACGAACTCGAGTTCGCGACGCGCAATGCAAACGAAAAGTTGCGAAAAAAGCAACCCTCGCCGTTTATAATAATAAGATTATTGGCAAAAAAATCAATGCTATTTTACCTATTTTTTCTATTTTTTCACAAATTTGGGTTAAAGTTTGCGCAATACGACGATCGCAATTGATCGCTTGCCCCAAAACTTTGCGTTAGACCTCGTAAAAAACGACGGTCCATAACGCGACGCCCTGACGAAAAGAAAAATTTCGAAAAAAAAACTCATTATTGACGAAACGACTGGAAACGCGCTTCAAAGAGAAGTATAATCGGAGTCGTCGCGCGGTCTTCCCATTCAAAGGCGCGCGACCTTCGACGCGACGACGTCCGTCGGACTGCCGTCGCGAAGCGTCGAAGATTCGATCGGTTTCGCGACGCCGCTAAGAACGGGCCCTTGTCGCGACACAGAACAGGATTATTGATTGAAAGAAAATGCTCCGCTGGCGATTACTTATTGGGATACCGCTCGTCTGTCTGATAGTGGCGCTGTGCTGGCTGGACGCCGTCGCGCCCGTGCCGGGCGCGGCGCTCATGCCGTTTTTCCTGGTCTGCGTCTACTTCCTCTGCAAGGAAATTCTCCAACTGCTTAACGCTGGCGGAATCTATCCTCGCCGCTCGACCGTCTATCTTGGCGCGTTTGGAACAATCCTGCTGTGCTGGTTCTCGTGCTACAATTCCCTGCCCATCATGAGGGAATTTGAAAACGCGTTTGCGGAGGCCCTTCAGGAAGAACGTCGCGCCGTCGACGAACAATCTCAAACGAACGGGGATCCCCAGGAAATCGGTCAGGCGGTTTCGGCGCTCGAAGCGGCGAAACAGGCTCTTGCGAAAGCGGAGCGAGCCCTCGAAGCCGCGAGAGGACGCGCGAACGGCAATAAATCGTCCGAAGGTCGCGTCGGAACTAAAGACGCCGAACTCTCGGGCGTCTCGAACGAACCCGAGTGGAGAACGGCCGCGTTCGCGGGCGTTCATATTCTTCTCGCGATCGCGGCGGGCGTGTTGATCGCTTTCGTGGGGGAAATGATGCGCTTTAAACAGCCGGGCGGAAACATCATTAACTTGACGGGCGCGGTGTTCGCGATCGTGTACATCGGTCTTCTTGGATCCTTTATGGTCATGTTGCGAATCGCCTACGGAATCATGGCGGTCGTCTCCATGATCGTCGTCACGAAACTATGCGACGTCGGCGCGTATACCGTCGGGCGCCTCATCGGCCGCCACAAGATGGCTCCGAGTCTAAGCCCCGGAAAAACGATCGAAGGAGGATTCGGAGGAATGCTGTTCGCGATCTTTGGCGCGTGGTTCTCGTGCGCCGTCCTCCTGCCTATGGCCTCCGGACGCCCGTCTCAAACGACATGGCTCGGAATCGTGGTTTACGGCGTCGCCGTCGGACTTGCGGGCGCGATCGGCGATCTTGCCGAATCTCTCATTAAACGCGACGTCATGCGGAAAGATTCGGGCGCGAACGTTCCCGGCTTCGGAGGTTTCCTCGACCTCTTCGACTCGCTTCTCGTCGCGGCTCCCGTCGCCTTCGGCTTATGGGCGTTTCACGTCGTCCAGTAATCGACTTTTCGAATTTTACGAGTTGCTCAATGAAAAATTTCATTATTCGTCTGAAAAAAGAGAACGACAATCCAGGCGTCGCCAGGCTGATCATGGACTCCTTGAACGTCTGGTACCTTAACAATCGCGGGATTGAGTCGTGCGTTCCTTCCCTGGAAGCCGCCTCGATCTACTCGAGGATTTACGACGCGCTCGATCCCGACTGCTGCGTCGTCGCCGAAGACGCGGAGACCGGACGCCTGGCGGGCTCGTGTTTCTTTCACCCGCGACCGACGCACGTGTCGTTGGGCATTATGACCGTCGCGCCGGAGTATTTCGGGCGGAAAGTCTCGACGAAACTACTCGCGTACATCGTCGACGTCGCGGAACGCCGCAATCAGACTCTCCGGCTGGTTTCCAGCGCGATGAACCTCGATTCGTTCTCGTTGTACAGTAAAGCGGGGTTCGCGCCGCGCGCCATGTACCGCGACGTCCTCGTCGACGTCCCGGAACAAGGTTTTGACGACTCCCTCGAGGGAGCCGTCATGCGCGACGCCGAATTTGACGACGTCGACGAAATCGTCGCGCTCGAACTTGAACTGTGCGGAGTCGACCGCGCGAAAGATTACAAGTTCTTCATCGAAAACAAAGACGGAATCTGGGGCGCGAGCGTCCTCGTTAATACTGGAACCGGAAAAATCGACGGAGTCATGTGTTCCGTTCGCGATCCCGGTTGCAACATGGTCGGACCAGGCGCCGTAAGAACTCAGGAGCAGGCGGCGGCGCTCATTAAGCGCGAACTCAACCGTTACAAAGGCGAATGGTCGCCCGTCGTCCTCGTTCCGACGGACTGCGTTCAATTGGGTCGGGAATTCTACGACCTCGGCGGGAAAAACATCGAGACTCACGTCGCCCAAACGCTGGGGAACGCGCCGCCGAGAAAAGGCGTGATCATTCCGACGTTTATGCCCGAGACGGCTTGAGCGTCATGCGCGAAGAATCCCAAAACGGAGCCGTCCCGTTCTGGCGCCAAAACGGAGCGCGATATTACGCGTTGAGTTCCTATTTCCGAAGAGAATTCGGGGGAGTCGTTCGAAAAATCAGCGTCGACGCGCGGTTCTCATGTCCGAATATCGACGGAACGGTCGGACGAGGCGGATGCGTCTTTTGCGACGCGGTCAGTTTCAGCCCCGGTCGGCGTCTTGGAATCGACGATATCGACGAGCAAATCGACGAAGGAATCAAACGGCTTCAACGTCGTTTCAACGCCTCGAAATTTATCGCGTACTTCCAGCCGTCGACCAACACCCACGCGCCCGTCGACGCGCTGGAAAAAGTCTATCGAATAGCGTTGAGACGCCCGGAAATCGCGGGTCTCGCCATTGGAACAAGGCCGGACGCGCTGGGAAACGACGTCCTCGACCTGCTCGCCGACCTCGCCAAAGAGAAATGGCTCTCGCTGGAAATCGGGCTGCAGTCGTCGCATGATCGCACCCTCAAGTTTCTCAATCGCGGACATGACTACGCGCGGTTTGTCGACGCGGTCGCCAGAGCCAAATCGAGAGGCCTCCGGCTCGGAACGCACCTGATTCTCGGTCTGCCCGGCGAATCGCGCGACGACGCGATTCTCACCGCGCGTCGCGTCGCGGCGATGGGTATTGAGTCGGTTAAAATGCACCATCTGCACGTCGTCAAAAACACGGCGCTCGAAAAAATGTGGGAGCAAGGACTCGTCGCGTTGCCTTCGCTTGAAGAATACGCGGAGCTGGTCGTCGACGCGCTCGAGGTTTTCCCGCCAAACATGGTCGTCGAACGCGTCGCGGGAGAAACGTCGCCGGAATACCTGATCGCCCCCGAATGGACGGCGGTCAAACACGCGGGACGCGACGCCGTCGACGTCGCGCTTCGGCGAAGAAACTCATGGCAGGGAAAGAAATATGACCCTTGTTTTCGAGAAAAAACGCCGCGAGAACGCTAAGCCTCTTTTAAAACCAAACCGCGACCGTCGAACGCGACGATCGCGACCGTCGTCCCATGAAATATGAAAATGTGCGCGTCGAAGCGATCGAATGTTCGCTTCCCCCTGAAATAGTAACGTCCGACGAACTCGAAGCGCGGCTCGCCCCAATTTACGAGCGTCTGAAATTGCCTTACGGACGGCTCGAACTCATGACCGGCATTGTCGAGCGACGACTCTGGGAACGCGGACGGTTGCCCGGCGATCAAAGCGTCGTCACCGTCGACAAGCTCTTGCGAACCGCGAAAATCGATCGGTCGAAAATTGGCGCGCTCATCCACGCGTCGGTGTGCCGCGACTATCAGGAGCCCGCCACGGCATGCGACGTCCACCGACGACTGGGGCTTCCCCAGGACGGCATGATTTTCGACGTTTCCAACGCGTGCCTGGGGCTTCTCTCGGGCGCGATCATTATCGCGAACATGATCGAACTCGGTCAGATCGAAGCGGGAATCGTCGTCGGAACCGAAACAAGTCGCGTCCTCATGGAAACGACGGTCGACGAACTCAACGCAAACCTGGAGCTGACGCGAAAAACCGTCAAAGACGCGTTCGCGTCCCTCACGATCGGGTCGGGAAGCGCCGCTATTTTGCTCGTCAATCGTCGTCTTTCAAAGACGGACAACCGTTTTCTTGGCGCGGTCGTCCGCTCAAACACCAATCGAAGCGACTTGTGCAGAAGCCAGGTGGACGTCGCCGCCGGAGGTCGCTCGGAAGGTCAGACGATGAAAACCGATTCCGAAACGCTGCTTCGCGAAGGGGTGGCGGTCGCCGCGCGCGCGTTCGATCAATTCGCGACGGAAATAGGGTGGCGTCCCGACGAAATCGGAAAAATATTCTGCCATCAAGTTGGAAAGGCGCATCAGAAACTTCTTTTCGACACGTTAAAACTTGACGACTCTAGGAATTTCGCCGCCTTTCCCTATCTTGGCAACACGGGAAGCGTCGCGCTCCCAACCGCGGCCGCGCTTGGAATAGAGTCCGGGTTCGCGGCGCCGGGCGATAAAATAGGACTCTTTGGAATCGGATCGGGAATCAACGTCGTTTTCGCGGGAATTGATTGGAAAACAACCTTGCCGAACGCGGATCCCACGCCAAAGGAAACGCTCGAAAAATTCCTCGCGATCAACCGGTAAAGTCGACCTTCCGCGACGCGATCCCCAATAAAAACGCCGCGCGTTCCAAATCGGAACGAGCGGCGCGCAAAGCGTTCGGAATGGACGAGGAAGATCAATCCATAAACCCGATGAGTTCCTGAGTCCGGCTCGGCTGCTGGAGCTTGCGAACGGCTTTCGCCTCGATTTGACGGATGCGCTCTCTGGTGACTTTGAAAATATGTCCGACTTCTTCGAGAGTGTAGCTGTAACCGTCGCCAAGCCCGTATCGCAACTTGATGATCTCGCGCTCGCGATAGCTAAGCGTCTTGAGGACTTTGAGAATCCGTTTGCGCAACATCTCCTGAGTGACCCCGACCGCCGGATTCTCCGCGCCCTCGTCGGGAAGAAGGTCGCCGAAATGGCTGTCTTCGCTGTTGCCGACGGGACGATCCAGACTAATCGGAAAACGGTTCATTTGAAGAATGCGGCGCGTTTCGTCGATCGTGGCGTTCGCGGCGTTGGCCGTCTCTTCAAGAGAAGGCTCGCGCCCCATTTCCTGCGTGAGTTGACGCGTGATATTGCGCATCTTCGACATCGTCTCGACCATATGAACCGGGATGCGGATCGTGCGACTCTGATCGGCCACGGCGCGCGTGATCGCCTGACGAATCCACCATGTGGCGTAGGTGCAAAACTTGAACCCGCGACGGTACTCGAACTTGTCGACCGCGCGCATGAGACCCGCGTTCCCCTCCTGGATCAGATCCAGAAAACTCAGACCGCGATTCCGGTATTTCTTCGCGATCGAAACGACCAACCGCAAGTTGCCCTCGGAAAGACCGCGCTTCGCTTCCTGATAGCGAGCGTAAATGCGCTTGACCTCCTTAACGCGGTTGCGCAGACTCGTCGGAGTTTCCTGAGTCATTTGCAAAATATTGCGATATTCGATTTGCCACTGGCGGCGCTCGTACGCGGGCATTCCCTCGCTTCGGTGCTTGTCGATCCAGCTCTTAAGGTCGTCGACGCGCTTGCTGTAGTTCGCGAGCGTGTCGATCATCGACTCGAGGCGTTGCGTGCGCAGCCCGAGTTCTTCCACAAGGCGGACGGCTCGACGACGACGACGACCCAGGTCTTTCCACGCTTTCGCGCGCGCCTCGGGAGAAGCCGAACGACTCGTCGCCACGCGGTAATCTTCCGCGTTGCGATCCAACATGAACTTCAGCGTCCGCAGATTGTGCGGAAAACGACCGCGAATCTGCTTCTTTTCAAGGTTGTCGGAGTCGTTCGCCTGAATCACGCGGTCGAAAGGAAGATCGTTGTCGTTCACGCGACGGAGCGTGCGCGCGGCGTGTTGCATGACGTAGTCGCACTCGAGCAACTTCGCGCGAAACTTGAGACGCGAAAGCTCGATTTCCCTGGCCAATCTGATTTCGTCGTCGCGCTTCAGAAGCGGAATTTCGCCCATTTGGGTCAGATACATGCGCACGGGATCGTCGGCGGAACTACCTGAGTCGTCGGCTCCGTAGTTGGCAAAATCTTCCGGATTTCCAGAACCGTCGCCTACCTCGGAGGAATCGTTCTCAAGCAGGGAACCCGATTCAAAATCGGACTCGTCCGCAGAATCGTAGTATATTTCCTCTTCTTCTTCAAGAATCAACGAACGATCGTTATCGTAGTCGGTTTCTTCAAACAAAACTAAGCTCCTAATGGTATGAAATAGCCGGGGCTTCGCGGACGTCCGAAAAAGACGAGCGCCCGATCGACCAAACAGCCTCCGAACAACGTCGTCAACGTTGCCCGACCGCGCCGCGACTTGTCGCGAAACGCAGGAAATAAATCGGCGTCCAATACGCTCGGTATCTGCAAAAACCGCCTCAAAACGACGGTTCGCGGGTTAGAGAATTTCTCCGACCTCTAAGAACCGCCTCATTCGTCCCGATTGTCAAAATCGGAATCGCGCGATCTTTTATCAAACTTCGCGCCTTCGAGCCTTGACGAACTCGCGAGCGACGCCGCTCCATTCTAAGGATGCGCCGACGTCCTTTCGTCTCGAAGACCTCGCGCCGTTCTCCGCGCGCGAACGTCGTCCGCCGTTGTCTATAATACACAGAAAGCGGCGTTTCCTTGCAAATAATAGCTCAACAAAACTTAAAAACAACAAGAAAATTTTACAACATTTTTGATTATATCGATTATAACGATTTATTTTCACAAAAAAATGAACGCGAAGCTCGACGCGGGGTATTGCGTCGCGCGCGGACGGCGCGCGGACCAACGACTAACGCGCGAAACTCGGGCGAAACGGAAACGATAAAAAAACGTCGGGGGGGGCTTTTGCGAACGAGCGTTGATAGAGTATAATCGGGCGGGGCGCGGGCGAGGTTGCCGAGCGACGCGTCGTCGCCGAGAGCCTATTTCATCGATAGTACGCAAAAGCGTCGCAAAAGTTACGCGGAATTTTCGAAATTATCAAAAAAATCGTAAAAACTTTTACGCTAAACGTCGCGCCCTTAACTCGATCTTTGGAAACGCGTTTTAAAAACGGGCGAAAAGACGAGTCCGACAAACTGTAACGACGAAATCATCGCTTTTTATACCGAGGTTGTTATGAAATACCGTTTAACCTGCGAATGCGGGCGTTCTTTTCCGGTCGAGACGCGTCAGGCGGGGCAAACGCTCGATTGCGAATGCGGAAAAACGCTCCAAATTCCAACAATGCTCAAGATGAAACGCCTTCCGGAATGGGAAGACGAAGAGGAAAAGGAAGCGGCGGAATCCGAAAAAAAACCCGTTCAAGACGAAGCGGGAACGAAAAACGATCCGGGCTCCAAACGCGCGACCAGGCGTCGCGACGCGCCCGCGCGAGGCAAAAAGCCGCTCATGTCGCCTAAACGCATGGGACTTTTTATCGCGGCCAGTCTCGTCCTCGTCGTCGGAGTCTTCTTTTTGTGCCGCAACGCGCGACGACCCGACCCGATTTCCGTCCATTTCAAAAGAACCGTTTATCGAAACGACGGAAAGAACGTCCACAGAAACTCCTCGGAAACGACTCCCTCCGACTTCTACTTCTACTTTATTCCCAACGGAAACAACGGAATCGTCTACTCCGAAAACGGATTTCCCGTCGTGATCAACGACGAAGTCATCGACAAAGGTCTCAGTTTCTTCGGCGCGTACGTCTATTTTCAATACGTCGACAAACTCGATTTCAGCGACAATTTCTACGACAACTACAACGCGATACTTACGCGTTGGAAAACGTCGCTGGTCTTATGGGGAATCGTCGCGCTCGCGGGTCTGGTCGTCGCGCTTCTGGCGCTATTCGCCAAGGAATCGACCAAACAAATCGGAACGGCGCGAGGCGAAGGCTGGAGATAAAGCAATCCGCCGCTTCCTAATTTCCGTGTTTCGCGCGTCTCGGAGGCGTTTCTCCGAGACGCGTTTTTTTACGACCGAAAAGGAAGAAAACGCCAAAAAACGTTAAAATTAATAATTTTTGTTTACAAAAATATTTTTTCGCGTTATAATTCGGGGCAAAGCGCGCGTCCGGGAGAACTACGACGATGAAAACAAACGATAAAACGAAAAACGAGAGCGGCGTCAAAAAAAAGGCGAGCGTGAAAAAGACGGCAAAAATAAAGGTCGCCGCGCTCCGACGCCCCGAAAAAAAAGCGGAGCTCGACGCTCCCGCCGCGGAACGTCGCAAGGCGGGGCGACCGAAAGGCTCCGGGAAATATAACGAGGCCACGAAAACGATACGCATTCCCGTCTCGATGGCGAACAGAATTCAAACGCTCGCCGAACGTCAAGGGCTCGTCTGCCGTCTGTACGACGACCAAATCCAGGCGGGGTTCCCCTCGCCCGCTGGCGACGCGCCTTTTGAAGAGCTCGACGTCGCCGAATACCTCATTCCGAACCCGCCGGCAACCTTCTTCATACGCGTCACCGGAGAATCGATGCGCGACGCGGGAGTCTATCCCGGCGATATCCTCATCGTCGACCGCAGTTTGACCCCGACAAACGGCGACGTCGTCGTCGCCGCCGTCGACGGAGATTTTACCGTAAAAAGGCTCTTTAAAACGCGAGACTGCGTCGAACTCAGGCCGGAAAACAAACGTTTTCCCGTCATCAAGATCAACGGGGAGACCGAGCTCGTCGTGTGGGGCGTCGTCAAGCGCGTCATTCACAACGTGTGAAAAAACGGAGCGAAAGATTGACGCGAATTATTCGATCAAACGCGGAGCGACGCGCGTTCAACGCGGCGTGGAAAAGGCTCTTCGGCGCCGATTCCGACCGCGCTCGGTTCGCGTTGGCGAAACTCGTCGACGATTTTGCGGCCGGAGAAGCGAATTCCGGGGCGACGCGAAGCTTCAGATTCTGGGAAAGAGTCCGGAGCGCGACGTCGGGGCGTCGACGTCGGGAAGACCGCGGCTCCGCGTTCCGGCGCGCGTTCGCGCCGCTCTTCGCCGCTCGACCCGAACTGCAATCGCGACCGGACGAAACGCGGAACGTCGACCGACGCGAGCCGTTCTCCGCTTTTTGTTTCGTCTTGCAGACCTACGTCGCTCAATCGATTCTCGCCGTTCTCGAACGCTATTACGAACTCTCGCCGCGAGAATTAAAAGTCCTGTTCGGGGGATCTCCCTTCGACTGGGGGGAATCCGTCCGCAGAATCATCGACGTCGGCGACGACGATCTTAATACCCTTTGTCTGGAAGAGTACGCGAAAGAAAACGATCCGTTTGGCGAAACCTACGCGAAATTCGTTTCTTTCGAATTGCGAAAGGCGCTCGGCGAGTTCTACACCCCTCCCGCGCCGACTAAATATCTGCGAAAAAGAGCCCTCGAAACGTCTCGCGTCAAAGAGCCGACGATTCTTGACCCGACGTGCGGCGCCGGCGTTTTTCTCATGACCTCTCTGCGCGCCTTCCTCGACGAGGGCGTCGAACCGTCCGAGGCGCTCGGTCGAATCGCGGGATTCGACGCGAGCCCTCTGGCCGTCGTCGCGGCGCGCGCCAATTTGCTTGTCGCGGCACCAATCGGAGCGTCGGGCGAAAAACGAAAAGCGCTCCTTCGGAAAATCGTCGCGAAACGTCTCGACGTCGCGCCGTCCGAACCGACCGCTTGCGTCTGTTTCTTCGACGCGCTCGTTGAGGAAGCTCCCGAATCCAGGGATTCGGATATCTTCGGGCTCGACGTCCAAAAATGGCTCGACTCGCCAAGTCGAGCGCGACGCTTCGACGTCTTGTTGGGCAATCCCCCCTGGATCGCCTGGGACAAAACGTCCGATTCGCGCCGCGAAAAAACCAGACGCCTCTGGCAAAAGTACGGGCTGTTCGACCTGTCGGGCAAAGACGCGCGCTACGGAGGAAGCAAGAAGGAGCTCGCAAGTCTGGTCGTATGCGCGACAATCGACAGGCGTCTCGTCGACGACGGCGTCTTCGCGTTTGTCCTTCCAAAATCGCTTTTTCAGACAAACAACGGCGGAGTCTTCGCGTTCGTCCTTCCCAAATCCCTCTTTCAAACCAACAAGGCGGGGTCGGGATTTCGTCGATTCGGCGAACAGACCCAAACGCCGTTCGCCGCGCTGGAACTCGACGACTTTTCCGAACTCGACCTGTTTTCCAACGTCGCGAGCAAAGCGACGGGGCTGCTCGGACGCAAGGGCGCGACGACGCGGTATCCGATCCCTCTAAGGCGCTGGAAAGCGCGCGGTAAAGACGACTTGGAGCCGTTCGACGCCGACGTCGTTGAAGGAAAGACGTTCCCAAAATCAGCCGAGCCCGGAGCGCCTCTAATTTTCGAGGCGAAAGAACCCGTCGCGGGCGCGCGAACGCAAGACGAGCTGACGAGGCGTCAGGAAGAGCTCGCGTCGACGCTCTTTAGCCGCGCGAATCAAGATTCGCGCCGGTACCGCGCCCGGCTTGGCGCCAACGCCGCCGGCGCGAGCGGCGTCTTCTGGCTGGAATCCGAGGATCCGCTCGACGAACCTCTGATCCGCGTCCGAAACCTGAACGACTCCGGCAAGCGAAAGGTCGAACGCGTCGAAGCGACGCTCGAATCGGCGCTGATCTTCCCTTTAATCCGTTGGCGCGACCTCGACGAATATCGGGTTCAAGCGCCGAAGACGCTGATGCTCGTCCCGCAAGACCCGAAAACGAGAAAGGGAATTCCAATCGAAACGATGGAAGCGTTCTATCCGAAAACGCTCGACTATCTGCGCCGATTCGAGTCGACGCTCCGCGAACGAGCCGCGTACCGGCGCTATCAGCGCGGCGCGCCCTTCTGGTCGTTGTACAACGTCGGAGTCGAAACGTTCGCGCCGATCAAAATCGCCTGGCGGCGCATGGACTCGACGATGCGCGCCGCCGTCCTCGCCGACGCGCCGGGCGCAAAACCGCTCGTTCCGCAGGAAACGCTCTCGTTCGCGAGCGTCGACTCGCTCGAAGAAGCCGACTATCTTTGCGCCGTTCTCAACTCTCGAGTCGCAAGAGCGTTTTTTGAGTCGGTCGGCGCGACTCGCGCCAAAAGTTTCGGTTCGCCGGGGCTTCTGGACGACGCCCCCGTCCCGAAATTCGACCCCGACGACGACGTATGCCGTCAATTGGCGCGAATCGGAGCTGTTCGCCGCCGGGGGTAATATTTTCTCAAATCGATAAATCGCTGTTGATTTTAATTCCGGTTATTCGTAAAATGAGGGCGGGGCGCGGTTCCGCGCAAAAAACCGCCGTCGTTCGACAAATCGCGTCCCCGTAAGATTTTAACCGGATAGTCAAAGAGGTTCGATATGACGCGATCAAAGAAACCCTTTAAGAAACATACTCTCGCGGGATCGAGCGCGCGCGCCGTCGCGCTGGCTTTCGCGGCGATTTCTCTCTTCGGCGCGAGGGCCGATTCGTTTGGACAAACGCCGACGCCTGCCGCTCAGACGCCGAGCGCGACTCCCGGAGTCGCCTCGTCGAACGGTCCCCAACTTTCGACGTTGAATCCCGTCGCGGCTCCGCAACCCGCGTTTGGTCCCGCCCCCGTCGCTCAAACCGACGCGTCGATCGCCGAATTGCGCGCGAAGATCCAGTCGCTCCAGGCGCGGCTCCAGCGAGCGCCGACGAGTCTGGCGGAACAGCAGGATCAACAGCAAGTCTACGCGGAATTGCTCAAAACTCAAACGCAACTTCAACAACTTGAAGCGACGCGGGGGCAATTTTCGCAATACCGTCAGGAGCGCGACCGCCAGGCGGACGTTTCCGGACTGGACGCGGCGCAAGGGAACGTTGATCCGCTGGATCCGCTCTCGTCGGCTCAACGTCAAAACCGATTTCAGACGCTCAACGACTCCGGTCTCAACGTCGGAGGAGTCGCGGCTCGAACCGATCCCGGTCCTCGACTGACGCCCGGAGAGGTCGCCATGTTGCGCGAGCAAAAAGAGGGACTGCTTCAGCAATACAACCAAATACAGCAGACGCTTCGCGCGCTGCAGCCGGGCGACGCCGCGCTCGCCGACAATCTGAAACAGGAGCAGGCGACCCTTGCCGCGCAACTGCGCGATATCGACGCGCGTCTGGCCGCCGCTCCGCAGGCGTCCCTCGACGCCCAACAGGCTCCGCAAGTTCCAAACGCCGGAGCTTTTGCGATTCCTCCGGCGAATCAACTGTCGCAACGGAACTTTTCCGTCGACGCCAACAACATTTCCGCGCGCATGCAAATGGTCAATCAAGCGGCGCAATTGCTCCGCCAGGCCGGACTCGCGCAACTTGCGAATTACGCGACGAGCGAAGTTCCGCGTTTAGCCGATCCGAACTTTACCGAGACGAGACTCGCGCCCGGAGCCTGGGCGGAAGGCGACGGAACCGCCGAATCGAGAAACAATCCGTTCAAGCAAGTCGGCGCCAGAGAAATCGAGCAAATCAATACGAAAATCGACGACTTGACGGCGCAAGTTCAAAAACTGACGCAGACCCTCGCCGACGTCGAAACGCAGCTCAAATTGCTGACGCGCAATTCCATCATCGCGACGCAGACGCCGGAAAACGCCGCCCTGATCTACGCGTTCTCGCCCGAGCCGGTCAATTCGGATCCGACGTCCTTCGACGCGGACGCCTCCGAAGCGATCGACGGCGCTTTTGGGACTCCGTTTGACGGCGCGAATCCCCAATCGTCGCCGCAACCCGCGCCGTCCGAAAGCGCCCTGCCCCCGATTCCGGGCGAAGAGGACGTCGACGCGCCCGAAGGAAGCGACGCGCCGATTCCGGAAGCGTAACGCGCGCGTTTAACGTCTTGATCGACAAAGAAATCGTCGCCGCGAGTTTTCCCGCGACGACGTTTTTTTTGTCGAAAACCCCAAAACGCCCCGAAGTCCCCCAAAATAACGCTCGAACCAGGTCCGGCGCGAAGCGCCGCGAGCCGTCGGCGAAAGACGACGGAGGTCGCGAAAAAACAAAAAACGCCCCGAAGCCTCAAAAAAAAACGCAAAATTCTTCAAGCGCGAAATTGTGAAATCTCTATCTCCGTTTCCAACCTCTAAAAACTCCGCTCGACCCGTATTTTTACGATTCCAAAGAAAAAAAAACGCGAAAAAAACCCTGTTGAAAACCTGGCGAATACAGCGAAAAGGTATAGGTTTTCGCAACCCCCAAAAGGCAAGTTTTTTCACAAAAAAACGTCAAAAAGGGTCAAAAAGGTTGCGGAAAAAGTCGTTTTCTGTTAAGATATAACGAATAGTCTGTTTTGGCGAACATATGCCGAAACCTATACCTTTTGGCAAGGGCGAACCTATTTTGTCCGCGCCGTTTAGCGCGTCGGCGAGCGTCGTCTCGCCGATTGGAATCGATCGTTTATATCATTATCTATCGGAGAAGCGTCATGTTTTTTAAGAGCGAGAGAATCGGCGCGGGGCGC
>CAMZEO010000037.1 GCA_947305735.1 uncultured Planctomycetales bacterium | reverse complement strand
CGTTTCCGGAGCGCCGCCGGACGCGGAAATTTCCAATTCGTAAGGAGCGCCCTTCGCGCTACTGACGTCGACGTTGTAGACGCAAAGATAATAAGCGCCCGGATCGAGCCCGCTTAAAGAGATCCTCTCGGTTCCGGACGCGAGGGCGGAAGAAGAAATTAGCGAACCGGAGGAGTCGTACAAATCGACGTCGAGATTAATGTCGGAACTATGCGGATAAGTTGCTTAGACGTAGTGATTCGCCGCGCATCCTTCGCCGATGGAAAATTTATAGTAGTCCTTGTCGGAACCGACGTGAATCGTGGCGACGTAACGATTCACGCCGGAAAGCGCCCCAAGATTGAAAGCGGTCGCCAGCGAGTCGTTAGGCTCGAGGTCGTCGGGATAGACGGCTCCGTTTTGAAATTCGTAAGCGCCCAGATCGACGATTCCGTCGATAACGCGCGGATATCCAGTCAAGTCGAACGCCGAAGTCGCGTAGGCGTTGTCGCCTTTATCGATCGCCTGAGAATTCTCGACCAGTCGGTAATCGCCGCACGACGCGTTAGCGAAGAGCGGTTTCGAGGAGTTATAGACGTAATTGGAGGGGGCGGTTGCCCACGCCGCGACCGAGGAAAGCGAGGCGCGCGCTATTATCGTCGGCGAACCGCTGGAAGAAAGATCCCCGCCCGAGTTGATCGCGAGAATCGAGTTATAGAACTCGCAAGTTCCTCCCGAGCAGCAAAACCCCCCGCCGGTGGAAGACGCGACGTTGCCGGAAATTGTTCCGTTCGTAATTTTTATCGAGGCGCCCCATGAAACAATTCCGCCGCCGTACTTGGCCGCGTTATTCGATACCTCGACGTTTGAAATCGTCGCCGCGACGCCGTCTTGCGCGCAAATCCCGCCGCCCTCTCCGTTGGAAGCGTTATTGCCTGAAACAACGCTGTTCGTAATTGTTAAATTACCGTTGCTTTTAACGCAAATCCCGCCGCCGTCTTTGGCCGCGTTATTCAATACCTTGCCGTTTGTAATCGTAATCAAACAATTCTCCGCGCAAATCCCGCCGCCTTCGCCGTTGGGAGCGTTATTGCCTGAAATAACGCATTTATCAATCGTTAGATTGCAATTCTTTGCATAAATGCCGGCTCCGCCTCTATCGGTCCGTCCGTTGGTAATTTTTACGCCTTTTATTTCCGCGTTGCCGTCAATATAGAACGCGCGCGACTTGCCGCCGGCGTCGATCGTAACGCCGGGGGTTCCGCCGGCGGCGGTCCAGAGGGACGTCGCGTCTATCGTAATCGATTTATCGATCTTCAGTTGCTTGCCCGCGAGTTTGATCGTTTTGCCCTTGAGCGAAGAAGCGAACGTGATCGTCGTTCCAAGATTTCCCGTTCCGGCGTATGAGATCGCTTCGCGCAGGGAGATCATGCCGTCCGAAGGGTCGAAGACGTCCGAAGCCGTCGTGACGACGGTCGACCGCGTCTCGCCTCTAAAAGAGTATTTAGTCGGTTTTGGAGCCAGACTTTGAAAAGAATGAAGGAAACCAAAGCTAAACTGGCTTTTACGATGATAGGTCGTGAAAATATATCCGGTCATGTAACCGTTTTCCGACTTGGGAGACCAGGATATTTCGTAGTTTTGCAGTTTGCGAGCTTCCGATTGATAGTCGTCCGAATCGGTGACGAAAAGAGACTTATAGTAATTTGGGTTGGAATTTTGCAGCGAATCGTTGTAAACATATCCCCAACAGGTAAGCGCGTGCCCTTCTCCCGAACTGACGGCGCGACCGTTCGCTTCGTTTGTCCAATCGAGCGACAGCCCTATTCCATAGTTGCTTCGGATTAAATTAGCCAGGCGGTTCATTCCGGCGACGTTGTCGTAAAGATCGGTCAGGCCGACGTAATTCGCGCAACTCTCGTTGAACGACGCCAACTGCGACGCGTAGAATCCGGCGTTTTCAGTCGTACTGTCTAAAAGAGTATGGAAATAATCGTTTTTGTTGCCCTCGATAAACCAACCGATCCCGTAGTAAGCATTGCCGGGAGAGTCGGTATGGTTGCCGGTAAAAACGTCGAAAACGGCTTGTTCGTCCGGAAAAACGGATTGGGGCGCCCAGCCCGTGTAATAGAGCATATTGGAAGCCGCGCCAACCCAACAGAACTGATCGTCGCCATCGTCGTCGTACCCCCAGCCGCTTTTATCGGCGTCGAAAAAGACGGAGGTCTGAAACGATCCGGAACCGGAAGTAATGAGAATGGCGTCTTCGGTCGAGAGACCGGCGAGAAACGCCCGTTCGGTTTCGCCGCACTGGAAGTCGACGGACCACGATTCCTGGCTCGGACTGACTTTCTCGTTCGTCGTCCCTCGCGACGCGTAGTAGTCGTTCGAGCCGATCAGGGTGAAGGGAGCGCTTTCCTGATTAACCTGATCGCCGAGAATCTTGGATTGCACCTCGTCGTTCGCGCCGATAGAAAAGCCGCCGACGTTCGTATTGGTTCGCGTCAGCAGGGTCAGCGAGTCGCTAACGAGGGACGCGTCGGGAGCGACGGAGATTAAATCGATCGCCCCGACGGAGGAGAAACCGATCAGCGCGAATCCGCCCAGACCGACGGAGCCGGACGAAACGTTAAAAACGCCCTCGGACGAAGTCGTCGCGATTTGGAGAGCGCGAGTTCCGAAACTGACGAGCGAAACGGAGCCCGAGACATTCGAATCGATATTGACGGAAAAATTGGCGTCGCCAAGATCGAGCTGGTATTCGGAATCGCTCGTTCGCAGAACGATCAGGTCGTCCTCGGGCGTCGCGGCGGCTTGTTCGATGGCGCGAGTCGCCAACTCGTAGGAAAGGTCGGACGCTTTGATTTCGATAACGTTGATTTCGGCGGCGGACGGCGGGAGATCAAGCGCGGAGTAGGCGTCCCGAATCGCCTCGAATTCGGCGACGGAGACGGCGGCGGTCGCGACGCTCAGCAGAGCGCGGTCTTCAAGTTGTTCCAGACGCAACGAAGCCGTTCCCGGCGCGTCGCTTTTCCCGCGGCCCGACTTCTCGCGCTCGCGTTTCAATTGAACCCCGTTGACTCCGAGCAAACGGCGCCGACGAGCGCCGATTCCGTCGTTGCTAAAAAACATAACGTTTCTCCCTTGCTTAATGTTACAAACGATCGAACCCCGACGGCGACTCGACTTTCGCCGACGCGTTGAACGGCTCAAACGAAAACAGGCTCGTCTTTACCGAAGTACGAGAGGATTGGCGGCTCTTCGCCAAATATCCGGCGCATTCTAACTGAAAAACGTTTTTTGTCAACATTTACAGGTTCTTTTATATCGTTTTTTCCAAAAATATCGACGCGTTCAAACAACGCCGAACCCCATGTCGGCGCGAGGCGTCGCAACCGTCGACGGTCTAACGGAACGGTCGGGACTCGCGTTGACGCGAAGAGCTAAAACTCGCTCTCGTCGGTCGCCAACAGAGTCCGTTAATTCCGCCGTTTGCGCCCGCTCCCCAACGCGTTAAAAAAACGCGCGAACCGACGTCCGCCGCGGAAGGCAAGCAGACGGCGAAAGACGACGAGAACCGGACAAAGCCCCGAACCTCCGCGAAGCGTTCAGAAAAACGCCGCGCGATTACCGGCGAGCTTTAATAATAAACCGCGCGTCAAATCGGATTTTACGGCGCGACGTCGCAAGACTTAACGCTTCCTGGCGTCGTCGATCGGCGGTCGCTCGCCCTTTAAACGCGGGTGGAAAATCCGCGTTGGAACGTCGCGTCGTTTGAAGAATATCGCGTTTACGCGCCGCAATGTCGACGTCGCGCGTCGTCCGACGCGCGTTTACGCGTTAAGGCGCAACCGTTTAAGCGTTTACTCGTTAAAGGTATCCGCCCGTGACGCCGCGCTTCGCTTTTTTGATTTGCTCCGGCGTTCCAACGGCGACGATTTCTCCGCCCTTTTCTCCTCCGCCGGGTCCAAGATCGACGACGTAATCGGCGTTTCTTACGACGTCCAGATCGTGTTCGATCACGATTACCGCGGCGCCGGCGTCGACGAGCGTCTGGAACACGCGCAACAGCGACCGAACGTCGAGCGGATGCAACCCGATCGAGGGTTCGTCGAAGACGAAAACGGACCCCTTTTGAGAGCGCCCCATTTCGCTCGCAAGTTTCAAGCGTTGCGCCTCTCCGCCCGAGAGGTTTGGAGTCGCCTCGCCCAACGTCAAATAGCCGAGTCCAAGCGTTTTCAAAACTCGCAGCTTCCGCGCGACGGTCGGCATATCCGCGCATAACTCGATCGCCTCGTCGACGTCTTTCGCCATCAGCTCGGGCAAACTGAACGCGCAACCGGACTTCGCGACGTACTTAACGTTCGACGCGGCTTTGGAATATCGCGATCCTTCACAATCGGGGCACGGGACTTCGACGTCGGGGAGAAACTGAACGTCGAGCGAGATTTCGCCGGTTCCGTCGCACGTCGGACAGCGCAACGAACCGGTGTTGTGGGAAAAGTCGCCCGACTTGAGCTTAAAACATTTAGCGTCGGTCGTTTTGGCAAAGATTTTGCGCAGTTCGTCGTGGACGTCCGCGTAGGTGGCGACGGTCGAACGAACGTTGATTCCAATAGGCGTCGCGTCGATCAACTTGACGCGCGTCGGCTCGTTCGTCTCGATCTTTCGAACGTGTTCCGGCAAAGGCTCTTCCGATTCGAGCGCTTTAAGCGCGGGAACTAAGCTCTCCAGAATCAGCGTCGTCTTGCCGGATCCGGAAACGCCGGTCACCGCCGAGAGCGCCCCCATGGGGAACTCGACGTCGAGCGGTTTGACCGTGTGAATCGGACCGGTCGAGAGCGAGATTTTCCCGTTGGCAAAGACGGCGTCAAGAGACGGCGCGGGCTTTCTTAATCTCGGCGCCGGCGCGGCTAAGAACGGTCCGATTTGCGACGTTTCGTCGGCGACAATTTGCGGAATCGTTCCCTGAGCGACGACGCGTCCTCCGTTCGCGCCCGCGCCGGGACCAAGTTCGATCAGCCAGTCGGCTTCAGACAAAATCTGAACGTCGTGATCGACGAGCAAAACGGAATTCCCGTCGTCGACAAGATCGCGCATGACGCCGTTGAGTCCGACAATATTCGCGGGATGAAGCCCTATAGACGGCTCGTCGAGGACGTACAAACCGCCCGACGTTCTGTTTCTTACGGCGCGGGCGAGCTGCATGCGCTGACGTTCGCCGGTCGAAAGAGTCGACGAGGCGCGGTCGAGCGTCAGGTAACCGAGACCAAGATCGACAAGGCGTTTCGCCGCCGTCTGAAAGGATTCGCCGATATTTTCCGCCATCTTGCGCATCTCGCGCGGCGTCGACGCCGGTATCCCGTCGACCCATTCGATCGCGTCGTCGAGCGTTTTTTGACACGCGTCCGCGAGCGAGATTCCGCGCAGTCTCGGCGCTCGCGCGCGTTCGGACAGTCGCGAACCGCCGCAGTCGCGGCAGACTTCCTGTTTCAGAAACTTTTCGACGCGCTTCATTCCCTTTTCGTCCTTGACTTTAGCGAGCGCGTTTTCGACGGTGTAGACGGCGTTGTAGTAGGTGAAATCGAGTTCGCCCGCCGAATTGGAACTTTTCGCATGGTAGAAGATTCGCTTCTTCTCGGCGGGACCGTGAAAGACGATATCGCGTTCCTTTTTCGTAAGTTGCGAAAAAGGGACGTCGGTTCGAACGCCCATGGCGCGGCACACGTCGGTCATCAGCGACCACATCAGGCTGTTCCACGGGGCGACCGCGCCTTCGTCGACGCTCAACGACTCGTCGGGAACAAGCGTCGACTCGTCGACGGTCAGCGCGAACCCCGTCCCGTCGCACGTCGGACACGCGCCTTGACCGTTGAACGCCAGCTCTTCGGCGCCGGGCGCGTAAAACCGCGCGCCGCATTCGGGGCAGACGAGCTCCTTTTCGGCGGCGACGTCGAGCGTCGGCGCAAGATAATGACCGTTGGGACAACGATGTTCCGACAGGCGCGAAAAGGCGAGCCTCAAACTGTTGAGAAGCTCCGTTCCCGTGCCGAACGTGCTGCGAATTCCCGGAACGCCGGGGCGCTGTCGGAGCGCGAGCGCGGCGGGAACGTAGAGGACTTCGTCGACGTCGGCGCGACCCGCGCAGGTCATGCGGCGCCGAGTGTACGTCGAAAGCGATTCGAGATAGCGCCGCGATCCTTCAGCGTAGAGAACGCCGAGCGCGAGGGACGATTTTCCGGAGCCGGAAACACCCGCGATTCCGACGATCTTATTGAGCGGAACGTCGACGGAAACGTTTTTTAAATTATGGACTTTCGCGCCGCGAACAAGTATTTTTTCGACCATTGGCGACTCTCCGCCTCACGGTTCCGAACAGAGGTTGGCGATCGCTTCCGAAACGCGAATTTTCGCCGCGTCGTCGAGCAAAAAGACCCGGCGCTTGCTTTCGGGATTCGGCGAAAATCGCGTAACTCCTTTGTCGTCAAAGGAAACGTCGATCGGATCGGAAAGGCGGAAATAACCTCTTCCTTCCTCGGGGCGCAAAACGAACAAAACGCTCAAGATATCCCATGTCGGACGACGATGGTTCAGTCCCTCGTTCGGCGCGGCGACGCTCGCCCAATGCGCGAACGCGTCGCGAAGGAATTTCGCTTTGGGGGAACGATAGTCGCGCTTGAGATTCGTCGGCGACATACGAACGGAGTCCCCGACTTCCGCGCCGCCGAAAACGATCTCGGTCGGTTGCTCTTTGACAAGTTTGCGCGCGGCGGGAACGTCGTTTTTGATATTCCATTCGGCAAGTTCGACGTAATATTTTGCCGAAGGATCGGGCGCGAACGATCCGCCCATAACCGACGTCAGTCTGACTTTTCGCGCGACGAGCTCTTTACCCGACAGCGGCGAAACGCCGTCGCCCGACGAATCCAGCAACGACGCAAGATTCGTCGAGAAACCGACTTGAATCATAACGACCGACTTGTCGGACGCGTTCGCAAGGAGTCGTCGCAAGAGCGGAACCGCCTCTTCCGGCACGGGAAACTCCGGAGAACCGTCCGCGTTTTTTTGCGCGAGCGTCGCCGAAAGGTACCGATCCGTGTTTCTCGCCGCCTTTTTTGGAACGCCGACGGGAACGTCCGGACGACCGTAGAGCGCGTTTTCCGCCGCGACAAAGGGCGCGACGTTGGGATTTTCGTTCGTAAGCGTCACGCCCAAAAGATTGCAGACTCCGCGATCGGCAAAGCGGTGAATCGTCGCCAGCGCGAACGCGTCGTCGATATCGCCCCCAATATCCGTGTCGAAAATCACATTAATAACGTCGTTCCGGGTTTCGCGGACGTCGAGCAGGTCGCCCTCCGCCGCGAACGTCGCCGACGTCAGTAAAAGAGCGACAAAAAAAACAGTTTGTTTCATGGCGATATGTTTCCAGAAAACGCGACGCGTCAATCAACGCGACGCGCCCGTCAATTTTCGGAACGCAAATTATCGGCGAATCGCCGACGCGTCCCGGCGAATCCGGTACATATTGTATCCGACGCGTCGAACGGCGTCGATCGTTTCGACGTAAGGCCGGTCGCATACGTCGACGAGCCCGATCTGGTAGTTTTCACCGTCGAACCGACCGGTCGTCGGCTGGTCGCCGTACTGGAACCAGTGGGCGCCGACGATCCAGGGATTGCCGAGCGCGCTCTTGACGTAAGTCTCGTAAGCCTCGGCGCGCGCGTTCTGATCCGCGCGAGGCCCGAGCCCCTCGTGGAACATCCCGCGATCAAGCGCGCCGAAATGGAACTCGCCGATCATGACGGGCTTGTCCTCGCCTTCGACCGGTTTGAAGTCGCCGACTTCATTCTTATAGAAGTTGTAACTTACGACGTCGCAATATTTCTGGGCGGCGGCTTTGGCAAGATCGTTCGTCCAGGCAAATCGACAGCCGAGGTACAGCTTGCCGGGCGCCCGCTCGCGGACGGCGTCGCGGATTCCCTCGAAATACTTTTCGCAAATCACGGTGTAAAACGCGTCGATATCAGAGTTTGCGGCGGCGTTTTTCGGCGTTTCAAACGGTTCGTCCGCAAGGGCGTCCCAACTCGCGAGTTCGACGTTCCACGCGGCGTTTAACTTGTCGATCGTTTCATACTTCCCTTTGAGCCATGCGACGCAAGCCTGTTTGACCGGCTGGTCTTTGGGCGACGACAGCGCGGCGCGAGTCAAGGAGCCCGCCTCGCCCCAGCTGATCTCGTTGTCGACGAAGAATCCGACGCAATACGGATCGTTCGCGGCGTCCTTATTGTTTTCGATCGACTTGACGACGCTCGGCTTGAAGCCGGGGTCGAAGGGATCGACGAATTTGCCCCAGTATCCGGAGCTTCCTTCAATCTTTCTCGAGTTCGAATTGACCGTCGCGACGTAAGGCGTTTTCGCGTAACGAACGATATTCATATTCGACCAGTTTCCGATCGTGTTGAGCCCCCAGCTTCGCAGCCGACGCTTGACCGAATCCTTTTCTCGTTCCTCCCAGTCGTCGCCGTATTTCAAGTAGAGGTTCGACGCGGAAAAGTTGAACGTCCAGAACTCGCCGTAATCGGCGTAAAAATTATTGACCGAGTTGGAGCTTTTCCCAAGGAAACGCGACAACTTGTTGTTCGGATCGGGCTTCGTCGGAATCGCGTCGCAGAAATAGAACTCGCGTTCCGACACGGGCGTGACCGCGTTCGAATGTCCGACGCAATCGACGCCGTTCGACCAGAACAGACGGCCGTCGGGGTCGACGAGATACCAGAATCCGTCGATTTTTTCCGTTCTAAACGAACCTGTCGCTTCGAGTTTCGGTCCGTTTTCCCAACCGCCGTACTTGTCGAACTCGGTCGGCTGATTGGCGGCGAGATCGGCGTCTTCAATTTCGATTTGCGCGCGGAGTTCTTCAAGCGAACGCGTCTTGCCGGGCCAATCTTTATGCATGAACTGTCCGAACTCGTCGATCATCGGAAAGAACTCGTCGGGCGTCCATCTCAGGTACTCGGGAGTAGGCTCCGTTTCGGGAAGCGCGACGATGGAGATAAGTTTCCACGAGTTCCGCTCTTTGTTTTGATTGACGAAGGGGCGAAACGCGACGATTTCGCGCCGATTGTATTTGGCGCCCTTGTCGACCGAATAGGAGTCGGTTTTAATTCCGCCCGGCTTGCCGCGCATCGCGAAGAGCTTTTGACGCGTTTCCGCGTTGAGAGACTGCGGCAACTCGATTCTCCAAACTTTCTTTTCGCCCGGCGCGAGTTTGACGCTCAACGTGGTCGCCCCGTCGAGCGTCTTGACGTCGACGCCTTTGGAGTCCATGCGAAAATAGAGCGTAAATTCCTTGTCGCAAGTCGATTGCAACGAGACTTCGATCGCGGAATACGCCTCGAGGTTCCAATATCCCTCAAAGTGAACGCCCGGCCAACGGTCGTCGACTCCGTTGTTAATCTGGAGCGAGCCGTCGTCAAGACGTTTCATCTCGACGCCCTGGGCGCGAATCGATTCGAGAGGCGCGTCTCCGTCGTAAATCGCGATCGGCGCGTTTTGCGCGCCCGCCGGGGCGGCAACCGCGACGACGACCGCGAGAGTCCATAATAAAGCGCGTAACTTTTTCATTGCCATAACTTTCTAACTGGAAACGAAACGTCGAATTATTCTTTGGAAGATCGATTCGGATCGACCAACTTGCCAAACCCTTCCATAAGATCGTACTTGTTTTGCCAGGTCGTGTACATAATTCCGACGCAATTCGGCGTTCGTTTGCATGCGTCGAACCAGTCTTCGCAGGTGGAAAGGTCGTCGACGTCGTAATACGCGGCGCCTTGAGTGCGGAATCCGAGATCCGAGAAAAACTTCAAGCTCAGTTCGCGCCGTTCGTAATACCAGCAACTGATCACGAGATCCTTGGGAATCAGATCCCAGACGCCCGTATAGTCGCCTTCGCAGACGTAGTAATTGTCATGCGCGTTGTGGTTTGGATCGAGCATATCCGACCAGATATAGACGTCGGCGTCGGGCCGAACTTTTTTGATAATCGCGCGTTGTTTCGCGACGCAGTCGGCGAGAATCGCCGCCAGAGAGATCCCTCGTTCCTTGCACGCTTTGCACGTTCCCGCGCAACGGATTTCGTCCATGCTCAGGAACCACTTTTGCGGATTCAACAATTTCGAGACCGCCTCGGCGGATTTTTCGAAGTACTCGTATACTTTCGGTTCCGACATGCACGTTCCAATTTGAGGAGCGCCGACGAGGGGCGGATAGTAGAAATCGACGAGCAACGCGTCGCCGTCTTTGATCGCGCTTCCTTCGGGAATCATCAGTTTTTGACTTTCGGAGTCGGGACGCCAGGGCTGAACGCGGAATTCGGGAAGCGTCCAGTCCTTGCCTTGGTCGTAAGTCGTTTTGCCGTCGGCGCTCTTGACGACGATCGGGGTTCCGTCGCGTTGAAGAGGATTGACCAGCCCGAGCGGTTCGACCTGAACGTCGTCGATCCAGAATTTGCCGCCCTTTCCGCCCCAGATTCCGGCGTAAACGCGAATTTTTCCGTCCTCGGGAACGCGGAACGACGTCTGAATTTGAGTCCAGTCGCAAGTTCGGGAGCCGTCCTCGTCGCGCGAAACGTCTAGGTTTCCGTTCGCGAGAGAATCGCCGTCCAAAGAATACGCTTGAATCAGAACGCGCCCGACGACCCGTTCGGCTTTGATCCAGGCGGACGCGCGGTAGATTCTGCCGGGCTTAAGATCAAGCTCGTACATGACGCGCCCGTGCCCGTGTTCGTCCGAATCGACGTTCTCAAATCGAAGAGAGCTTTCGCCCCCCCGCGCGACCGTTTCGTCGCGAGACGAAACGCCGGAATCGTAAAACCCTTTAATTGGAAGCCGCTCCCCGTTCCAAGTCTCCATGTCGCCGTTCTCGACGACGACTTCTTCCGGCTCGAACGCGGCGCGATCGCCGACGACCTTCATTGGGAGTCCCGTTATCGGAAGCCCTTCGGCAAGATTCGGGTCCCTGCCGATCATCGAGCCGTACCCGATCGACCAGAGAATCGGGATAATTTCGACGTTTCCACTTTTGGCGGCGGCTTTGACTTTTTCCAACCTAGCGATTTGCTCGTCCGACCAAAGATCCGCCGAATCCCAGCCGACCGACCACAACATTCCGTTCATGTTGACCGACGACGCGCGCTCGATCAACGCGACGATCTCGTCCGCGTCCGCGTCGGAACCCAGTCCGAAGGAAGCGTAAAACCAGCGATCGTTCATAACGGGCGTCTTGTCTTCGCCCGACGCGCGCGAACGGGGCGCGAAAGAAAACGCGGCGAGAAACACGAGCGTCGTCAAAACGACCGACGTCGACAAAGGGCGAAACGCATATCGAATCATGACCAATGCTCCCATATCAAGGCGACGAAGCGTGAAATTGAAGAAGCGCCAAAATAACGCCCGACAACGCTACTTATTATAAACTGCGGATATTTTAAATAAAAGCGCCTTTTTGCGGCGAAGAATCGGAATCCAACGCGCGGTTCGACCTTGCGAAATTAACGTCGACGAAATCGCGAAAACTATCGGCGTCTCGAGGACGGGAAGCGCCGCGTTTATCTTGACGCATAAACGACGAGATCGTTATACCGACATAAGAGTCGTCATTGCGACGATCAAAACGAAAGTTTTTTACCGTTCGTTTTATTTTGTTCTTGTCGATTCTTTCGACAAGATTCAAAACGGTTTTCAACGCCTGTCGCGCCAACTGTTCCGCTTTTTCTTCCGGCGCGTTCGCGATAATCGGCGACGCGCAGTTCGTATCGTCGAACAAATCGTCGCTTTCCGCCGCCACAATCGCTTCGTTTCTTTTTTTGTCGTTCCGGCTTTCTGTAAAGCGGTTTAACGACCAGCAAGACCAGCGGACGGAAATCATAACCGACGTCAGCCAGTCCGAGACGACTACGGACGCGATCGCTAATTTGAAGTCCGACCCGGTTTCGTCCTTGACTTTGTCGACGGCAAGAATGACGCGAACGGCGTTGGCGCCTTTTTCGCGCCAACCGTCGTCCGAAGCGTTTTTGTGAAAGACTCGCTCAAAAGCGTCTCGATGTCGTTCCCCTTTCATGAGCGTCGCGCCGTTTAACCTGGGGGATAACCCCTTGACAATTTCGTCGGCGACTTCTTTCGCAGAAATTACTTTTTCCAAGCGGACGAACCCGATTTCTTTCTCTCGGTCGAGGGGAACGGAATTTTCAAATTCGGGCAATTCGTCATATGTCGAGAATTTTCTCTTAATCGCTACATTTTTTTCTTGACAACAGAAATCGACGACGCGCTCTCCTTCAGTTTTGTTTTCGAAGCGCCCCATAATATAGACAAACGCGACAAACGAGACGAGAAGTATCACGTCCAGACGGGAAAAGTTGGAGTCGGTCGCAAAGGTCGCGAAATTCGCCAATTCTGTTAAAAAGATCATAACGTCGTTTTTTCTTTGTCAGCGTTCGGTTTTTTCAACAAGAGACTTAACGCGGAATCTCGTCAAAGGAGTTTTGTCGCTCGCGTCGGTCTCGCGAACGGGGAACAAAAACTCGCGAATCCGTCGCGCTTACAGTCCGAGGAACAGTTCGCGTTTCAAGACCGCGCCGGGATCGTCTCTTAGTTCGTCGACGACCTCAAGGACGATTTTCGACGCGATCAACGCCAAACGTTCCGCTTTCTTCCCGACTTCGTCCTCGGGTTGCGCCGCCTTGCCTTTTTTGCCGACGTCTTCAGTTTGAGTCAATTTGAGTTCTCGAAAACGAGTCGTCTCGCTTTTGTCAATTCGACTCAGCGACCAACGCGACCAACGAACGGAAATTGTGATCGACGCCCCCCAGTCGGCGACGACGACGGCGATCGCCGACGTCAGGTCTTTCGGCTCGATTTGTTCGACGGCGAGAACGACGCGAACCAGCTCTCTGGAATCGTAATGCCAGTCGCATTTCAGAAGCGGCGCGGCGTTTGATTCGCTGGAGAAGCGCCTGACAAACGCGTCGACAAACCTTTCGGCGAGTTTCTCTTCGAGAAATACTTTTTCTAAAGAAAGACAGCGGATCTCCGTCTCTTTGCAGCAAGGAACGCGGCGCGGAAAAGCGGCAAGCGAAGCGTAGTCGTTCGCCCTTTTCGCGCTCGCTTTATTCAGAGAGCTTTCATAAGAATGACGAGCCAGCGGACTGTGAAACAAAAAAGCGATCACCGACGCGACGGCAAAGACGACAATCATCGCCAATTCGAGAATCATCGGAATACTAAACGTTTCTTCTCCAACAATCGCCGTTTTCAACAAAACGTCCATAATCATAATCTCTCGGGGTTTTGAGATGGTTGACGATCGTTCCCAAGCGGACGTCGACGCAAATCGTCGACGTCCGCGCCCTCTATCGTACCGTTTTTCGCGTTCTTTTCAACTTCTCGCGCAAAAATCGGGCGTCGCGCCGCGTCGCCCCGGTATTTCATAAAACGCGTCCGGAAACGATTAAGACGATATATGAAAAACGCTCGATTAACGGACGCGCGCCGAATTTTCCAACGCCGTCGAGCAATTCGTTTTCATCGTTATTGAAAGACGAGGATTGAACGAGGCGACGCCAATTCCAACGGAATCGCGAAATCGCGCCCCCTCGTCGCGCTTAAAACGACGTTTTTCCGCAAAAGTTCCGTTCAATAAAACGTTTTTACCATAAATGCGTAAAAACGACTATAATTTTTTGATTTCCGCCGAAAAACAAAAGGCGCGGAGTATCTTTTGGAGAAAAAATAAGGAAATTTGGGAAATTTTTACAAATTATTCTCAAAATTCGCAAATTGCCCTTTTACGAATAGCTCAAATAGTATACTTTAGCAAAGTCGCGGAGCGCGCGACGCGCGTCGGCGAGACGCGGCTCGACACTATGAAATATGGAATCGCGTCCACGTTGGGGCGCAAGCGCAAGCGCCGCGTTTTGGCGCAGACTTTACTTAACCTATTGAAACAAGGTTTACCATCGATGAAAAAAGAAATTTACGCCGACGGCGTCGGTCAGATTCATTTCGCCGGCAACATGGTTCGCTTCGACTTCGTCACGCTTCAGCCGGGCGCCGACGGCGCCGCTCCCACTCCGGAACCGTCCGAACGAGTCATCATGCCGCCTCAAGGCTTCCTGTCCATGTTCAACAGCATGCAGCAGCTTATCGACAAGCTCGTCGAAGCCGGCGTTCTCCAGAAGAACACCCCCGCCGCGTGAGACGAATCGAGCCGATTAAAAGCGGTTTGAAATAGCAAAGACCCGATCCGCGCAAGATCGGGTCTTTTTGTATGACGTCGGCGTTCCGCCGGTTTTGACCGGTCGAACCTCGCGTTTAAGCGAACGGAGCGAGAGAATGAAGAAGCTTTCCGCGATTTCTCTTTTCAGCGGCGCCGGCGGCATGGACGTCGGCGTTTTACAAGCGGGGTTTGACGTCCGCGCGGCCGCGGAACTCGACAAACACTGTTGCGAAACGCTCCGAGAAAACATTAAACGGGAAAAACGAAAGACTCTCGTGTTTGAAGGGGACGTCCGCTCGTTTTCCCCCGCCGAAATGTTGAAAACGCTTAAGATGGAGACGGGCGAGCTGGATTTGTTGTTCGGAGGTCCTCCCTGTCAGGCGTTTTCCCAAATTGGAAAACAACGAGCGCTCGAGGACGAGCGCGGGCTTTTGCTCTTCCAAATGATACGATACGCGGAAACGTTTCGTCCCAAAGCGATCTTAATGGAACAGGTTAAGGGACTTTTATCCGCCAAAGATCTTTCCGGCGAGCGCGGCGGCGTCTTTCGGTCGTTCGTCTCCGAGCTTGAGGAACTTGGCTACTCCTGCAAATGGCGAACGTTGCTCGCGGCGGATTACGGGGTGGCTCAAACGCGTCGCCGCGTCTTTATCGTCGCCATGCCGCCCCCCAACGCGTTTGAATTTCCCGAGCCGACGCATGACGATCCGATTCGGCTGAACGGACTTTTTCCGACGAAGCCGCGCGTCGCGGTCGGCGACGTTCTGGAAGGCTTAGGATCGCCCGTCCTCAAGCGCGACGGACGAGAGATTCCGGACGACGGTCATTACGACGTCACGCCGGAACGCGATCGGGAGCGAATTCATTTCGTGCCCGAAGGAGAGCACCTCTCTTCCCAGACGGGACTGCCCGCCGAACTGTTGGGCAACCTTACGAAGAAGGACACGACGAAGTTCTTGAGACTAAGCCGATTCAAACCATCGAACACGCTTCGCGGAGGGGAAATCTTTTTTCATCCGATCGAGGACCGCTATTTGACGCCGAGGGAATGCATGAGAATTCACGGCTACCCCGACTCCTATGTTTTAAGAGGACCGATTCGCGGTCGGTCGGGCTCGGTCAAAGATCTGGATCAACATCGGCAAATCGGCAATTCGGTTCCGCCGCCGCTCGCGCGAGCGATCGCGCTGAAAATCAAAGAAGCGCTAACGCGCGAAAAACTCGAGGAGCGATAGAACGTCCCGATTCGTAAGGCAAGTGGAAAAAAATGCTCGCGCCCCCTTTTCAATCGGGAAAGGAGCGCTATACTATGGGACGCTGTAAATTGTTTTACGGCTCGATCGGTTCGATTTCATCCGGTCTCGTCGCGCGGCTCGCCGACGCGGCGAAATCGGCGTTTCATAAACATAGGTTGGTCGTCCGCCGGATAAACGCCGGAACGTTTTTTGCGGAGGTCGACGCGGATAAACTGTCATAGACGGAGAGTATCGTGGGAACAAAGAAAACTGGAAAAGGGCGACGTAAGCTCGGAAGAAAAAAGAGACGAATGCGATCCAAGATTCGCCATCGAAAAGACTGATTCGGCGCGTCTGGTCTCGCGTCGGAGTCTGTTTTCTTCTGGGGGGACGCCTTTTCCCCCCGATCAAAAAGTCAAAAATCCCGAGTTTCGGCTCGGGATTTTTTCATTTCTTGCAACGTCCGACGCTCGACCGAAGCTTCGCGCCATGCGCAACCTCTAATTATTTGCTCCAATTGGCGACTTGTTCGGGCTTGAGCGCCCACGAATAGAGCTTCGCGGATTCGATTTTTCCGTTGAAACGCGCTTCCGTACGCATGCCGCTGCAGATATCGCCGCCGAGAACAAACGCGCGCGCCGTCTTGTCGACCGGATGCGTCAACATTCCAGGCGCCGCTTTCCTCGCGACTTCTTCGCCGGCCAGGTACAAAACGGCGTTTTTGCCGTCGTATGTTCCAAACGCCTGATAATACCGTCCCAATTCGATCGGCGTTTCCAGAACCGTATAGATTCCGTTAACGCTAACCCATAGTCTTAGAACTTTGTCCGTCGCGTTGCAACTCAATTCGATTCCGCCCGCGTCGGTGTTGCCAAAGACGGCGCATGGTCCTTCGGCGTTTTCGTCAAGCCTGAATTTCGCGGCGATCGTCGCTCGACGCAGCGTTTTAAGGAACTCTTCGGGCGTCGGGGAGACGTAAGCGTCTTTTCCGAAAAACGCGACGACCGACGCGCCGCCGAGCGCCGCTTCTTCGACGATCTTCGGCTCGCCGCGCTTTTCCAGAACCAGTTGTTTCTCCCGTTTGTTCGTCGGCTTGTTGACGACTTCGCCGTTTTCGACGCGGATATCGTAGCAGTCGGGGTTCGGCTTGGGCGCGTCTCTTTCGGGCGAGCGGTTCGGATCGTCGGGCGTCTTGAATCTCAGCGCGATTGTTTCGTCGCTCTCGCGCATAAACGGATTGAGCGCGGTAATCCGGCAGCTATAGTCGGTATTCGGCTCGAGATCGGTCAATTCGACGCGCGCGTTCTCGGGCATATCGCGCAAGTAATATTGCGACCAGAACCAGTACGAGCCCGCGAATTCCCAGTCGTCGTTATTCGAATCAGGTCGCTCAAGGTCGAGCCGATACCCCGCGACGACGTCTTTGCAATACGCCTGCTTAAATTCGATCGTAGCGGCGTAGGCTTCGACGAGGGAAAATTTTGGAACCGTTCCCTCGCGCCAGGTCGGCTTTTCGGACGTCGAGTAGCGCTTGTCGGTGTAGACGTAGTCGTCGATCGCGCCGGGCTTGGCGACGAAATAGACGACGTCGAAGAACGAGTCGGTCGTCAAGTCGTACGGTTTAAGCGTAACCGAATTGTCGCGACGGACTTCCATAACGTAGAACTGACCATGGTTCTGGTCGTCGGCGAAATACTTTTGGAACCTGTTTCCTTCGTGTCCGTGACACAAATAGCTGAGCGTCCCCGTTCCGAACGCGGAAAAACAGCCCTGCCACGCGCAACGCGGATCGTTGATCGGATAGTGCGTGTGGCCCGAGAAATTCACGACGTTCGGATACTTTTGCAAAATATCGAACAGGTCGTCGGCGCCCCAGTCGTCGTAGCCGCGTCCGCCGTAAACGGTCGGCGAAACGGGATAGTGCTGAAAGACGAAAATCGGCTTGTCTTTGTCTTCCTTATAGACCTTGGCGAGCTCTTTGTCGAGCCAGTCGGCCATATAGAGGTAGTCGCCGTCTTTCATCGTCCCCTTTTCCGGGGAGATGGCAAAGAAGTTGAATCCGTTGGCCTCGTAGCGGCGGTTCGGCTCGACGCCAAAGATCGACTGCCAGAATTGCTGATTTCCGCCGTAGAACTCGTGGTTGCCCATGCAAAGGAATTTTTGCGTTCCCGGCTTAACCGCGGCGTCCATGACCTTTTTGAACATCGTCAGCTCTTGCTCGTTTCCGTGATTGGACATATCGCCGACCACGACAAGCGCGTCGAAGTTCTTGTACGGCTGTTGAGCGGAGTATTCGTACATGAACTCGATCGCGCGCTTAAAACGCGAAACCTCCTTGGAGTCGGGCTGACCGTCGAAATGGACGTCGCTCATGACGCAACAGCGCAACACGACGTCGTTTCCCCGCGCTTCGGTCGTTTCTTCATAGTTCGCGAATAAATCGCGCGGCAAAAAGACGGTCGACGCGGCGGAAAACGCGCCGAATTTGAGGAAATTACGACGGGAATGAGTATTCATGGCCTTCTCTTTCTATCCGAGTCAAACGTCGATCAGTTCTCTTCGCACAAATTGGCGACCTGTTCGGGCTTTAAACCCCACGTGTAAACCCTCGCGTAAACGATCGTTCCTTTCATCGGCGTTTCGCAGTCGCCGCGTTCGGAGATATCGCCGCCGACGACAAAGCCGCGCGCGGCTTCGTTTTGCGTATGCGTCAGAATTCCAACCGCCTCCTGACGCGCGACCTCTTTGCCGTCGATATAGAAAACGACCGCCTTGCCGTCGTACGTCCCGTACGCCTCGTAATATTTGCCCGGTTCGATCGGCGCGCGCAGAACGACGTAACCTCCGTTCACGGCGACCCAAAGCTGCGCTTTCTTTTCCTCGGCGTCGTAACTGAGTCCGAGTCCGCCAAGTTGCGTGCTGCTGAAAATCGTCGGATCCGTCGCCGTCGACGACGGGTCGATCATAAATTTCGCGGCGATCGTCGCGCGACGCAGCTTCTTCAGATCCTCTTTGGTCGTCGGAATTTTGTAATACCCTTTGCCGTCTGCAAACGCCATGACGGAACCAAACGCGGCGTCCTCGACGATTTTCGGCTCGCCGCGCGTTTCCAAAACGAGCTGTTCGTCCCAGCCGTTGACGGGCGCGTTGACGACTTTACCGTCGACGACGCGAACGTCGATAAAGTTCGCGTTCGGCTTCGGCGCGTCTTTATCGTCGGGCTCGCCGGGATCGACGGGCGTTTTGAACTCGACGGGAAGCGTTTCGTCGCTCTCGCGCATGAACGGGTTGAGCGCCGTAACCGTACCGCGATAGTCGTACCCGCCGTCCAGATCGGAAATAGTTCCTCGCGCCGTCTCGGGCATGTCGCGCAAGTAATATTCCGACCAGAAATAATGGGCCCCCGCGCTTTCCCAATCGGGTTTCTTCGCGTTTTTGCGCTCGAGGTCGACTCGATACCCGACGCAGACGTCTTTGCAATACGCCTGTTTGAACTCGACGACGGCGGAATAAGAGTCTTTAACGTCGACGGTCGGGGTCGTTCCCTCGCGCCACGTCGGCTTGGCGGTATTGAAATAACGTTGATCGGTGTAGACGTAATCGGCGACCGCGCCGGGCTTGGCGACGAAATAGACAAGATCAAAGAACGAGTTCGTCGTCAGGTCGTACGGCTTGAGCGTGACGGAGTTGTCGCGTCGAATTTCCATGACGTAGAACTGCGCGTATTTGCCGTCGTCCGGAAGATAGTCCTGGAACTTGCGCCCTTCGTGTCCGTGACAAATATAGCTGAGCGTCCCCGTCCCAAACGCTGAAAAGCAACCTTGCCAGGCGCATCGCGGATCGTTGATCGGATAGTGCGTATGCCCCGAGAAATCGACGACCTTCGGATACTTTTGGAGCGTGTCGAAGAGATCTTCGGCGCCCCAGTCGTCGTATCCGCGTCCGCCGTAGACGGTCGGGGAGACGGGATAGTGCTGGAAAACGAAGATCGGCTTGTCGGGATCGGCCGCGGCCGCCTCTTTGAGTTCCTTTTCAAGATAATCGACGACGTAAAGATAATCCCCGTCTTTCATCGTGCCTTTTTCGGGCGAAAGCGCGATAAAGCGGTACCCGTTCGCTTCGTAACGCCGATTCGGTTCGACGCCGAAAACCGACTTCCAGTATTCCTGATTGCCGCCGTAAAATTCGTGGTTGCCCATGCACAGAAACTTCCGCGTTCCCGGCTTGAGCGCGGCGTCCATCGTCTCTTTGAACAACGTCAGCTCCGGCTCGGTTCCATGATTCGACATATCCCCGACGACCACGAGCGCGTCGAAATTCCTATACGCCTGTTCGGAACAGTAGTCGTACATGAACTTAATTGCTCGTTTAAAACGTTCCGTCTCCTTGGACTCGGGATTGCCGTTGAAGTGAACGTCGCTCATGACGCAGCAGCGCAAGACGACGTCGTTACCCCGCGCTTCGGTCGTTTCTTCGTAAGTCGCGAAGACGTCGCGCGGTAAAAAAACGGTCGACGCGGCGGAAAGCGCGCCGTATTTGAGAAAATTGCGACGGGATTGGGCGCTCATAACAGTTTTCTTTCTATGATCGGGCGCGAAACGATAAGACGTCAAGCGATAATCGATTTCCTTCGCGCAAATTAACGACTTTGGGAGACGCGGCTCGATCCGTCGTTTTCGACGGTTCCGCCGGAATAATAACGGGACGTTCGACCTTTTGGTTCTTCGCAAAGAAAGACGCTTTCGCTTATTCGATCCAGAACGCCCTGCCTTCCTTTCTTGGCGCGGCAATCGGCGCGTCGCCGTCGATATATCCGACCGCGCAATGTCCGACGCCTTCCCATTCGCCCTCGACGCCGAGATCCTTCAGCAGTTTTTGGTATTCGGGCGTTTCAAATTCTTCTTTCGCCCGGTGAATCCAAATGCTTCCAAGACCGAGCGAATGAGCCGCCAGCATCATGTTGCCCATGACGAGGCTGCCGTCGTAAACGCAAGTCGACCGGTTCTTATCCGCGAGGACGATCAGAACGACGGGGGCTCCGTAGAAAGGATCGAATCCCTCGTCCCAGCCGCCAATTTTGCGGTTCGCGACCGAAAGCTTGTCGCGCAGTTCCCTGTTCGTTACCGCGACGGTAATCACGGCTTGTTTGCCCATGCCGTTGGCGGCGTAAAGCCCCGCTTCGACAATCTGTTCCAGGTCTTCTTTTCGAGGCGTATCCGGCTTGAATTTCCGAATGCTCCTGCGTTCCATCATCGCTTTGATCACGTCGTTCATCGTTTATTCCTTCTCGCAATCAATTCTCTCGATTTTGAAGATCGCCGGTCTCGTTCCGTCGGAACGGCGATCGTCGTATTTTCTTCTTCCATCCGGCCTTTCATGATCGCGCCGCCCCGCAGACCCTCGCGGGTATGTCGCGCGATCGCGTCCCGCGCCTCCGAACAACGCGGAAATTTGGAACCGCCGACAACCGCGCCGGGATCGGCGTCTGTCTTGACGAGCGCGTTCAACCCTTCGCGCCGGAAACGGTCGGCGTTTCCGGCGCGCCTAAAAACGAATTCGGCTCGACGTCGCGACGCTAACGTTCGCGCGAGTTGGGATCGGCGCAAAATTGACGCCGCGACTCGAGATAGAGTTTCCCGTCGATTACCGTGACTTTAACTTGACGTTTCATCGTCGGATCTTTCGATCGTCGACGTTAAACGTCGCGTCGTTCATTCCGTTTTCGGAAGCTCGCAGAGCGAGAAACTGTCGGCGTCGACGAACAGACGCGCGCGCGTCAACACGCGCAGAATCGTCGCGGGACACGCGGTTGAAACAGGGTCTTCGAGCGTCTTCTTGACGGCGGCGGCTTTAAGTTTGCCCGGAACCGCGCAGACCTGGACGCCGCCGCGAGCGAGCGCCGGAACCGTCAACGTGAGCGCGCGAGTCGGCGTCGACTCGAAGTTCGGAAAGCAGCCGTCGTTGACTTGTTGTTGACGACAGACGTCGTCGAGTTCGACGATTTTAACGAGCTTCAGATCGTTGAAATCGGCGACGGGAGGATCGTTGAACGCGACGTGACCGTTTTCGCCGATTCCCATGCACACGACGTCGATCGGTCCGTCGTTGACGAGCGTTTCGTACCGTTCGATCATTTCGTCGACGCTCGCGCCTTTTTCCTCGTCGAGATAATAGACCGCCTTGAACGGCGCGCGATCGAAACAACGCCGTTTCAGATAATAAGAAAAACGCGCGGTCGATCCGACGGGCAAACCGACGTACTCGTCCATATGCAACGCGACGACTTTCGTCCAGTCGACAAGCGGCGACGTCATAAGCGCGTCGAGCGTCTCGTTTTGCGACGGCGCGGCCGCGAATATCACGCGCGCCTCGCCGCGATCGGCGATCGCCGCGGCGATGCTCTCGGCGGCGAACGACCCGGCGACTCGACCAAGTTCCGCGCGGTCGGCGCAATCGTTTACGGTTAAATTATC
>CAMZEO010000036.1 GCA_947305735.1 uncultured Planctomycetales bacterium | reverse complement strand
TCTGTTCGCGAAGGATTTCGTCGGCGTTTAAACGATGAATCGCGTCAATCGCTCTTGTTATCATAGGATTCTCCGTTCTCGTTCCAATCGTTTCCAAGGCTTCTTCCGTGTCCGCCTTGATAATTTCCATCCAATCCTGCGCGCGGTCGCCGGGTATCAGCGACGCGGGTACTTTCGGCAATTCAAAGATATGTATCGACAACTTGTTCGTCAGACGTTCGAAACGCTCGTCCTCCAGAACGGAAAACGAGGAATGGTAATTTTTGCATTTAAAGTAAGGAAACCCAAGAACGTTCACCGAGAACGTTTGATCAAGTCTCTCGTATTTGCCGCCCGATTCAAACCCGTCTCCGAACAGTTTGCTCCAATAATATAAGACGCGATCCGGGCTGAATCCCCTCCTGCTTGCCTGCATTTCCACGTTGTAGCGTCGATTTGCCGTCCTGACGTGAACGTCGAATCGACTCAGCTTGCCGTCCGCCGCGTTGGGAATATCTTCCGAACTCATAATTTTGACGGAGTCGGAATCCGTAAGTTTCAAATCGAGCGCGTCGTTGAGGAACGCCTTGAGAATATCCGGATTGCGCACAAACAACGCTTTAAAAGCGACGTCATGGGAAGCCGAGATGATTTCGCCCATAATAATGCCTCCAAATATCATGATAACGCCAAATTCCGCCGCCGTCAAGAATAACGGCGGCGGAAACGGGACGAGAAGCGCGACCGCGTCGTCTATTCCGCGACGGTAAAGGTCTGCGTCACAATCGCCGAGTTGACGGGGCCGTCGACGCGCAACGCGATTCTCGTCGGCTTGTTTCGCGCGGACTCGTCGTTTTCGCCGACGATCGTCGTTTCGGCGACGAGGTTGAGTTTCGCGCCGCTTGCGTCGGTCGCGGAGACGTCGGCCCGAGCGTCGGCGAATTTAATCGTCAGAGCGCCGTCGTTCTCCCGAACCTCGAATTTCTCGAACGTAATAATCGCCGTCTCAAAAGTTTCCGACTTCCCTTCTTCAAACGCGACGGAATCGGTAATTGCGAAACTGCCCGCGTCCTCGCCTCGCGCGCGCGCGTATTCGAACCGACGCGTCAGCGACTGCAACGTCGGAACGGGATAGCACGACTTGAAATCGATAACAAAGACGTCCTTTTCGTCGCTTAACGTCTTCTCGACCACAACGCCCTTGCAATCTCCGCCGGGCGACTGAAGCTTTCCGGCGATCAACGGAACCGGATGTCCGTACGAATTCAGGAGTTGGCCCTCGTAACGACGCGAGCTGAACGTTCGCGCGGTGTACGTCTCTCCGCCGGGATCGCGGCTAAGAAACGCGTCGTCCGCTTTCGAATCGGACTTGTCGCCAAGAGCGAGCGAATACGACCCGACGTCGTTGTGGTTGTGCATTTCGGCGTTGTGTCCGCCTTTAAACGCGACGGCAAAATAACGACCCGTCGCGCTCGGATCGGGTCGGCAAATCATCACGCCGGCGTTGGGAAATTCCGTTCGAATCGGCAAAACAAACGGCTTGGGCTCGCCGACGTTCTCGGCGAAAACGACTTCGTCGTCAAATCCAAACGAGGTCGCGTTCATCGGGTCGCCGACGCCGAAATTCGAGCCGAGACCCGCCGTTTCAAACGTCTCGTAACCGCGGCGCTTCAGTCGACTTAAATATCCGACATACGCGGCGTTTGGACGCGCGTTCATCGCGCAGTCGGCAAAGGCGGCGTAAACGCCCTTGTCAATTTCAAGGGTCGGCGCGTAATCGAGCACGGCGCTCATTCTCGGAAAACGGAACAAGTCGAGTTCGCCGTTCGTGGCGACGCGCGCCAACGCGCCGAGAAGCATATAGTTGCCGACGCCGTAGTTCCAGTAACCCATTCCTTCGGAACAGTAACCGTCGTCGGTAAAGCCGTTCATAAAGAACTTTTCCGAAAAATAATCCGCCCCCGCGAGGTAGAACGCGCGCTCTTCGCGAGACTCCGCGACGTTGAGCGCGGAAGCGACCGTGCCCGCGTGACACACGGCGCTCCAGTTGTTCGTCGTGCGAACCCACCACATTCCCGAAAGGGGTTTTTCGGCGACCGCCTTGCGATACGGATCCAACACGCGCCGTTTAATTTCCGCCTTCGCGCGCTCGACAGTCTCGGGAGGCAACCTGTCTTCGAATAAATTGATCGCTATCGCCAAATTGCCGGACGCGGCCGTAGAACCTAAATCGGAATAAATTTCCTTTTGATCGTAAATCACGGCGTCCCTGTCGTGCGCGGGCAGAACCCACGACGGCTGGTCGCAAAGGCAAACGATCGCGTCGTTCAACGCGTCGAGAAAACGCCCCTGGTTGTCGAACATTTCTGCGAGCGTAAAGGTCGTGACGCGGCGCGTCAACTCGGAGTATTTGTTTTGGTAACGCGAACGATTGCCGTTTTTATAGTACTCTTTGTAGAGTTCTTCGGGCAGATCCGGGTTTTTCTGCTTGAGCAAGCCTTCCGCCGACTTGACCACGCTCTTCGCGCTCGGCAATTGAGCGAGTCGATTCCAGGTTTCGCGTCCTTTCGCTCGCGCGCCAAAATTCGGCGCTTCGGCAAGCATAGGCGCGATCTTTTCAGCGCGCGCTTCGATTTCTTTCATCTCCGCTTCGGAGCCGTAAGCGGCAAACGCGGTCAGAACGACGGCGGAAAACAACGCGCCGAACGTCGGAGCGCTTTTCAACATGTGAAATTTCATAAAAACCCCCTTTCTAAGGGCGTCTTGCGTTGGTATAATTGACGGCGCGATTCGCGCGGCGCGAAACGCGTTGCGTAACGATTATAACGCCTCGACGACGCCAACGCAACTTTTTCTCAACGCGCGTTGACGTCTTTTTTTAAACGACTGTTTTTTCGAGAGAACACGATGACTCAACATATTGGAACGAAATGCGTTCAGGCGGGGTATCGACCGAACAACGGCGAACCGCGCCAAATCCCGATTGTGCAAAGCACCACTTTCCGCTACGAGTCCAGCGAAGCGATGGGCAAGTTGTTCGACCTTGAAGCCGCGGGCTACTTCTACACGCGCCTGCAGAACCCCACCAACGACTACGTCGCCGCGAAAATCGCCGCGCTCGAAGGAGGAACCGCCGCGATGCTTACCTCGTCCGGTCAGGCGGCGAACTTCTTCGCGACGTTCAACGTGGCGTCGCAAGGGGATCACGTCGTCAGTTCGTCCGCGATCTACGGGGGCACGTTCAACTTGTTCAACGTGACGATGCGCCGCATGGGAATCGACTTCACGTTCGTTCAGCCGGACGCGTCGGAAGAAGAACTTGACGCCGCGTTCAAGCCGAACACCAAGGCGGTCTTCGGCGAAACGATCGCCAGCCCCGCGCTCGCCGTGCTCGATATCGAACGCTTTGCGAAAGTCGCGCGCAAACACGGCGTTCCGCTCATCGTCGACAACACCTTCCCGACCCCGATCAACTGCCGACCGTTCGAATGGGGCTGCGATATCGTGACGCACTCGACCACGAAATATATGGACGGGCACGGCGCGGGCGTGGGCGGCTGCATCGTCGACTCCGGAAACTTCAATTGGGACGCGCATAAAGACAAGTTCCCCGGCCTGACCACGCCGGACGAAAGCTATCACGGAATCGTCTATACGGAAAAATTCGGCCAGGGCGGCGCGTTCATCACCAAATGCACCGCGCAGCTCATGCGCGATTTCGGCTCGATTCAGTCGCCGATGAACGCGTTTCTGCTCAATCTCGGGCTCGAGTCGCTTCATCTGCGCATGAAGCGTCATTCGGAAAACGGGCAAAAAGTCGCCGAATGGCTCGAGGCGAACGACAAAGTCGCGTGGGTCAACTATCCCGGTCTTAAGAGCAATCGCTACTACGCCCTCGCGCAAAAATACTTGCCCAACGGCTCCTGCGGCGTCGTCTCGTTCGGCGTTAAAGGAGGACGCGCGGCGGCGGAAAAATTCATGGCGAAATTGCAAATCGCCGCGATCGAAACGCACGTCGCCGACGCGCGATCCTGCGTCCTGCACCCGGCCAACGCGACGCACCGTCAGCTCTCCGACGAAGAGCTCGTCGCCTGCGGCGTCGGTCCCGACATGATTCGGCTCTCGCTCGGACTGGAAGACGTCGAAGACCTGATTGGCGACCTTGAGCAGGCGCTTTCCGTCGTCTGAACGCGTCGCGCCGACAGACCGCGAACGGAAGCGAACGGCGACGTCCAGGCGCAATTTCCAAACGACGCGCGGTCGGCTCGAACCGCGCGTCCGCTTTTTCCGTCTCTTTATCGAACGAAAGATGAAGTCTCTCCCTCGCGATTATTGCCCCGTTGTTTGCGATTCAAGTCGCGCTCAAGAATGTCTCGATATGTGCAAGGCGATTCTCGCCGACATAGCCGATAAGAATCCGAGTTGGTATATTATCGACGAAACGGACGACGAATACCGCGCGCTCTTCTCGAGCCCCGAATGTTTCGCGCTGGGAATCGAAGCGCCCGACGGAACGCTCGCCGGTTGCGGGGTCGCGTCGTATCGCGCGGCGGAACTCGAACGCTTTCGCCCTTTTATTCCGGAAGAAGACTTCGCGGTTTCCGGACGCGTCGGTTATATCGAGTTTATTCAAGTCGCGCTCGGCTATCGCGGACTCGGCTTCCAACGCGTTTTCTTTCGAGAACTGGAAAAACTGCTCGTCGAGCGCGGCGCGAAATACTTGACATCGGTCGTCTCGCCCGACAATCGATACAGTCTCGCCAATTTTCATAAAGAAGGTTATCGGGAAGTCGGGCGGTACGTTCATCAAAGAACAGGATATCCCCGACTGATTATGATTAAGAACGTTTGAGCGGCGATAATTGTTAAAACGTCGACTGTTTCGGCGAGCGTCCGCGCCATGGGGAGGAAGGGAGCGGAACTCATGGACGAAATAGCGTCGAACAACGTCAAACCTTTTGACGATCTCGCGACGGCCGAGGTTCTTACGTTTGGCGCCGTCGTAAGCGCGTCCAATAATCTCAAGCCGTTGATTGAAATTGTCTTAGGCGTAAAAATCTCGCGAGTAAAACCTATCCCGAGTTGCAAAAGACGATCGCCCCCGCCGACAACGGAGGAAGGGTCGGACTTGACGTCTACCGCGAAGACGTCGAGCGATCGGTCCACGCGGTAGAAATTCAAACGACTAATCGGAAGAATTTGTCAAAAAGCAACGCCGCCGCGAAGAAAGTCAAAGTCAACGGGAAATGGAGAAAGGAACAAGGGATTATATGTCAACGGCGTTAAAAATGAGGGAATACGAAAAAATAGCGAGAGTTGCGGATAAATTTTTCCGTCGTCGGGGACGTAAAAGCAACAACAGCCGAGGAACTGATCATTGATATTCGTAACGCGGATAAAAAACAGCGCGACGAGATTTCCGACTTGATCGAGAAAAACTCCGACGCAAGCGATTGGGAAATCGCCGAGGCTCTTTCCTTCGGAGAATAACGCGCGATCCAACGCGCCGCCGTTTCTCCCGTCTCGCTCGGAGCATAACGGAGCTTAACGTCCGACGTTTCCGAAATCTAGGCGCGCCGAAGACTCTTCGACGTTTTCAGGAAGTCCGCGCGTCAATTCTCCGCGCCGGCGCCCGAACCAAATAAAAAAACCGATCTGGACCCGATTCAGTCTTTTTGTTAAGATACGCCGATTCCCGCGCGGGAAATTGGATCCGCGCGAACCTTATCGTACTTGTCGGCAAATGATTAAGAGGCGTGTCAGCTGTGTGTGGAATTGCGCGCGTTCGTTTAGCGCTTGCGATGGCGCTCTCCTTCATATGCATGGGGAGCGTCGCTTCGTCGCAAACGTTCAACGCGTTCGAGCCGACCGACGCGGTTCGACCGTCGCCGCTTCCCGACGCCGACGGCGCCGTTTTCCGCCCCGGTCTGATTCGCGTCGATTTTTCCGTCTCGACCTCGACCCCGACGAAATGGGAGGGCGAAATCAGATTGACGCGCGGACAATTTGCCGACCTCGTTCCGCTGGGAACCAAGGCGAGCGGTTCGACGGACTTTCTTTTCGCCGATTCGACAAGAAACGCGCTCGCGTTGCGCACTCGCGCCGAAACGACCTTTTGCGGAGTTGAAGCGACGATTGTCGCTCCGCGAGACTCGAGACTGGAAATCAGCCTCCGCGATTGCCGACAGAATAAAACGATCGTCAAAACGGCGTTCGTCGACCGACTCGTCGACTCGGCGATTCGCGCGCCGTTCGATCAAGACGGTTTCGGAATTGAAATCGTCCGCGCCCCCGCCGACGAACTGCCCTTGAAAATTGAGGCGATCCCGTCAAAGCAAGACGTTCCTCTCGAGACGACCGTCTTTCATCCGGGCGACATGAGTCGCCTGACGACCCTTCCTCGCTCCCCTTCCAGAAAGCTCCCCAACCAGCTGATCTTGAGCGTCAACGCAAAAACGGTCGGCGCGAACGACGCGTTCTTCTCGGACAGTAAAACGATTTCGTCCGTCGAGTTGCAACGCATGGAAGCGTCGATCGGAAACGACGGCTCGACTTCGGAGGGCTGCGTTTTTTCTTTTCCCGCGCCCGAGACCGAAGGGGTTTTTGAAGCGACGCTGGAACTGACGAGCGTCCCCGACCCAACCTCTAAAGCGACCTTCGCGCTCAATCCCGTCAAGCGAAAACCGGAAACGACCGTCTTCGCCAAAAGAACGATTCAGGGAATCGTCGTTTCGTCGCGACCGCGAGAAAGCGGGAATCGAAGCGAGAATCCGACGATCGAAGACCTGCGCGTCGAATCGCTTCTCGCCATCGATCCGACGAATCCGAATTGGCGCAAAGCCTTTTCAAAACATCCCGTCATTCCGTTCTATCATCCGAACAATAAAGGCGCGAAAGCTCCAAACTTTTTCAGTTCGACCTCGTCGAACGGCTCGGAACGCCAGGCCTTAAACGTCGGAAACGCTCGATCCGTCCCCAAAACGTTTGGAGAAGAATCCGACGCGGACCCCGTTAATCCCGACGACTCGCGCGTCTTGCTCGGACAAACTCCAAACGGCAAAGTCGCGAACGGAAACGTTTTGGGCGGAGGAAACGTCTTGGGCGGCGGAAACGTCTTGGGCAGGAATCTGCTCGGATTTGTGCCGAACCTGACAGGAGGCGACGTCTCGCGACGTTCCGCGGAAGACGCGTATTATTTGCGTCGCTGGGAACGAGACCGTTTTCAAAGTTTTGTTCGCAACCTGGATCTGAACAGTTGGGGCGCCGTCGAGAATTTATGGGAAAGACCTCTGAGCAGCGGATCGTCGCGTCCGTTTAACGGCGACGAACTCGCTCAATTCGCGACCCCGCAGTCGCGTTTTCTCAGACTTGAACCCAATAAAGCCGCGTCGGAACGCAATCGTTCGACGGAAGAACCGGCGATTTCGTGGGAAGCCTACCCCGTTCCTATCGCGAATCCCGGAGTCCCTCATATTCTGGAAATCGAGTACCCCGTTAATTTCCCGCAAAAACTGGGAATCAGCATCGTTGAACAGGGACCTTTGGGGGGAGTCTTCCCCGATTCTTTCGACACGGGATTCGCGACTTCCGCCGACTCTCTGTCCGACAGGGGCACCAACGAGGTCGCGCGCTTTACGACGCTGTTTTGGCCTCGAACGTCCGCGCCCATAATACTGATATCCAATCGGTCGTCGGAAACGCCCGCCGCCTACGGACAAATCAGAATTTACCGCGCGGGTACAATCGAGAACGCCTCGTCGAGCCCCAACTTCGGAAGAACGTTCGGATTGGCGTTTACCAGTCCCGATATCTGCAGACAGTTCTCCGCCTCGAAAAAAGTTTCTCCGTTTGGTTTAAACGGTTCGGAAGATTGGACCTCGTTCGAGAAATCCGTCTCCGGAATTCTATATTATATGACGGCTTCAAACGTCGATTCGACAATGCTTTCCGTCGTTTCCAACGGTTCCGCCCTGTATCCGAGTCGACGATTGAATCCCTCTCCGAAGTACGACGGCGGAATCTTCCTGCCCTCGGGCGGGGATCCCGTCCGAAAAGACGTTTTAGCCGCGACGCTCGCCCAATTTGAAAACAACGGCAAAAAACTGACCCCTCTCGTCAACTTAAACGCGCCTCTACCCGCGCTCGAAACCAAATTAGCCGACGCGAGACTCCGCGCCGTTTCCCAGGAAGAACTGGCGGCGCTCGAAGGCGTCGAATGGATCGGTCCGGAAGGGCGGCGCCTCGTCGACGTCAGAATGAAAGAAGACGGAACGGGACCGTATTACAATATTTTGCACCCGGAAGTGCAGAAAGAAGTCCTTGAAATCGTCAAAGAACTCGTCAACAAGTGTTCTTCTTACGACTGCTTCGAGGGGCTGGCGCTCGACGTCGGAGCCGACGGCTGGCTCGTCCTGCCCGACGACGTCTACTACGGAATGGACGACGAAACGATCGCGCGATTCGTTCGCGAAACAAGTCTGCAGGATATTCTGTCGGGCAGAAACGAACGCCGCGTTCAAGATTTGCTGCTCGCCAAAGGCGTCGAACGATACCGGCGCCGCGCGGAATTTATACGCCAAAACTGTCTGAACGAGTGGATCGAATGGCGTATCGACGCGCTTTACCGCTTTTATCGCCAAGTCCGGCTCGCGATCGCGAGTTCGCGACCCGACGTCAGACTGTATCTGGTCGCGACGCGCGCTCTCGACGGTCCCGTTTGCAAGTCGACGCTGTATCCCTCCCTGACAAACGGGAAACGTCTGCGCGAGGCGCTCCGACTCGTCGGATTGGACCCCGCGCGTTTTTCGCCGGAACCTGGAAAAAGAACGCGTTCCAAAACAACCCAGGTCAATTACCTGACCGACGACCTTCCAGGCTCCGGACGCGACGGCGCCATCACGTTGCTCAGACCGGAAATCGTCGATCCATGCGCGTCCTTCGTTCAAACGGCGTTGAGGGACGATTGGAACGATCCGGACTCCATCGCTTTGTTTAACGCGGGTCAACTCTGCGCGGGAACCCTGTTTTACCACCAATCGGAAGCGAAACCTTTGCATCAATTTGACGAGGCGAGTCCGTTTTATCCGACGGTCGTCGAGCTTCAAACAAGCGCGAATCCTTCCGGATACGAAAACCGACGACGATTTGCGCGAACGCTTGCGGCCGACGACGCGCTGTGTTTCTTCGACGGCGGCGACCTCGTCCCGTTCGGGCAGGAAGAAACGTTGAGCGACTGGATTTACGTCTTCAAAAACCTTCCCAACGCCGCGTTTAAGACCTGGACGCCAAAATCCGAAATCAACGGCGCCGACGACGAAAAAACGGTCAGGGACTCGGTCGACGAAAAATCGATTCAGCCGTTGATCGCGCGCTACTACCGGACGGAAAAAGAAACGTGGATCTATCTGTTGAACGCGGCGCCGTTCCATTTGGGAGTGAAGTTGTCGGTCAAGAAGCCGACTAACGCGTCGTTCGACGTCTTCGCAAGCGTTAAACACGAAAAACCGGTAGTTTACGCCGACGCTCTCGACTGGAGTTTCACGGCGTCCCCATACGACCTGGTCGCTATCAGAGTCGCCGATCCGACGATGACGATCGACTCCATCGACGTTTCCCGACCTTTCGAAATTTGCGGCTCGGAAGGCCGCTTAAACCGAGCGGTTCAGGACTTTGTCGACCGCGTGTTAATCGCGAGAACCGGAGTCTCCATTCCGTTGCGCAACGGCGGCTTTGAAGAAAGTTCGCGAGAGGACGGGCGGAGCGAAATCGAAGACGTTTCCCGAGATCGCGATCCGAGAAACGATCAGAACGAAAAGAAGACGGATCGACCGAATTTGTTCGGGCTCGAACCGCCCAAATTCAACCGGTTCCCGTTTAAAAAAACCGAAACTTCCAACGCGGCTTCCGAAAACGACGTTCCAACCGACCCCGCCGACGAGTCGCCGATTCCCGGATGGCGCGCTTTCGGTCCCGGCGACGTTGAAATCGTCCTGGACGACGAAATCGTATACGACGGTCGGCGCAGCTTGCGCGTCGCGTCGAAAGGAAACGTCGGCGGAATCGTTTGTCAGCCGTTCGCGGCGCCGACTGCGGGAAGACTGTGCGCTCAAATCAGCTTCGGAATACCGACGGGCGTTTCTGAATTGCCGTTAAACGTATGTCTCGTCGGGCGATACGAGGGCAAACCCTTCAGCAGGCGCGCGTCGGTCGGTTCGGCGGTGTTGAAGCGCTCCCAAAATCTCAATCAAGACGACGCCGAAAACGGCGTCGTCTGGTTGCGCGACGTCGTTCTGTTCGATCGTCTGCCTCTCGACGGTCTGGAAGATTTGTCGCTCCGATTTGAACTTTGCGGCTCCGGCTCCGTCTGGCTCGACGAAATCCAACTCTACAAGCTGGCGTTCACCGACGCGGAACAGAACGAATTGATGAAGATCATCAACACCGCCGAATACCGCGTTTCCAAAGACCGGTGTCTCGACGTGCTGTTCATGCTGGACGGATATTGGTCAAAAATGCTCTCCGAACAAATACCCGACGATTCCGAACTCCTCGCCGCGCGTCCCAAACGCCCCCTGTCGACGGCGCTCGCGCCGGATAAAGAAGAAAACGAGACGGAAGAATCGGAACAGCCGGGCGTTTTCAAAAGGACGTTCAACAAGCTAAAATTCTGGTAACGACCTCGGCGCCGTCCGGAGAAGGCGTCCTCTTGCCGACGGAAATTATTCCGAAAACGTCTCACGATTCGTAGACGGCGCAAAGCGTCTCCGTTTTGCCGTTCCACCGATATAACGACAAGCGCGTCGTTCCGGACAAAAAGAGAGCGCCAAAAAGAACTCTTCGCGACGCCTATAAAAAAAGATCGCGAGCCGTTTCTCAACGCGGCTTGCGATCCCTCGTAGTCCCGAATGACGTTCGGACCGTCCCAAAGCGTCGCCCCGCGCCTGATTCGCCAAACGCGGAACGATTGCGACGACCGACGCGGCGGTCAAAGAAACGAATCAGTCGAAGCGTTCGCGACGTTCGCGGCGTTCGCGACGTTCGCCGCGTTCCGGACGCTCGGGTCGTTCTTCCGACTCCTCCGGAGCGCCTTCGGGACGATCCGTTTCGCCGCGCTCTTTAAGAACCGCGCGACGGCTCAACTTGACGCGATTCTGATCGTCGATCGCAATGACCTTGACTTCGAATTTGTCGCCGACTTTGCAGAACGCCTGAATATTGTCGACGTATTCGTCGGACAATTCGCTGATGTGGCACAAGCCGTCGCGACCGGGCAGAATTTCGATGAACGCCCCGAAATTCTGAATGCTTGTGACGACGCCTTCGTAAGTCTTGCCGATTTCCACGGACGCGGTCAGACGAGCGATTTCTTTCATCGCCGCTTCCGCGCTCGCCTGGTCGACCGACGCGACGCTCACGACGCCGTCGTTGTCGATCTCGATGCTCGCGCCCGTGCCGTCCTGAATCGCGCGGATCGTCTTGCCGCCCGGTCCGATCAACAAGCCGATCTTGTCGGGATCGATCGTCGCGCGCAAAAGACGAGGCGCGAATTCGGAGATTTCCTCGGCGGGACGAGGAGCGGCCGAAAGCATCTTGCGCAAAATGCCGATGCGCGCTTCGCGAGCCTGCTTAAGCGTTTGCGCGATAATTTCTTTCGAAATCCCGTTCGTCTTGAGGTCGAGCTGAATCCCCGTCACCCCGTTTTGCGTGCCCGCCACTTTGAAGTCCATATCGCCGTAATGGTCTTCGTCGCCCATGATGTCGGTGATCGTGATCCAACGTCCGTCTTCCTCTTTGACCAGACCGATCGAAATACCGGCCACGGGATTTGTGATCGGAACGCCCGCCGACATCAGACCAAGCGTGGCGCCGCACACGGTCGCCATTGAACTCGAGCCGTTCGACTCAAGAATATCGGAAATGACTCGGATCGTATAAGGAAACTCTTCCGGATTCGGAAGGACGGATTTGACGCTGCGCTCGGCTAAATTGCCGTGTCCGTACTCGCGGCGACCCGTGCCGCGATAAGGCTTGCATTCGCCGACGGAGTAAGGGGGGAAATTGTAGTCGAGCATGAAGCGCTTGGAATACTCGTCGAAGAGACCTTCGACGCGCTGCTCGTCTTTGGCAGTTCCGAGCGTGACAGTAATGAGCGCCTGCGTTTCGCCGCGCTGGAAGAGCGCGGAGCCGTGAACGCGCGGAAGAACGTTGACCGCGCATTCGATCGGACGAACTTCCTTGATTCCGCGTCCGTCAAGACGCTCCTGCGAAAGAATAATATCGCGAACGACGCGCTCGACGAAGTCGTTGAACGCGACTTCAAAGTAGTCGGCGCCAAACAAATTAGGCTCTTCGGAACCCTCTTCGGCTTCGACGACCAGTTCGGCTCTCGCCTTCTCTTTGACGGCGTCGCACGCTTCGGCGCGCGCAAGTTTGCCGACCGCCTTCTTGGCGGCGCGGAATTCGTCGTAATACTTTTCCGTAAGAGCGTCGTACATCGGCTTCGTGTTCAGCGGTTCGAACGACGCCTTTTCCGGCTTGACGAGATCGACGATTTCCAACTGAAGTTCGCAAAGCTCGCGCACGTACTTGTGCGCCGTCATGATCGCTTCGAACATCTTCGGTTCCGGAAATTCGCGCGCGAACCCCTCGATCATAAGCACCGATTCCAAATTTCCGGAAACGACCAGGTCAAGCTCGCTGTTTTCGAGCTGTTCGATCGTCGGGAACGGAACGTATTCGCCGTCGACGTAACCTATGCGCGCGGAACCGAGCGGCCCCATAAAGGGAACGGGACTCAGTTGCAGACACGTGGAGCAACCGTTCATCGCGACGACGTCGGGATCGACCATGCGGTCGCTCGCCAAAACGTTCGCAAAAACTTGAACGTCGTTGTAAAACCCTTTGGGGAACAAGGGGCGGATTGGACGGTCGATCAAACGCGCCGTCAGAATTTCTTTCAGACCGGGCCGTCCCTCGCGCTTGAGGAAACCGCCGGGAAATTTGCCCGCCGCCGCGACGCGTTCGCGATAATCGCACGTAAGAGGGAAGAAGTCTTGACCGGGCTTGCAGGGCGCGGTCGTCGTCGCGCACAAAACGACGTTGTCGTTATAACCGATCACGCAACTTCCGTGCGCCTGTTTCGCCCATTCGCCGGTTTCGATCCAGAATAAGCCCGAGCCAATTTGTTTTTCTACTCTAGTTTTCAAAGCAATACCTATCTATCTTTCCAACTCCAAGGAACCTACTTCGTCCAGGGAGGCGCTGACATAATGCGGCGAACCTTTCGAGCGACGGTCGCGATTTCGGACGAGGCGTCTGAAATCGAAACGTCGTTCGCGATCGTTTCGTCGCGTAAAAAAGAACGGGAAAACGTCCGGCGTTTTCGCAAAGGAACCGAGACAAAACTACGAAGGGCGCGGATACGCCGAACCGGCGCGACGCGTTCGGGAATTGCGGCGGCAAACGAAGCGAAAGAAGACGAGCCCGCGAAAAAAGAAAAACGTCGCGCGCCTACCGGAAAAAGGAGCGCGACGTTTGCGTAAATCACTTGCGGAGACCCAGACGTTTGATTAATTCGACGTAACGAGATTGATCTTTGCGCTTAAGATAGTCCAGAAGACGACGGCGCGAACTGACCATTTGCAGGAGACCGCGACGAGTCGAAAAGTCTTTCTTATTGGCTTTCATGTGTTCGGTAAGCGCGTTGATTTTCCTGGTCAAAATCGCGACCTGGACTTCGGGAGAGCCGGTGTCGGAATCCCCGCGTCGATAATCCGCGATAATCGCCTGTTTTTCTTCTTTGTTCATGATCGTCATAATTCAAACCTCTCGGGTTGGGAATCGACTAGCGAAATGACCGGTCGGTTCCGCTGTTTTTTATAAACTTCCAAATTCCTTTTATTGAACGTTTCGATCGCGCGGAATTCAAAGCCGCGCCATTTTTCAATAATCCCGTTCATTCTACTACTTAAAACAATCGCCGCAAGGGGGACTCCCGCTTTCCGATAAGACATTTTTTCTCCACAGAAAAACTTATTGATTCTTTCGCGCCGCCGGTGTAAAATGCTCGTCGGATCCGGACGCCGACGCGGGTTTGATCAAAAACGGCGTTCGTCGCTCACCCCTTTAGCCAAGGAATTCATCGATGAAAAGATCGCTGTCGCTTTTCGCGTTTCTGACTCTATGCGTCGCGACGGTCGCTTCGCAACCGTCCGCCTCAAACTTTTGCGCCGCTCAGGATTCGATCGTCGTCGTGCAAAAAGAGATTTGCGACGAGCGCGTTCTCGGCGAAACGCCGGATCTCTCGACCGGTTCCTTTACGGTCGCCGCAAGGATCAAATTGATCGAACAAGGTTCGGAGCCCGGCAACGGCGACAATCTCGGCATGGTCTTCTCGGTCGGCAACGGCTGGACCGAAGGGTTCCGGCTCTATTTCAATTGGAACTCGAACCGTTTTACCTTCCAAATCGGCAAAGAAGGAGGGGCTTTCGGGGCGACGTCCGACGTCGCCCTTCCGCCGGGAATTATGCGCTACGTCTTCGCCGTGTTCGACGGAGAAGTGAAACAACTCAGGCTTTACGCGGACGGAATAGAAGTCGGAACCGCCCCGATCGTCGCCGACGTCGTCGCGAAGGACGAGCCGTTAAGCGTCGGTTTCTCGGGGTTTGGAGTCGGATCGAACAGAATGTTCGTCGATTACGTCGAGTATTGGAAACGCGCCCTTACTCAAGAAGAAATCGAAGAGCGAAACGGAGCGCGTCCCCTCAACGAACTCACGCTCGCCGAGGCGATGAACGCGTTGGGAAAAACCGACGCGAACGCGGCGAACGTCGACGACGCGCCGATTCTGGACGAAGCGCTCGAACTGGATCTTCCAGAATCGGCGAAGAAACAAATCGCCGACTACAAACTGAACAAGGCGCTTTTCGAAGAAAAATATTCGGACGCGGCCCAGGGAATCTTCGATCTCGCGCAAAAATATCTGAACGACGCTCCGAACGGTTCCGAAGGCTCGAAAGATCCTTCCAACGAGGAGCTGATCCGATACGGAACGGTCCTCGGAAAGCTCGACGCGCTCGAAAGGAATTCAAGACCTCATGCGGAAAAAGCCAAAGAACTCGCATGGTCGATCAAGCTGGCGTATCCGAACGAGACGGCGGTATTCTCGAAAATCGGCCAACTTGAAAAATCCGCCGAACGCGTTCGCAATATCGAAAAAGACGCGCTCGACACGCGTCAGAAACTCGACGCGCGAATGAAAGCCGCCGCGAATAAAATCGTCGTCCGCGTTTCGCCCGACGGAAACGACGCGCTCGGAACCGGCGCGAAATCGGCGCCGGTGGCCTCCCTCGCGCGCGCGTTTGAAATCGTCGCGCAAAATCAGAACAAACGCCTCCTTTCCATCGTCGAGCTTCGCGGGGGAGTCTATCAGGTCGATCGAACCGCCAAGCTTGTCGGCGTCGAAAACGTCCTCGTTCGTCCCGCGTCGAACGCCAAGGTCGTCCTGACCGGGGGGCGCGTCCTCGATAATTTCACGACTCTTGATGACGCCGCCAAAAAGTCGCCGACCGTGGCGGCGACGGTCGAACGCTTCGCCGAATCGGCGCGCGGCAAAATATTCGTGTCCAATCTTCGAGCGGCGGGCGTGTCCGACGTCGGTCGACTGGCGCGTCGCGGCTACGGAATCGGCGACAAGGTCGACTGCATCCCGTCGTTGTACGTCGCGGGCGAATCGCAAACGCTGGCGCAATGGCCGAACGAAGGCGACGAGCGACTGAAATTCGGTCAAAAAATCGAGACGCCCGACAATAAAGACGCGACGACCTTCGCGTATGACTTCGACAGACCGGATTCCTGGAAATCGTTCGACGACGTCTGGGCGTTCGGTCTCTTCCAGTGGGAATGGGCGGCGAATTTGCGCAAAGTTTTGTCGATCGACAGAGAAAAGAAGCAAATCGCGTTCGACTATCGCGACGCGTCGGGAAAATTCGACTATTATTTCGTCAACGTGCTCGAAGAACTCGACAAGCCCGGCGAATATTTTGTCGACAGAACGAACGCACTGCTCTATTTCTACCCTCCTGAAAACATCAAGACGGCGTCCAACCTTAACGCGGCGAACGTCGAATACGACGATTTCTCCTCGCTGTTCCTCGAATTGGAGAATTGCGCCAATATCGTCGTCCAGGGACTGTCCTTCAAGTTGACGAGGGAGTCGTTTGGCAAATTCGTCAATTGCGAGCGGTGTTACGTCGACGAATGCGCGATCGAACAGATCGGCGGCAACGTCCTGACGATCAAGGGGGGAACGTGTTGCGGCGCGTTGAATTCGAGGATGCGGGAAATCGGCGCCTGCGGTCTGCGAATTTCCGGCGGAGACCGCGACAAACTGGTTCCGTGCAAGCATTTAATGCATAACAATTTCGTGAGCGACTTCAGCAGGATCGACAGGGTTTACGCGCCGGCGGTTCACGCCGACGGCTGCGGCGTCGCGATTACGAACAATTTGATGTGCGACTCCCCGCACCACGCGATGAGAACCGACGGAAACGATATGTACGTCGCCAGAAACGAAGTTCATTCTTGCGTTTACGAATACAGCGATCAGTCCGGTATCGATATCTACTGCGACCCGTCCTATAGGGGGATCGTCATCGAAAAGAACTTGTGGCGGCATATCGGCTCCGCCTTCGCGCTCTGCGGTCAGGCGGGAATTCGGCTTGACGATTCCATCTCGGGCGTCGTTATGCTCGACAACGTCTTCTATCGAACGTCGGGCGGATTCTTCGGCGCGATCCAAATTCATGGAGGAAAAGACAATCTTTGCAAGGGCAACTTGATGGTCGGCTGCAAACAGGCGTTCAGCTTTTCTCCCTGGTCGGAAGAACGTTACGAGAAATTCGTAAAGGAGCGATTCCCCGATCGCGTTGGAAACGAGGATTACGTCAAAACTTATCCGTTTTTCGACGATATTTTCGCGCATCCGAATCGAAACTTCGTCATTAACAACGAGGCGGTCAACTGCGAACGGTTCAATCAAAACGGCAACGGACTGGAAATTTTCGTCGGCAACACGACGCGTTCCGCGGAACCTGATCTAATGGGGCTGGGAATCGTTCAGAAACGCGACGGTTACGAGGAGGAATTCTACGAAAACCCCGCCGCGTTAAGAAAGTGGCTTGAACAACTTAGCGGCAAGTCGCTCAAAAACGTCGGGCTCAAAGGCAAGTGGGACGGAGCCAACGTCGACGTCTCGCCAAAGTTTCGAGCGATTGAATAAGAGCTCTTGACGCCCTCGATTTTTCCGATAGAATGACCGCGTCTTTCGCGCCCGGCGCAAGGACGCGAAGGGGGCCTTAGCTCAATTGGTAGAGCGTCGGCTTTGCAAGCCGAAGGTCGCCGGTTCGATCCCGGTAGGCTCCATTAAGCGAAACGCCGTGTTTTTACGGTTGAGACGGCTCTCGCTAATTTGATTACGGCTCTTGAGTCGACTTGAAAAAGTAGATACATGTATACAATTTTACTTTTTGGAGTCGATGGTGGAACGTACGCCCCAATTACGGCGCTGGAAAACTCGGAATATCGCCTACGTCTACTACAACCGGAAGAAAATCTATTTCGGGAAATGGGGCTCGCGGGAAGCAAAAAACGCCTACCAGGCTTTTCTGGCAAGACTGCAAGCCGGTCTCGATCCGAAACCAAAAGACGACGAGCCAACCGTCGCCGAACTCGCCGTCGCTTTCTTCGACGCGCGCGCCAACTACTACGTCAAAAACGGCAAGCAGACCGGTCAGCTCGAACGGTTCAAAGCCGCACTTGAGTTCCCGCTGAGATTCTATCCCGGTCTCCGCGCCGACGAATTCGGTCCAAAGAAGTTGCTCGAATGCCGCGCCGCTATGGAAAAGTCGGGCCGGTTTTCGAGAACGTATATCAACGCGCTGATCAACTGCGTTCGGCACGTCTTCAAATTTGGAGTCGAGAACGAGATGGTCAGACCGGACGTTCTCACGGCTCTTCAGGCGGTCTCGCCGCTCAAACGCGGCAGGACGATCGCCAGGGAACGGAGGAGAATCAAGCCCGTCTCCGCCGCCGACGTTGAAAAAACGCTCAAACAACTCTCCCCCGTCGTCGCCGCGATGGCGCGCGTGCAACGGCTGACCGGCATGAGGCCGGGCGAAGTCGTGATCATGCGCATCGGAGACCTTTCGCGCGAAGGAGACGTGCTCGTCTATACGCCCCAGACCGACAAGACCGACTGGCGGCGCGAACTCGACGACCTCAAACGCATTCCGATCGGCCCAAAAGCTCAGGCGGTTCTCGCGCCATATCTCCTTGAGAAAGACGGAGACCCGGAGGCGTATTTATTCACGCCGGAAGACGCCATGCGCGACCTGGCGTTTCTGCGGCGCGAAGAAAGAAAGACTCCGATCACAAAGCAGACGCGAGAACGCGACGCCGCGCCTTATAAGATTAAACTTTCGCCCTGCTACGACGTCGACTCGTATCGACGCGCGATCGAGCGAGCCGCCAAAAGAGCCGGAGTCCCGCGTTGGACGCCTAATCGGCTCCGCCATCTATACGCGACCGAGATTCGCGCCAAGTACGGTCTGGAAGCTTCTCAAATTATGCTTGGGCACGCTCATGCGGACGTAACGCAGATTTACGCGGAACGGGATTTCCTTAAAGCGATGGAGGTCGCGAGAAAAGAAGGTTAAGAATAGAACAACGGCGTCGATTCTCTGGTCGCGGGATCGACGTTTTCTTCTTTTGGATCGACAAGAGACGCGCCGCGCTCTTCGCTCAGACGGGAAACGGAGTTTTTATAGATCGCCATGATTTGGGAGACGCGCCCGGCGCTGACGTTGAACTCTCGCGCGACGTCTTTCTTCTTTCGCCCTTCAAGAACGGCCTCGATGATCGGCCTGTCCTGGGCGTTTTCCGGCGCTTTCAGCGCGCGCTCCGCGCGTTCCGCCTGAGACTCGTATTCCAGACTGTCCGAGTCGTCCCGAGCGCTCGGTTCAAAAAACTCCGTCCGTCTCGGCGGATTCTTCAGACGAAGACCGCGCTCGTTTTGATAGTTTCTAATAAGCGCGTTGACGACGCGACAAAGCAAAGCGCTCCGCGATTTCTCCCAGAGCGCTCGATTGGACAATAAATAGAGACACGCGTCGCCGACCGCGTCGTCAAGATTACGCCACGCTCCATAGGTTGCGCAATAAGTCCTCGCGCAACGTTTCGCAAATTCAAAGACGTCGTCGTCAGCGAGCATTCAAATCCTAATCGTCTAGAAGAAGGTCGCCGGATATTTCTCTTTCATAGGCGAAATCGTGATCGTCGTCTTGCCGCGTCCGGCGTGGTCGACCGGGCCGAACGCGCAGGAAACTTTCGCGACGTACTTGTCGTCCTTCCAGAATTTCGCCCAGGTCAACGAGTCCAGGATCGTTTTGATGCGATTGTCGACGTCGCCCGAGCGAATCGTCGGCTCGATCACGACGTCCACGCAGAAATACGGCCAGTCGGGAGGTTCGATTTTGTTCTTTTTGAGCGTAACGAACATCGCGCGCCGGAAACGCTGCGCGGGCTCGTCAAGATAGAACCCTCCGACGCGCTTGCGCCAGATACGATTGGTCGACGGCGGAACGCACGGAATCACCACGACGACGGGGGCAAGTCTCGCGTCTTTCATAATTCGAGGATCAACGCGTAATTTTCCGCGTAACTTGCCGTCGAACGTTCCTGGTCTTCTTTCCAGCTGGCGAATCGGCGCTTGACGTCCGCGACCGCAGTTGCCGCCGCTTTTTCAGCTCCGCTTCTTTTCAGTCCGCACCGTTCCTCGATCTCTCGATAGAGCTCCTGTTCGTCAATTTCGTCAAACGCGCCGAAGTAGCGCAATACCGTCCGGTACGCCAGCGCGTACGCGCAAATCGCCTGTTTTTTGGTCATTTCATTCTCCCTATCAATAAAACTCTTTTGCTCTTTTCGAGAACGTTGATCTGCTGTATCCGCAACGCCGAGCCGCCTCTTTTTGCGACAAATTCCCGTTGATCCAGTCGTTGACAATCTCTTCAAAGTTCGGAGGATTCCGCGCTGTGAAGTATCCGCTTTTGATCCGTTGGACGTCTGGAAACGTTAAACGCGCCAAGCGCGTAAAGCGATTGACGCCTATTCCACAATTATGAGCCGCGATCTTCGCCGTCGTCTTGCCTTCGAGCCACGACAGCGCGACCTTTTTGAATCGCTCGTCGGGGACGATTCTCGCCCCTTTCGCGCGGTAAAGCGACTTTCGACCTGGGAACCGTTTATGCGCGTATTTACTAAAAGTCGTTATGTTCAGCCCAAGCGCCGCCGCGGCGTCGCGCGCGTTCATTTCGCCGTCAAACCACTTCTTCGCGTGGAAGTCGAACTTATCGCCGTCGACTCCTTTTGGCAGGAGCCGTTCCGGGACTGCCGCGCGATAGTTCTTTTTTTTCTTTCCGAGACGTAGCGCGTGACTGACAAACCACGTATTCTTCACGCCCAGTCGGCGCGCGGCTTCTTTGTGGTGAATTTCTCCGTTTAAATAGAGACGCGCCGTTGTTTCGAAGTCTTCTGGAATCTCTATCTTAGGTCTTCCAAATTTCACGCCTCGCGCTTTCGCCGCTTCGATCCCTTGACGCTGCCGTTCGAGAATATTGACGCGCTCGTTTTCGGCGACAAAGGACAGAATTTGCAGGACGATATCCGCGACAAACGTTCCGAGAAGATTTTTCTCTTTGCGCGTGTCCAGAAGCGGCATGTCCAAAACGACGACGTCGACTTCGCGGTCCTTGGTCAGTTCCTGCCAGACGCGAATGATCTCTTTGTAGTTGCGCCCGATCCTGTCGATCGACTTCACGAAGAGAACGTCGCCCTTCTTTATTATCTTTGTCAGCAGTTTCCAGTTTGTCCGGTTAAAGTCTTTCCCAGACTCCTTGTCGATAAAAATTTTGTCGTCGGCAATCCCGACGCGTTTGGCCGCGTCGAGTTGTCGACCTTCGTTCTGCGCGACCGTCGATACTCTCGCGTAAAAAAAGTTCATAACAACGTCTCATCGGGTTCATGAATCGCGGTCCAACCGTTCGCTTTGAGTTCGTCGCCGAAGCTCTTGAACGGAACGCCTCCGTCGTCGATCGGCTCGGGATCCGGCTCGTTGAATTGACGATATTCGCCTTTTCTCAGCTCGACGATCCCGTAGATCGTGTCGCCAATCCGAATCTTCTGTTTCGCCGCGCGTTTGAGTTCGTCAAGTTCAGTCATCGAGGTTGTTTCTCCTTGAAAAATTCGCCGAGCGTCGCGCGCTTTTCGGCGTTAGCCAGGCGTTAAGTTTCTTATAAAAGACGCTCCGCGCGCTTTACATACTCGGCTGGAGATCAAGGATAAGTTCTTCAAGCGCTTTCCGATCGTCGAACGTAAGTCCGGCGCCGGAGTCGTCGTATACAAACGCGTTGAAGACGTCGAGCGCGTCCTGCATGCGCTCGCGCCTGGCGTCGACCAGCACGTCAAAAACGGGGTCGGGACGGTCGCCGCGCCGATGATGTTGCATGTAGATTTCTATGCCGTCGTTGAGCTCATGGAAGTCGTTGATCGCGTCGACAAGCTTCTTTTGAAGACGCGGCGTTGAAAAGACTCCGTTGAGCGCGAGCATAAATCGTTCGTATATCGCCGCTCGCTCTTTATTCCGTTCGTTGTTCAACGCCTCGCCGACAGCGGCGAAGAAACTGTCGAACGTCAAGTTGTATTTGTCGCATATTGGCATGGATAACTCCTAACATTTCACTTTGTATTTCTCGCGCAAGGCGGCGAGCGCGTCGGACGATCGCCGTTCTTCCTCTTCTCGGCTTCGCCGATTCTTGCGACCGCGAGCGGCCCGATCGCATTCCCGAAAGAACTCGTCGACGAGCCGCCGATCGACGTAATACCGACCGTCGAGAATCGTTCCCGTCAACTTGACGCCGTTCGCGCCCGTCTCGATCCATTCGCGAACTTCGGCGCGCGTCGGGCGGCATAAGTCGCTGAAAT
>CAMZEO010000035.1 GCA_947305735.1 uncultured Planctomycetales bacterium | reverse complement strand
CGCCTTTGATATATCGCGAGAGGGAGAACGGAATCGCCGCGCCCGCCATGAACACAAACAACGGCATCGCCAAATCGCAGAGCGTAAAACCTTGCCACGGAACATGCTGGAATTGAGACACAAACTTGTTCCAAAACGCGACGGTCGCTTCCGACTTTCCTTCGAGCAGACCCGGCAACGGTCCGCTAGCAAATTGTCCGACGACGCCAAGCATCATCAGGAGAAGGATATCGAATCCGCGCAACGCGTCGAGGGAGACAAGACGTTCGGAAATCGGTTTTTTAACGGGTAGTTCCGGGATTTTGGAAGACGTCATCGAGAGGATTCCTTATGTCAAGAAATAAGAAACCCCGCGCCGCAAAGCGCGAGGTTTGCGAATTCACGCGTTTTGCGCCAGCTCTCTTCCGAGATAAAACGCTTTAAGATTCAAGTCGACGAACGCGGGTTTCACGCATTTCTTGACGGCGTTTTGCCAGGCTTCGTCGGCAAGATCGAGTTTCGCGGACAACGCGCCGAGCAACACGACGTTCGCGGCGCGAGCGTTGCCAAGTTCCGACGCTTTCTCGACCGCTTGAACGTAAACCAAACGCGGAAAGATCTTGCGGAGTCCGTCTTCGTCGACGTCGGGATACGTCGCGGCGCCGGACGAAACGGTCACCGGAACGATGACCTGATCGGAAATCACGGCGAGCCCGTCGGGCGCGAGATAATCGACGTAACGAATCGCTTCGGTCTTCTCCAGGGACGCGAGAACGGTCGCCGTCCCTTTGGGAACGAGCGGACTATAAACCTTCTCGCCGTAGCGAACTTGCGCGAGAACGGAGCCGCCGCGTTGCGCCATACCGTGAATTTCGTTCGTTTTGACGTCGTATCCGGAATCGAGCGCCGCCGTCGCGACTATCGCGCTCGCCAAAAGAATGCCCTGACCGCCCACGCCGACTAAAACGACGTTCGTATTTTCCCTAGCGCTCATACGAGCCCTCCTTTCGCCGAATTGACGTCGTAGCTTTCCAACGCGCCGAATTTACAGACCTGTTTGCACAAATCGCACGAGACGCACAACGCGTCGTTAATCGAGACCGTCTTGTCGGCGGCGCGCTCGATCGCGGGACACCCGATCTTCAGGCACGAACCGCATTTCTTGCATTTGTCGCGATCGACGCGAACGCCGTGATCCGCCTTCTTCCGATACGCGAGCGGGCACGGCTCCTTCGCGACGATAAGCCACGGTTCGTCCGATTCGATCGCCGTTTTGAGCGCCGCGCTCGTTTCGTCAAGCTTGCGAGGGTTGACGGCGACGACGTTTTTCATGCCCATCGCTTTGGCGATATCTTCGATTTTCGCCTCGTAAGTAGCTTCGCCCATGATCGTCTTGCCGGTGCCGGGGTTGTCCTGATGTCCGGTCATCGCCGTGATGCGGTTGTCCAGGACGACGACGGTCGACTTACCCTTGTTGTAGACGATATCCAACAGACCGGTCATACCGCTGTGAAAGAACGTCGAGTCGCCGAGAACGCCGACGACCGGACGGTCGTTTTTCGCGCGCTCGATTCCGTGAGCCACGGTGAATCCGCCTCCCATGCACAGAATCGTGTCCATGCAGTTAAGCGGCGGCGCGACCGCCAGCGAATAGCAACCGATGTCGCCCGCGACCACGACGTCGAATTTGCTCAGCGCGTAAAACAGACCGCGGTGAGGACAACCGGGGCAAAGAACAGGCGGACGATTGGGAAGAACCGGAAGCTCGACCTGAACCGCTTTCGGCGTTTCGACGGGCGCGGCGAAATATTTTGAAGTAACGGCGTTTTCGGCAAGTTGTTTGCGAACCCTTTTCAAAACGTCGACGTCGAGCGGACCGTACTTCGGCACGAGATTCTCTTGTCCGATCTTCTTGCCGATCGTCGCGATTCCAAGCGCCTTCAAGTGTTGTTCGACAAAATCTTCGAGCTCTTCAATCACGACGACGCGTTCGACGGAATCGGAGAAACTAATCAGGAGTTCGTCCGGGAAGGGATAGCACCAGCCAAGTTTCAAAACGTTCGCTTCCGGAAAAACTTCCTTAACGTATTGGTACGTCGCGCTTGAGGTTACGATACCGACGCCGCGGTCGCCCGACGCGTTCCATTCGACGCGGTTGAGCGACGAAACGGACGCCGCTTTGCCAAGTCGTTCGACTCGATCTTCGAGCCGAACGCGCATCGAGCGCGCGAACGCCGGTATCGGCACGAATCGTTGCGGATCTTTTTTGAACGAACGAGGACGATTGAGCGCGAGCGGCGTTCCGAGTTCGACGACGCCGCGAGAATGGCTCACCGTGGTCGTCGTTCGCAAAATAACCGGCGTTCCGAACTGTTCGGAAATCTCAAATCCAACTCTCATGAACTCCTTGGCTTCTTGCGAGTCGGAGGGTTCCAAAACGGGAACTTTCGCAAAATGCGCGAAGAGACGCGTATCCTGTTCGTCCTGCGAAGAATTCATGCCGGGATCGTCCGCGACAACCGCGATAAAGCCGCCGGCTACGCCCGTGTACGAAAGCGTCATCAACGGATCGGCCGCGACGTTCAACCCCACGAGCTTCATCGTCGTCATCGCGCGCGCTCCCGTTGTCGACGCGCCTACAGCCGCTTCAAACGCCACTTTTTCGTTGGGAGACCATTCGCAGTAGATTTTGTCTCCGTAACTCTTGCTGATGTTCTCTAAAATTTCCGTCGAAGGAGTGCCAGGATATCCGGTCGCCGCCGAACAATCCGCCTCGTAGGCTCCAAGCGCGATCGCTTCGTTTCCCGACAGTAGTTTTTTTGTCATAGTTTCGATTCTTTCTCTGCGGGCGCGGCGACGCGAAAAACGACTGTCGTTTCCGCGCGCCAATACGCGTTCCCTTTAGTATAATCGAAGAAGTCATATTGACAAGAACTTCGGGAAAACATCGTCGGCGCTTTTCCGCGCGCGCTTTCTTTTCTCCAACGAGAGGTTAGGATTTAATCGGTTTTGATTATAAAAACAAAAGAAAGGATTAAATAAACGCTTTAAGTTTCACAAAACGGTTATAACGATAAATCAAGATAATTAAACGGGGAAAATCTTTTTTTTCATAGAAACAAAATAAAAAACTTGACATTTGCAGAATCCAGGGTTATTATCGATAGCAGGATATTTTAGCGTAGGATTGAGTTTGCTTTTTGCAAATTCCGCGTTAATTTGGGAACTTTGCTTAAATTAGCTAAGTCTTGTCGGAATCATGGACGATAGTAGCGCGTATAGGCGCGCTAAAATGGCGCGTTTAGGGGAGTTCTAAGCTCTCCGCGAGGCAAAGAAAAAATTTTTTTCGGCGTTTTTGGCGTTAGTTTGGCGTCTAAAAGCGTCGAGAGGAGTCGGCGGCGGCTCCAGAGAGCGGTCGTTCGTCGAGTCCGCGCAGGCGAAGAGGCAAATGAAATGAACGTTTGGAACAAAGTACTCATGATCCTGACGGGTCTGTTGTGCGGAGCATACGCCGTTCTGGCGGCGAACGTCTACCAGTACAACAAGGACAGCCGTCTGAAAATCAAAGGGCTGGAGGATCAAATCGCCCAAAAGCTCGAAGACAACGCGAAATTATACAAAGAGATCTACGGCGGCGATTCGTCCGTTGAAATCAAGTCGTGGAAAGATTGCGGTCTTGACTGTCAATTAGCGCGCCTTCGTTCGTTGGAAGCGGGCGACGTGTTCGTCAATTGCAAGGCCGAGCAAACGGTGACCGACTCCGACGCCAAAACGGCGAAAGTATCGTTCGTCGTCGATCCGCGCTACAAGATGACGTCGTTCCGCGAAGGCGCGGTCGCGTATCTTTTCGATTCAGGCGTCGCGTACGCGAGACGTTTCGCCGATTCCGAAGAATCCGCCCCGGTCGCCGAGTCCGACGGAGAACAAACGGACGCGGACTCGACCGCCGTCGCCGCGTCGGCTCCGTACGTTTTTCTGGGCGCGTTCAGAATCGTCGGAACGCAATCGTCGCAAGTCAGTTTGGAATCGATCGGCGATTTCACGCAAGCGGAACTTGATCTTCTCGACGCGACTCGCAAAGGCGGTCGTTCGTTTGTCGCGTGCGTCGATCGTCTTCCTGTCGATTCGCCCGCCGATATTGCCGATTTCGTCGCGGAAAAGCCGGGCGTCGTCGCCGGTTACCGCCCGGAAGTCGCCGCGGATCTTGCTAAGAAAACGGCCGACGTCGCGATCATCGCCGAGAACGTCGCCGCCGACGAAGCGACGACGCTGAGCAACTTTGACTCCATTTTCGCAAACAACGCCGATTTGCGTCTTCCGATCGCCTATCAGGCGCGTCTTGAACGTCAGTGGACGGCTCGCGCCGAGCGCGGCGTCATGATTGAGCGCAACACGCTCGCGCTCGCCGACCTGGATTCCGTGATCGCCGATCAACTGGCGTTGATGGGCGACAAGCCGAGCGAAGGGCTCGAAGACAAATTCCAGGCGAGGGTGGCCGCGACGAGCAATTTCGAGGGATTCGATTCCGCGTACGCCGCCGCGAAAACGCGCAGGCGCGTCTTGCCTTACTTTGAGAAGATCGACGCGACGCGCGAAGATCTGAGCAAAATGAAATCCGACGTCGCCCTTGTCGAACGGTTGCTTGCGGAGGCGGAGCAAAACAACAAGGACTGCGTGAAAGCGATCGACAGACTCGTCGCGGAGAACTCCAAATTGGCGGCGGACCTCGCGCGCGTGACATTCGCTATTTCCGAACAGCTTGAAAGCAGGGTTAGCACGGCTTCCATCGACGCCGCCGCTATTCTCGGCAACAGATAAAATCAACGAAATACGGCGTTTGTTTTAAACGCTCTTTTCGCCGAACGCCGTCCTCTTTGCCTCGAGGACGGCGTTTTTCTCATTAAGAGACGGTCGTTTCCCTCGCGCCGACGTCGGGAAGTTCGATTCTCGTGATTCGGCGCGGCTCCGGATTAGCTTTCGTCGCGCGCGCGACCGCTCGTATTCGATCGAACGCGTCGACAATCTTGCAAAGACGCGAAAAAAGCTCTATAATAGATCCAAACTCGCGCGGACGACATTCCGCGTTTCGCGAATCTTTCTTTCATCCGGGGAACAGTCCATGAAAAGAATAACGCTCTTAATTCTTGCGATTATCGCGGCGTTCGGCTTGAACGCGTCCGTTAACGCCGAGACGATCATTCCGACGATCCCGGACTCCGAAGCGGTTAATCGCGACTATGAAGTCTGGATTGACGGAGTCAAAGCTCCGGTCTGGCAATGCCGCGTCAGCGCGATACCGTTCAATCGCGTCTGGCCGGGCTATCAACGCGACAAAAATCAGACCGAACTAGCGGGGTACGTCGTTTGGGAAACCGACCTCCCGACGTCGGAAATCGTCGTTAAGACGACGCGCGACGCGGACGCCTTGCAGTCGGTTGTCGTCCGACCGCAATCGCTTGGAATCCGCCCCAAAATCGACGCGAAAAAGAAAGAGATCGCGTTTACGATCCCAGGCGCGACCCCGACGGTTCTTGAACTGGGCGGTTTTCGCCAATGTTTGCACCTGCTTCCCTTTCCCGTCTACAAACGTCCCGACAACCTTAACGCGCCTAACCTTCGCTACTTCGGTCCCGGCGTTCACCGAGAAGGACTGATTGAAGTCAAAAGCGGAGACGAAATTTTTGTCGACGCGGGAGCGGTCGTTTACGGCGGAGTCCGCGGACAAAACGTCGAGAACGTCAAAATATCGGGGCCGGGCGTTATCGACGCGAGTCCTTACGAGCGCGGAGAAATCGGCGGAATCTTTCGTTTCAGTAATTGCAAGAACATTACGATCGACGGAATCGTTCAGCGCGATCCCGACGTCTGGTCGACGACGCTTCTCAATTGCGACGACGTCGCGATACGCAACGCGAAACTCGTCGGATTGTGGCGTTACAACGCCGATGGAATCGACGTTTGCAACAGCGAGCGCGTCCTTGTCGAGAACTCGTTTTTAAGAACGTTCGACGACGGTCTTGTCGTCAAGGGACTCGACCAGGGCGTCGTCGGAGTCCAAAAACCGTGCAAAGACATAACGTTTCGCGGCAACGTCGTCTGGTGCGACTGGGGACGCGCGCTGGAACTCGGCGCTGAAACGCGCGCGCCCGAATTTAGGAATATTCGCTTTGAAAATATCGACGTCATTCGAACGACCCATATCGCGATGGACGTCCAGCACGGAGACCGCGCTAAAATCCGCGACGTCTCTTTTGACAATATTCGCGTTGAATTCGACGACAAAATCCCGACGCCCGTCTATCAGAACTCCGACGACCAAATCTACGATCCCGACGCCGATCCGAATTACTGTCCGAATCTCGCGGTAATCGTTATCGCGTCGGGAATGTGGTCTCATGACGACATAAACGGAGACGTCGACGGGGTTCTTTTTAAAGACATCGTCGTTTACGGAAACCGCAAACCGTTCAGCTCGTTTGCGGGGCTTGATTCCGAACATAAGGCGACGAACGTCGTTTTCGACAATCTTCAGATCAACGGCGAAAAAATCATGTCGGCGCAAGACGCGAATTTAAGCCAAAACGAATTTGTCGAGGGCGTTTCGTTTCAATAATCCCTTTCCACTCGCAACGTTGCGCGTATCCGAACATCAATGGAAAAAAACTCTCAGAACTCGGAAAAAGAATCAAACGAGCGCGACGAACCCTTTGACCTCGACGTTTTTCTGGACGATTTGTTCGAACCGATCGACAAGATCTGCCGTCGCCTGGGCAAACGCTGGTCGTATTTCGCGCCGATAAAACGCGACATTCGACTCTTCGGAGACGATTTTCAACCGCAGAACTCGGACGAGCGCGGAAATTTCATCCCCGTCCGCTTTCCGCTAATCGCCGAGAGGCTCGTCGAATTGCGGAACGATTCGACCGAAGAGCATAAAAAACGTTCCGATTTCGCAAGGATAAGCGCGGCAAGATTCCACTACGACGCGCTCAAACTGCTGGAAAAACTACGCGAATCGTTCGCCCCGTTCGATCCGGATTCGGACAATCTGTACGAACGAGAATACACGCCTCAAGAAACCGAAGAACAGCGCGAGGAGTTTTCCAGGGGGCTCGAGCGCGCGCTCGAAGCGTGCAACTACGACGAAATCAATCGAACGGCGCTCAATCGTATTCTCGAGGTCAAAATACCGGGAATGTTGCCGGTCGCGCCCGAATACGACGATTTCGTAGAGTTTCACATCTTCGCTCGCGGAGTCGTCGACTCGCCCCCCCAACGAAAGGGGGCGTGGCGAAACTGGGGACGCGAACTGACGACTTCCAGCCAGACGATCAGCCGCGTATGCGTTTTCGCGCGGTTAAAACGCAAAGACTCGGGAATCGCTCAAAAGATTCAAGAACTCCGAAAGAAGCTGTCGAAATCGGCGCGAAAGGAAGCGATGCAGGAAAGCGCGGACGAAATTGTGATCGTCAAGCTTTTCAAGGACGTGCCCCTTGAAGACCTTAAAATGGTCGCTCCCAAAATCAAAATGAGGTTTCAACCGTTCGATCTCGTCAAAATTTGGGGCGGGTTTGCGGCGGGTTCCGGATCGGCGATCGCCAAATTTATTATTGGAGCCGCGTTTAACATCGTCGCATGCTGTCTCTTTATGTTCGGATTTCTGCTCTTGATGATCAGAAACCTGTTCAAATTTATCAATCGGCGCACGGCGTATCTTCAAAAATACGCCTATCAGCTCTACTATCACACGCTGGCGTCTAATTTTGCCGCCGTCAACGCGCTCGTTACGGAGGCGGAGGAGCAGGAAATCAAGGAATTCGTCCTGGGATATTTCGCCGCGCTGATCAGAAACGGCTGGGCGACGGAACGCGAGATCGACGAAGAAGCGGAAGCGTTTTTGAAAAGGGAATTCGGATTGGACGTCGATTTCGAATCGTCCGACGCGTTGCGCAAACTTCGCGAAAAAAAGATGCTCGAAGAACGCGAATATGCCGACGAAGAAGGAAACGTCGTCGTTCAATATCGCGTCAAACCGCTCGACGACGCTCTCGCCGAACTCGACAAACAATGGGATCGCTTCTTCGAGTATAACGTTTGACGAACCTCAAATCCAGAGTACAATATTCTCGACGGGACGCTCGCCCCGCCGTTCATTCGTCGCCGTTTCGCATTAGAAAGACCAATCATGTCCAAGCGGGAAATATATCGTATTTTAGACGCGGCCGCCAATCGCGGACGCGAGGCGTTGCGCGTCGTGGAAGACGCGATCCGGTTTCTCGACGACAACGAAGAACTCGCGCGCGCGCTCAAAGAAACGCGTCATCGCTTCGCCGCCGCGGCGGAAAAACTCGATCGCGGCGAACGAATGTCGGCGCGCGACGTCGAAACCGACGTCGGAACGACGCTGGAAACCGAGGACGAGTACGAACGCGCCACGTTGCTCGACGTGCTGACCGCTAATTTCGCGAGACTGCAGGAATCGGCGCGAAGCCTGGAAGAATTTTCCAAAATCGTCGAGCCGCGACTCGCCAAAGAGTGGGAACGCGTTCGCTACGACTCTTACGCGTTGGAAAAGGCGGCGTATGAAGAAGCGGCGACGCTCGCGCGCGGCGAAGCGTCCGAGGAAGGCGCGCCCGAACCCGAAGAGCCGAAAAACGACGCGTCTGCGGGAGAAAAAACGCAAGAAGTCGAATCAATCTCGAAAAATCCAAACGACGACGCGACCGCGAACGAAGCGTCGCGCGACGTCGCGACGCCGGCGGCGGACGAAACGCCTTCTCAAACCGCCGCGGCGCCAACCTTTTCTTTCGTTCGCGCCGACGATCTGTCGCCTCGCGAACTAAGAAGAAGCCGCCTGCGCGGTTCTAATCTATGTTTTCAAGTGGATCGCCCCTTCGTCGAAGCGGACGCCGCGACCGTTTTAAATTCGCGCGTGGGACTCTTCGAACTCTGCTACCATCCCGGCGACGCGCCCGACACGATCTTATTCCTCGAAAGTTTTCGCGCGACCTTCGCGGAAGACGCGCCGAAACGTCCGATCCTTCTTTCGCGCGACTTTACCGTCTGGGCCGACGATTTTGACGGAGGCGTTCTTACCGGCGGAAACTGGCGCGAGGCGCGTTCCAAACTCGGCGACGATCTTCTTCTCGGCGCGGCGGTCTCCACGCTTAACGACGCGCTCCGCGCGTTTCAAGCGGGCGAAGAAGGAATCCTCGACTTCATCGAAGCGGGTCCTGTTTTTGGAACCGACGCTCCGACCGGACTCGGGTTCCTTAGCGCGATCCTCGAAGCGGTCGACGAAAAGCCGCCTATTCCCGTCTTCGCGTTCGGAGGAATAGGGGAAGAAAACGTCAACGACGTCTGCTACGCCGGAGTAGAACGCGTCTGCGTCGACGCGTCCGTCATGAACGAAAAAGACCGTCGCCTCGGCAGACTGCGATTCGCGAGCATGTTTTAACGGCGCTAAATAAGAACAAACGCGACGCGCGCGGTCGTTTATCCGGCCTGCGCCAGCGTCTCGTCGACGTTGACTTCGAGCAAATCGAACGGTCGCGCGTTTTCGCGATAGGAAACGGTGATTTCTCCAAAAGACGTTTCCTGCGCGACAAAGGCGTATCCATGCCGAGTCAGTTCGAGAATCGCCAGAAAGATTCCAATGAGCGTCGACTTCCGGTCGGCGTCGTCGAAAAGAGCGGTGAACCGCGCGACGCGCTCGCGCTTCAACCGACGGTAAAGCCGTTCGATATGAACCGAAAGGGGCGTGTCTTCGCGCTTCATCGCGTGTCTAAAGACGGGCGTTTTCTCTCTTAATATCCGTCCGAACGCGCCGACTAAATCCCAGAGTTCGACGTCTTGAATCGGCTCGTCGGCGACGTTGCGCGTCTTCGGCGGCGCGTCGTTCGCCAGACGCGGATACCGTCGCCGCCACTGTCGTCCGCACTCTTCCAAAACGCCCGCGTTTTCAATGAATTTTCGATACGCGAGGAGTTGCCTGACGAGGTCTTTTTTGGGATCCTCGATCTCTTCGACGACGTTTTCTTCTTCGTTCGGCAACGCCTGAAACGACTTAATTTCAATAAGAGCGCTCGCGAGTGAAATAAAATCTCCGATCGCGTCGAGATTCAACGCCTCGAGCGTCTCGACAAAGGTCAGAAATTGCTCCGTCACCTCGGCGATCGCGACGTCGAAAACGTTCAGCTCGCGCTTGCGCACAAGGTAGAGCAACAAGTCCATCGGACCGCAAAACGCGTCGAGCTTTACCGAAAACATCTCTTAAAATCCAATTCCAAAGGACGTCGATCAGTCGTCGAATACGCAAAATTCAAAGGGGCGCGCCTGTATTTCGTCCGTCTGTTCGCGCCGCTCGGCGGCGACCGCGTCAAGAGCCTTTCGCAACGCAAGCGCCGCTTCCCCGGACTGATCGCGAAACAAAACCGACGCCGGTCTCGCGCCGTCGGCGGTCTCGGACGTTTTCGAGGCGTCTTTAGTCCGCTCCGTTTTTTTCCCGGCTCCGGAACGAAAGTAATAATGCAACGCGCCTAACGCAATCGCTCCGCTTACCGCGGTAATTCCTTGCGCGACCAGAAACAGCGTGTGATTCATTGGCAGTCAACCGACAACGTAACAAAGGCGACGAAACACGCGATCGTTCGTCAAAACGCGCGTCGTGACGAACCGACCGACCGACGCCGCGATAATATCTTTTTCTCAAAAAACGCGCAAGAGAATTTTGTCGCGACTCGTCGTTTCGGAAAAGAAAGAATCATGAACGCGGCCGCTTCAAACGCGCGACGTCCGGACGCCGCCGTTTAGAAAACTCGACGGAAACAACATCGTTAAAAAACCGTATCAAATCCTATTGTTTCGCAAGGTTTAACGCGACGTCGACGCTCTTGACGTCAACATAATATCGTTTAAAATGAGCGCCGGCGTCGCGCGGCGCGACAATCGTCTTCCGAAGCAGCCCGCTTTTGTTCCCCTAACGCTAAGGATAAAATCATGCCGTCTTCCAACTCTAAAAAGGGGTTCACGCTCGTCGAACTCCCGGTCGTCATCGCCATCATCGGCATTTTGATCGGTCTGCTCCCGCCCGCCGTCCAGGCGGCGTGCGAAGCGGACAGACGTATGGAATTTTCAAACAAACTCAAACAACTCGTGCTCGCGACGATGAACTACGCGGACGTTAACAACGTTCCCGTCGGAGTCTGATTTCGCTTAACCTGAATAATTCCATCCGTTACGGAGACGTTATGACTCGTTTTGTTTATTCAGCTTTTGTTTTTTTACTCGTCTCCGTCGCGGCGTTTGTCTCGCCGTCGCAAGGCGCGAAACCGCAAATCGACGCTGATTTCCCAGGCGGAAACGTCGTCGTCGACTCGATTTCCGACGACGGACTTGTCAAAGTTCGCCCCGACCTGCGCGACACGGTCGGCGACTGGTTCTACGCGGCGTTTCGCGTCAAAGGCGCGCAAGGTCGAACGCTGACGTTCGAATTTGACGCGCCCAATCGCGTCGGCGCGCGAGGTCCCGCGATCAGTTCCGACGGCGGCGAAACGTGGCGCTGGCTTTCCGAAACGCCCGACGCCGACTCGCAACGCTTCGTCTATGCGTTCGGCGACGGCGAAGACGAGGTTTTCTTCGCGCTCGCGCCACTCTATACGCGCGCCAACTGGGAAAAGTTCCTGACGAAATATCAGGGCCGGGAAGGATTTAAACCCGGAATCCTGTGTCAGGCTCGCGACGGCTCCGACGTTCCCGACCTCGTGATTCGCCAAAGCGAAGCGACGCCGAAATACGGAATCGCACTCGCCGCGCGCCATCACGCGTGCGAAACGATCGCGAATTTTGTCGTCGAGGGTCTAATCGACGAAATCGAGTCCGATTCTGACGCGGGGAAGTTTTTGCGCGAGAACTGCGAATTTTTCGTCGTTCCGTTTGTCGACGCGCCGGGCGTTGAGGCGGGCGACCAGGGCAAGAATCGCGCCCCTCACGACCACTATCTCGACTATATTCAGGAAATCTATCCGTCCGTCCGCGAATTGAAGAAATATATCGTCGAGCACTTCCGGAACAAACAAGTCGTCTTTATGGACTGGCACTGTCCGTGGATTCGCGGCGACTATAACGAAAACATCTATTCCCCCGAAACCGACGTCGAGAAGGCGTCGCGCGCGCTCCGGGAATACTCGCAACTTCTTGAAGAAGAACAACAAGGAAAAGCGCTTCGCTATCGCGCGTCAAACAATCTCCCGGTCGGACAGGGCTGGAACATATCTTCGACCGACGAACAGCCGCGGATTCTCTCGTCGAAACATTGGGCGGAAAAGCTGCCCAACATCCTGTTCTATTCCGGTTACGAAATCCCCTACGCGAACGCGGGAGGGGGCGAAATCACGCCCGACGCCGCGCGGGAACTTGGACGCTCGGCCGCTAAAGCGTTGGCGCGTCTGCTCAAGGCGAAGTCGCAAAGCGCGAAACCGCAAATTGACGCGGATTTCCCCGGCGGCAATATTATCGTCGATTCGATCTCCGACGACGGACTCGTCAAATTGCGTCCCGATCTGCGCGACACGGTCGGCGACTGGTTCTACACGGCGTTTCGCGTTAGAGGCGCGCAGGGTCGAACGCTGACGTTTGAATTCGACAAACCCAACCGCGTCGGCGCGCGCGGTCCCGCGATCAGCTCCGACGAGGGCGAAACTTGGCGCTGGCTTTCCGAAACGCCCGACGCCGACTCGCAACGCTTCGTCTACGCGTTCGGCGACGGCGAAGACGAGGTTTTCTTCGCGCTCGCGCCACTCTATACGCGCGCCAACTGGGAAAAGTTCCTGACGAAATACCAGGACCGGGAAGGAGTCGCGCCGGGCGTTCTGTGTCAGGCTCGCGACGGTTCCGACGTTCCCATGCTCAAAATCGCGCAAAGTTCCGCCGCGCCAAAATACGGCGTCGCGTTCACCGCGCGACATCACTGCTGCGAAATGATCGCGAGTTTTGTCGTCGAGGGTCTGATCGACGAAATCGAGTCGGACTCCGAGGCCGGGACGTTTTTGCGAGAAAACTGCGAGTTCTTCGTCGTTCCGTTTGTCGACGCGCCGGGCGTGGAAGCGGGAGATCAGGGCAAAAACCGCGCTCCTCACGACCATAACCGCGACTATATTCAGGAAATCTATCCGTCCGTTCGCGAATTAAAGAAGTATATCGTCGACAATTTCCGGGACAAGCGAGTCGTCTTCATGGACTGGCACTGTCCGTGGATTCGCGGCGGCAAATACAACGAGAACATCTATTCGCCCGAAACCGACGTCGCGTCCAACACGCTCGTTCTCCGCGAATATTCTCAACTTCTTGAGGAGGAGCAACAGGGAAAAGCGCTTCCCTGTCTCGCGTCGAACAATCTTCCGTTCGGACAGGACTGGAACACGACCGCGAACTACGAGCGCAAAGAGGGCGAGCCGCCGACGGTATCGTCGAAACATTGGGCGGAAAGACTGCCCAACATACTGTTCGCTTGCGGTTACGAAATTCCCTACGCGAACGCGGGGGGCGCGGCGGTCGCGCCCGACGCCGCGCGGGAATTCGGACGCTCGGCGGCTAAAGCGTTGGCGCGTCTGCTTCAGAGGAAAACGGAGCCAAAAGTCAAACGCTCCTTCGGCGGAATCTATCCTCATTTGGGCTACTTCAACGACGAAAACGAATGCGGAACCGGCGCGGTCGTTCCCTGGGCGGATCGACTCTGGTTTGTCACCTACGGTCCGCACCTGCCTAACGGATCCTCCGACAAGCTCTACGAACTCGATTCCGACTTGAACCTCTCAATTCGTCCGGAAAGCGTCGGGGGCACTAACGCCAACCGCATGATTCACCGCGAATCGAATCAGCTCTTTATCGGCAATCATGCGATCGACGCCGAACGAAACGTCAGAACGATCCCGCATCAGCAAATGTACGGACGCGAAACCGCCGTCGCGCGACATCTGTTCGATCCGAAAAACAAAGTCTATTTCCTCACGATGGAAGAGGGCTTGTACGAAGTCGACGTCAATACGCTCGACGTTCGCGAACTTTGCAAAGACGGCAATTTGCCGCGCGAAAAAGGCGAAGACGTCCTGCCCGGCTATCACGGCAAGGGCGGCTATACGTCGCAGGGACGCGTCGTCTATGCGAACAACGGCGAAGCAAGCGAAGAGGCGAAGCGCGATCCGACGATCCCGTCCGGAAGCCTTTCCGAATGGTTCGGCGAAGACAAGGGCTGGAACGTCGTCAAACGCAATCAGTTCACCGAAGTTACCGGTCCCGACGGGATTTACGGCGGAACCGGCGAACAAGACGACGTTCTCTGGTCGATGGGCTGGGATTTCCGCTCCGTCATGCTCATGGTTCTGCAAAACGGCGAATGGTCGCTCTTCCGACTCCCCAAGGCGTCCCATTGTTACGACGGCGCGCACGGCTGGAACACCGAATGGCCGCGTATTCGCAAGATCAATGACGACAAAGACTACCTTGCGACGATGCACGGGCAGTTCTGGCGCTTCCCCGCGAGTTTTCGCGCCGACGCCGCCGTTGGAATCAGACCGCGTTCGACCTACTTAAAAGTAATCGGCGACTGGGCTTACTGGAACGACAAAATCGTTTTCGGCTGCGACGACTCCGCCAAGAGCGAGTTTCTCAATAAGAGTCCGTTTAAACCGAATCTCGCCGGGCCGGGGCAGTCCAACTCGAACTTGTGGTTCGTCGAGCCCGACCAACTCGATGCGTTCGGGCCCGCGCTGGGTCGCGGCGCCGTCTGGCTTCACGACGACGTCGACGCAAACGCGGCGTCCGATCCGTACCTGTTCGCGGGATACGACCGCCGCTCGGCGTTTTATTCGTTTGCGTCCGCCGACGCAGCCGACGTCAAGTTGACGTTTGAAGTCGATCGCGACGGAACCGGAAACTGGGTCGAACTCAAAACAATCGACGCGTCCGCTCGGAAATACGGCTGGATCGATTTCGACCCGAAAACGGAAGGAGAATGGATCCGCGTAACGTCCAACGTGAAATTGACCGACGCCGCATGCTTCTTCTCCTATCAAAACGAGGATAAACGCCCCTTGGGCGCCGCCGACAAATTCGCCGGGCTCGCCGCGCCGGGCGACGCGCAAAACTTTTTGGGCGCCAGACTTTGGACGCGCGCCGACAACAAGCGTCTCGCCGTGATATCGGAAATCGTCGCCGACGGAAAAGTTCAGGAGGAGCGCTATTACGAACTGACCGAAGACGCGGAACTCAAGCGCGTTCCCTGCCGATTTGAAGGAGGCGAACAGGGAACGATCGGACGCGTCAGCGCGATGGTCGAACCGAAAGAAATCGATCAGAACGTCTGTCAAATCGACGACTTAAGCGTTCTGCTTCATTACGGCGGCAAGTCGTGGCGGCTCCCGATCGGTTCCGAAGCGGTCGCGCACGTCGACTCACCGATCGCGCTAAGACTCGATCGCGAGATCTGCACCGAGCGCGATTTGTTCCACTGCGCCGGAACGTTTTACGAACTGCCCGCCGAAAACGCGGGCGGACTCCCGAAAATCAGGCCGATCGCGACCGACGGCGCGCTGATTACCGACTACGCCTCCTATCGCGGCATGCTCGTGCTCGCGGGCGTAACGTCCTATCCCGACGGGGATTCCGAGCGAATCGTCCGCGCCGACGACGCCGGGGGCGCGCTTTGGCTCGGCTCCGCCGACGATTTGTGGTCGTTTGGCAAGCCGCGCGGTCACGGCTGCGTCTGGAAAGACTCCGACGTTAAAGCCGGCGACGTCTCCGATCCAATGTTGGCGACCGGATTTAGCGAAAGAAGAGTCGTCGTCCTTAATCACGGCGACAAACCCGTGAAAATCGCGCTGGAGTTCGATCCGTCCGGCGACGGAACATGGGTCGAGTATCCGCCGAGCGTCAAAACGGTCGACAAACGCTTCGAACTCATTATTCCCGACGGAGAGGCGGCGTATTGGATAAGAGCCGTCGCCAAAGACGACGGAAACGTTTCCGTTTTCTTTGTTTACGGAGAAGAGTAAGCGCGTCTTCAAACGCTTCGACGCGTTCTCCGATTTTCAGAGGACCGTCGAAGCGTCGCGGGGGCGAAAAGCGAAAAACGCGCGGGAACACGCGCCGGACTCGTCAATCGGAAACGTCGAAATCAGGCGAGATATGCGTCTCAAATTCTGGAAAGGCGAGCGTCATTTCGTCATAGAGGATTTTTAACGCGTCTTTTGGATTGACGTCGAAACTTAAAACGACGTCGAAGCGCATTTTTTTCGTAGCCCGATCTAAATAGAACCCGTGAACCTGAAGCGCCCAGTCGTGGGCGAGGACCTTCTTAAATACCTCGTCTCGAATTCCGGCGATTATTTCGTCGCGGACGTTGCGCGCGTACACGCCGACGGCGACGAGAATCAGGCCCGTCTCTTCTCGAACTTTGGATTCGAGCTTTCTGGTCAAGCAATCGACCTCGTCGACCGTCATGGAGTCGGGCAGTTCAAGATGAACGGAAGCGTAATTCTTTTCCGGACCGTAATTAAACAAAACGAGATCGTAAGCGCCGCGAACTTCAGGCTCGGACGTCAACAGACTCTTAACGCGCCTCGCCGTTTCTTTGTCGGCGCGTATGCCGAGAATATCGTCGAGCGTTTCGATCGTCATGTCGACGCCGGCCTTAATGATAAAACAGGAAATAAGAACGCCGACCCACGCTTCGAGCGAAACGCCGGTAAGAATAAAAATAATCGCCGAAACCAAAACGGAAAACGAAAGGATCGCGTCGAACAGCGCGTCGGAGCCGGACGCGACCAACGCCCCGGAATTGACGCGTTTGCCCTGTTTCCTGACGTATCCGCCAAGGACAATTTTGACGACGACGGCGGCGCCGACAATCGTCAGAGAAACGACGCCGTATTCGGGAGTTTCCGGATTGACAATTTTCTTAATCGACTCGACGACGGAAGTTATGCCCGCGTATAACACGATCCCCGAGACAATCATCGCGCTAAGATATTCGATTCGACCATATCCAAACGGATGTTTTCTGTTCGGCGCTTTTTTCGCCAACTTGGTCCCTATGATCGCGACGACGGACGAAAGCGCGTCTGAAAGGTTGTTCACCGCGTCCAACGTAACGGCGATCGAATGAGACGCCAGCCCGACGATCGCCTTAAAAATCGCGAGTAAAACGTTGGTCAGAACGCCAAGAACGCTCGTTCTGACGATAACCTTTTCGCGAGTCGTCTCTTCTGTTTCCACAACGTTGGATTTATTCATTTTGTTCTTTCTTTCAAAAGGATAAGATACTCGACAGGAACTTCTTTGGTCAGCCATACGCTGCTTGGCGAAAGAAAGAATTTGTACCCAGCTTCGTACATTTTCTCAGCGTCGACTTGATAGATGAACGGCTTTTCATGTCGACCGCCGACCCTGGCAGCTGTTGACACTTCGGAAGACGAATGAACGTACAATCGGGATTTCGACTTCAATCCCGGGAGCATGATCGAATCGACGTATTTTTCGCCGGTTCCGTGATAAAGAATCGATGGAGGCGTCTTTTCCTCCAATTCGACGTCGACTAGAACCGAATGTCCGTGATTGGCGCGAACCAACGTCTTGTCCTCGTTAAAAGAATAGCGCGTCTTATTGTCCATCGCGACAATTTCTTCCAACGTTTCCATTGTAAAGGGCTCGTTCCTCGCCACCCCGGCAATCAACTCCTTGACGCTCGCCCAGCCGTGTTCGTCAAGCGTTTTGCCGATCGTTTCCGGTTTGTGCCGAAGAATCAACGCGATATATTTGCTTGTTTCGTTAAGGTTCATTTTGGTTCTTCCCCCTGTGAACGGTCTATTACTCCCCGTCGTTATAACAACTTACCCTTTAAGTTTATTCTACAACGTATCGTTTGGTTCCATCAAAAAGCCTTCTCTACCCGCCTTCTCTCCAAACGCAATAAGCTTTGCTTTGCTATAATCCATTTTGGGCGAATTGGGAATTTCATTCTCGGCAATGATTATTTGATTCTTTCCGCAATTATCAATGAGATACTGAAAGAGGGATTCGCGCATACCAAGATCCGCTCTGTCCCCCTCTTTCCACATTCCTCTTTTCTCCTTCAATGACAAAATCGGGGAATCAAGAATCAACAGCCCCGGTCTGTAGGTTCCTTCCATTTCCAAATATTTCATCAGAGAAAACAGAATCAACACATTCAAAAACGCCCTGTATCCTTTTCCCTCGTCCTTTTTATACTTCTTTCCAACAATTGCGTCATGAGTTTTGATAGAAATCTCCGCTGTCGGTTTTCCTGGATAAGCGCAAGCTAGTACGACTCTTTCGAAGAGATTGCTCCACCGTTGCCAACCTGCGTTAACTAAATATTGCTCAGGTTTATAGTGAGAAGTTTCACCATCGTCTTCTGCCTCTTTTGCGAGCTCATCGTTTCCTAAATCAGAGGCCAACGACGCAATCGCGCCAAATTCCTTTCTGATTTCAACGATACGTTTGTATTTGTCCAGCGACTCTTTCAACACTTGCGCTCTTGGTTGCAACACTTCCTGTATCTGGCGCGTTATGCCTCCGTTTTTTGTCCTGAACGGCGTCGTCTTTTTCAATAGTTCTTCTTAATGACCCCACTAAATCTGCTTTTCGCGAAGGCAAAATATGGTTTACAATATTTTTTTGAAAGTAGCCTTGAATAGAAACAACAACCCTCGGATCATTTGCCGCTACGCGAATATCCCTTCTTACATTTCCGCCATTCGTCCTTTTAAACACGTTATTTGCCGTTGATTTTTTTATCCAAATATCGTCGCCACAATTATTAACGAGTTCTGCTGGCTTCGTCACACCGTCATAAAGAAGCTGAATGAGATCTGCTTCTGAAATAACCTCGTTCCATGTTTCTTTCAACAATTTCAAAAAAGTGGCAAACACCATTTCTTCCATAAACACGTCCTCATAACGTGAACTTAAGGGGAACATCTAGGGAACATCACGGGAACGACGTGCTCCCCTTTCCTATATATAATCCGCTCGCAAGTTGACGCCAATTAGCAAAGGTAATCCTTTAACAACTCTCGCGGCAACCCAGTATACCACGTGAGCAAGCGGCTATCAACGACTGTTCACACTCTCGAACAGAGATAGAGCAGGAAAGGGTAAAAACTCATTTAGGAAACATCACATGAGAATTGAAGTAATTAGATGAAAAAGAAATTTGTTATCGACGACGGTTTTAGAGTTGATTTGGTCAGAGGCTCCGAATTTTCGGGGTATTTGAAATCCCTGGAATCAAGACACCAGGCCGCGTCATTATCCCTGAGGACACTATCCCATTCACGGAGCTTAAACAAACGAAAAATTACTCCGAATTTGTCGTCTTCTACGAACACGATCTCAAGTTTGAGGACATACTGACGGCAACAGACGACTTTCTTGACGAATTGCGGAAATTTCCGGGCGTTGTAAGTCCTGATCGTAGTCTTTATAGGGATATGCCGTTGACTGCTCAGTTAGCAAACACCTAAATGAACAGAGCTATCGGTTATTATCTGCAAACCAAAGGAATCTACGTCATTCCCAACGCGCGTTGGGGCGACGAACGAAGTTATACGACTTGCGCATTACCAGAAAAATTCGCATTCCTTGGAATACCCAAACGGAGCGTTGTGTCCATAGGAACGTATGGATGTATCCGAAGTCGGAAAGATCGCTATTATTTTCGGGAAGGGCTCAAGGCGATGCTTGAAGAATTAGAGCCAATCGTCGTTCTCGTTTACGGATCAATGCCCGCTTCGATTTTCTCTGAATTCAAACAAAGAACAAAATTTGTCCAATATCCCGATTGGATCTCTAAGAAAAGGAGGGTAAAATAATGGGAAGTGGAAGTAGCGGATTATACAGCGGAACTTACGGCAGTTCCCAGCTTTATTCCGGGAACTTACGGCAGTTCCCAACCTTATTCCGACTCATATCACGTCGTTCCCGGAGCGCTGGCAATGGATAAGAAAGATCCGGATATCTATGACCCTAAAACCGGATATTTTAAGAATCCAAAAGCCGTCAAAATTCAGGACGCTATTCATAACGAGAGAATACTCGTTGATGGGACTCGTCAAGACGGTAGTTTGACTTACGTCATGGATAGCAAAGGCAATATCATTATTGCCAAGCGTTTCAATCCAAACGACGCAAGAAAACGCGCGCCTCATCCAACGTTAATCGGCGGCAAGGATCCCCTGGTTCAATGCGCCGGAATGATCCGGTTTAGAAAGGGACGAATTCTTTCTGTCAATGTCAATAGCGGTCATTTTCGACCGAATCGTCAATCGTTAAAGAAAGTTAAAGACGCCCTACGAAAAATATGCGACAAACATCCCGACCTTTTTGACCAAAACTCGGAATGGAGGAAAAAATGAGCAATAACAAACTCAATCTGAAAGAGACTTCAGAATATCTTCTCTCGCTTGATCCAAATTATGATTATAGCAATGAAGAATTAGATCATTTGGACGATTTAGCGACCGAATTGCTTAGTCAGTACTCATGGTCAGACGTCTATACAGAGTGGAGCGATTACCTCTACAACCGTTGTCCAACTGATGAAGACGTTATTCGTTTTGCGCACAACTTCTTCGATTATTCCAACGACAATGTCGTCCCAGATCCGCTTCAATTCATCGCTTATCTCTACTATCGAGTCGACGTAACAAAAAATCGCGACGCGTTCGACATATTCGACTCGCTCGCGATTACCGTCTTACCGAACGCGGGTTTGCTCGGACCATACGATCTCGACTATTATGCGGCGGAAAGCGATCCGCGCATTTTGAAAGAGATTGAAAAGTGGAGGATTCACGAGAAAGAAACGAAACGATAAATCAAACGCTAATGAATAGTTTCGTGTAGATTGAAAATAGTCCTCGCTTATCGACAAAAGCGCGTAAGCGGGGGCTTTTCACTTTAGAAGACGGAGAAGGATTCTACTTGTTTCCTGCAGATTCGACGACTAACTTTACCGTCTCGGCGACAAATTTTCCCAGATTCACGGGCACGGCGTTGCCGATCATTTGCTCGACTTCCGTTTTGGTTCCGACCCATTGAAAGTCTTTGGGAAAAGTCTGAAACCAGCCGCGTTCCTGGGACGTCAACACGTGCAAGTCGGGCGAGACGGGGCGCGGATCGTTCTGATGACCGGGGTAACCTTTGGGAACGGGGCGATTGACGCCTCTCATCGTCGGCGCGGGCTCGTCGATTGAAAAGACCCCGCGACGACTATAGTTGCGCGGATGACGGTAATAGTATTCGAACCCAAGAGAGTCCCCAAAATAATCGCGAAGCGTCATCGGTTTTTTTGCCAATCTGGACGTAAACGTTTCCGTCGCAAACCCGTCCTTTTGTCTTTGCATACCGAAACAGATAAAACGTTTTCTCTTCTGGGGCGCGCCGCAAAGACTCGCGTTCAGAACGATTTCCGTGAGTCCGTATCCCGCGTGTTTAAAGATTTTCCGCGCGCTCGCGTAAGCTCGGCTCTTCATCGCGAGATCGACGTTTTCCATGACGAAACATTTCGGTCGGATTTCGGAAACGATCGACGCGTAGCTTTCCGTTAAGCTCGCCCGACTCGCCTCGATTCGCTTGCCCGCGTGAGAAAAATCCTGACACGGAGGACCGCCGATGATAACGTCCGGTCTAAACTTTTTGATCTCGGCGACCGCGCCGGAAACGTCGGACAAGTCCGTTTGAAACACGGGATGATCAAAATTCGCGCGGTAACATTTCGCCGCCGCGTCCCAGCGCTCAAAAGCGGCGACGACCTCAAAACCCGCGTTTTGAAATCCGAGCGACATTCCCCCGCAACCGGCAAATAAATCGACTACTTTCATATTCTTACTTTATGAGTTTTGATTTTGACGGAACACTTTGAAACGTTATGCGGACTACAAATGTTTCGGGATTTTATGAAACAAAGCCTATCGCTCGCCTTGACGACGCGATAAGCGGCGGAATCATGGATGTTTTATCAAGTCGTTTATCAGGACATTTTGCCGCGACGTCTCGTCTTGAAGACTTCCAAAACGTAATTCGTAAAATCTCTCGTCAATATAGTTAGCGACATTTACCAGGACATTTGCTACGACGTCTTCTACGCCATTTTACCAAACGTCTCAGGGCGCGTATTAACGTCGTCTGTTTCGGTTGACAACGTTATAGTTATAGTTATAGTTATAATCCCTAGCGCCGTTGGCTGTTCACGTCTAGCCGACGACGTTTTCTTCCCGATATTAATCAAATTGTTTGACGTCAAACTTCATTTTACAGTTCTTTCGTCGTCGATTCAAAATACGCGTAACTCTTTGCGCTTTGTAAATCGGTTTACCACAAAGATCAAGGACTCCTCAAAGATAAATCGTTACGTGTTGACGTTCGAACCGCGTTCCATCTACTTCCCTGCGGTTTTCTCTGCGTACAACTTGAACGAATGAGCGACAATCTTTTCTTTATCTCCTTCAAAGTCGACACCGTAGTCCATTTCAACCGCTTTGTCAAGAGGCTTGCGCGCTACCGGCAGGTCAGTCAGTGCTCTTTGGAATCGCAGAGGTCGACAAGCGGGGTTTGATTTAGCGCACTCTTTGCTAAAACGTGCTTTACCTTAACTAACCTTAACTAACCTTAACTAACCTTAACTAACCTTAACTAACCTTTTCTAACCTTTTCTAACCTTTTCTAACCTTTTCTAACCTTTTCTAACCTTTTCTAAC
>CAMZEO010000034.1 GCA_947305735.1 uncultured Planctomycetales bacterium | reverse complement strand
CCGCGCAGGAAAACGCTTCAGAGGAACAACCCGTCGAAGAAGCCCCCGCGCAGGAAAACGCTTCAGAGGAACAACCCGCCGAAGAAGCTCCGGCGCAGGAAAACGCTTCAGAGGAACAACCCGCCGAAGAAGCCCCCGCGCAGGAAAACGCTTCAGAGGAACAACCCGTCGAAGAAGCCCCCGCGCAGGAAAACGCTTCAGAGGAACAACCCGCCGAAGAAGCTCCGGCGCAGGAAAACGCTTCAGAGGAACAACCCGCCGAAGAAGCCCCCGCGCAGGAAAACGCTTCAGAGGAACAACCCGTCGAAGAAGCCCCCGCGCAGGAGAACGCCTCCGAAGAACAACCCGTCGAAGAAGCTGCGGAAGAAACCGATCCCGATTTCTTCCCGTTGTCGGTGGTGGAAGGTATGATTCGGCGACGCATCGCTTCTCAGCGACTTGAAGATCTGATGGCTCGACTGAACAAAGATCTCCAGGCGGAGTACCGCGCGCGCGTCGACGGCAAAGTCGACAACGCGGTCGATATGGCGAAATTCGCCGCCGACAACAATTTGCAATATCACGTCACGACGAGCGGCGACGACTCGGGCAATACGAGCGCGATTATGGTCGCTCAAGAAGCCGCCGCAATCGCCGGACTTCTTCCCGAAGACGAGCTTGAAGAGATATACGGAGCCGCACCGTTGCCCTACTCGCCGAGGCGCGTCGGCAAATATGAGCCCTCCGATCTTCAACAATCTTGGAATCCGACCGCGACGTTTTACGTCTATCGGGTTCTCGAATCGAAAAATCAAACGCGGCTCGAATACGAAGATCAAGATACGAAGGTCGTGAACGAAGAAACGAAAGCGATCGTAGTCAACGCGTATAAGATGCAAAAAGCCGCTGAAATAGCCAAGAATAAGGCCGACGAGTTCGAACAGAAAGCCAAAGCGGAAGGCGCGGACTTTGACGCGCTCGCCAAAGAAGCGAACGTTCCCGTCGTCGAGACGGAAAAATTCACGTGGTTCCGCACTTCGTTTGGCAATTACGGACCCTACGCGAATTTGTGCGAAGTTCGCGAGACGGGCGTCGAAGTCGGCGCGGCCGATCGCGACAACAAAGAGCTCGTCGCGCCCGGCTGGTCGTTCTACGAGACCGTTTACGGACTCGAACAAGGCGGAATCGGTTCGTGCTTGAATCAAATTGAGGATCGCGCGTTCGTTGTGAACGTTGTCGAAATGGATCCGGAAGACGATATCCGCGCCAACTTCAACGAGATCAAAAACGACCGAACCGTCGCCGAAGTGTTGATGCAGTTCAATAACGTAAGCCGTGAAAAATTCCACGAAGACTTTATCAAACAGCTTCAAAAGAAAGCCGGTTTCGAATGGATATGGATCCCTCGCATCGACGAGCAGCGTTGATTGTTTCGACCCCCGATGATTGATGATAAGGCGTTGGAATTCTCGAAGTTTCAACGCCTTATTTGGTTTTCGTTCTTTATTTTGCAGCGGTTTCTATGCGTCCTGAATTAGCTCGTCGTCGTATGCGCAAAGTTTTTCGCGCGGCGCTCGCCGCGAGGCGCGATCCGCGCTATCGCGGCAAATCTCGCCGCGCGGTCGCCGAATGCGCGTTGGCGAATTGTATGACTTGGTTTGAACGCGCTTTTCGTCATTTTGCGCTCATAACGCTTCATAAATGGTACGCGTTTCTTTATTGCTCTTACGCGGGCTACCCCTGGCGAGGTTTTATGCACGACTGGTCGAAATATTCGCCGTCCGAGTTTTTGGGTTCGATTAAATACTTCAACGGGCGGCGATCTCCCGTCGGACTTTGCCGCGAGATCGAAGGTTATTCGTTCGCGTGGCTTCATCATAAAGGACGCAACAAACATCACTTTGAGTTCTGGATCGACGTCGTCGACGTCGACGGAAACCTGGCGCCGGATTACGGTCGGTGGTATTCCCTGCCCATGCCGTTTGAATACGCGCTCGAGTCGATTTGCGACACCATCGCCGCCTCGCGAGCGTATAACGGCCGCAAATTCAGTTACGAAGTTCTTTATCAGTGGTGGATTCGCAGGCAAGTCGTTCCGGTCAATATGCATCCCGAAACGAAACGATTTGCCGACGCCATGTACGAGACGATGCGCGCCGACGGCGACTGTTCCGCGTTGCGAAGAGCAAAAGAAATATTTGAACGGGCGACAAAGGAAGAAAAGTCTTTGGGCTAATTGTCCTCAAACGCTTGATATTTTTTTCCGCGCGCCTTATAATAGACGTCAAGCCGACGGTTTAACTGTCGGCGCGGATTTTGGACGGCTGGGATAAGCGTTCCTGCGGAACGCCTTCGCTCCAATTTTGAAAGGACGGCGCCATGCGACGCTATCGCTCAAGTAGTATTTCTTTTTTACAATTTCTTACAATCGCGTCGCTTTGCTTATTCGCGTCGCCTTTGTTCGCCCAGGAAACGCTCGTCGACGACCCCGCCCTGATTGGCTATTGGCGGTTCGACGAAACGGCTCCCGACTCTGAATTGACCAATTCGGCTCGTCCCGATTTTTCCGTAGTTCCGCCCGCTCCTATCGAGCGCGTCGAAGGCGTTTTCGGCGCCGCGCTTGACCTTTCCGGATCGAACGCGCTTTCTTTACCTTCGGAATTTGCGCCGGACGATCTCGAGCATATTTCCTTTTCCGCTTGGACGCGTCCTCGCGATCTGAGCGGTTTTCGCGAGATTATGCGTAAAGAAGACGGCGACGAACGTTTTTTGTTCTCGTTCCAGGAAAGCGGGCAAATTCTGTCGCTGGGTCTGAACCTTGACGGCTCGTATTTGGAATGCGACGCGAAAATTTCGCCCGTCGACTTTCTGGACGGTTCCTGGCGGTTCGTCGCCGCCGCGTTTGACGGTCGAACGCTTCGCGTGTTTGTCGACGGAAAGGAAATCGAATCGCTTGAGCGTTCGGGGAGATTGACGATCGGTAAAAAAGCTCCCGTTATGATCGGATCGAGTTCTGGGACGGGCGAATTTTTTCAAGGTTCTCTCGACGAGTTGCGAGTCTTTTCGCGCGCGTTGACGTCCGACGAAGTCGCCGCTCTTTATCGGGAAGGACGAGCCGAACTCGACAAACAGCAAGCCGCCGCGCTCGATTTTGTCAAAGGGTTTTATCAAAAGCAGGACTCGTTTGCGAAAACGCTTGTCGCGGCGCGACGCGTTCTATTTGCCGACGAGGCGCTTCGCGCAAGATTTAACGCGACCGCGCAAGGCGTTTTTTCTCGCCTCCTGCGCGAGGATTTTCCCGACGAATCCGCTTTTTTCGCGGAACGTTTCCAGACGAGCGTCGGCGAGTACGCGCTTTCGGCGAGTTCAAAAGCTCGCGAAGAAGCCGCTCGCATGCGCTTGCTCCACACTGAGTACATGCCTCTGACCGACGAACAATGGGCGCTCTTAACTCCCGAAGAAAACAAGCGTTGGACGCGCATTAAGGAGGTTGCCGAACGTCTCGACGAAGCTCTTGCCAATCCGGATTCCGTCGACGAAGGCGAATGGCTCGAATTGGCGTTTGAAACGGCGCGCGAAGTTCAGGAACGACCTTATCAACGCGAAGCGGTAGCGCCCTACGTCAAGCCGGAAACTCCCCCCGTCGTCGATTTGACGCCCGACGAAGCGCGCGTTCAACTGGAAAAAGAGTGGCTTTTCCAGTGCGACGGAGCTCCGACGCTTGAACGCGTCCGTTTCGAACTTGACCGCGCGGCCGCGCTTATCGACGATTACGAAGAGTCCGACGAGTTCGGCGCGGAAAAATCGGAACTCGTCCGACTCGCCGCGGAAACGAGTCGAACGAACGGAGCCGATCCGGAAGCCGTCCGAGCGCTGTATCTTAAAGTTCGCTCGTTTAAACGCGGCGTTTTCATGCGCAACCCCGTCGTCGATTTCGATTCGATCCTATACGTCGATTCGCCCTATCCGCAGGGAAGCGAATGGCGGCATGAGACGCGTCATCGGCTCGGTTATATGGCTGTTCCCGGAGGTCGTTTGATGACGCGCAAAGGGCTTTCGCCGCTGGGCAAACAGAAGTCGCTCGCCCCTTCGGAGCCTCTTTCCGGTTCGTTCTGGCGTCCCGATCTCTCCTACGACGCGACGAAAGTTCTGTTCTGCTTCAAGCCGCACAACGAAAAAGCGTTCCACCTTTACGAAATCGGAATTGACGGGCAAGGCTTGCGTCAGCTGACGGCCGGTTCGTTCGACGATTTCGACCCTGTTTATTTGCCGGACGGAGAGAATATCGTTTTCTCGACGACGCGAGGCTACTCGTACGTTCGTTGCATGCCTCCGACCAACGCGTTTGTCCTGGCGCGTATGAAACTCGATTCGACGAACCTGTACGTCCTCTCGCGCAACAACGAACCCGATTACCTTCCTTCGATTCTTTCGGACGGACGCGTCCTTTTCAGCCGTTGGGAATATACCGACAAGCCGTTGTGGCGTTGCGTCAGCCTCTGGACGATGAATCCGGACGGAACGCAAACTCAAGTTCTCTGGGGGAACCAAACCGTCTGGCCCGATCTGCCCAAAGACGCGCGACAAATTCCCAACAGCTCGCGCATTATGTTTACGGGAAGCGCTCACCATGACTGGTTTGCTGGCTCGATTGGAATCGTCGATCCCACGCGGGGGCTTAATTTCCCCGACGGACTTTCCAAAGTAACCGCAGACGTCGTTTGGCCGGAATGCGGCAACGGTCCCGTCGACCCCGTCGAGTCGCCTTTCTATAGCGTTTCCGGCAAATACGAAGCGTATGATTCTCCTTACCCGTTAAGCGAACGAGACTTTCTCGTTTCCGCGCGACGCGACGGCAAATACGTCTTGTTGCTGATGAACGTCGACGGAGATCGCGAATTGATCTGCGAAGGAACGCACAACGTCTTCTACGCGCAACCGATTCGGGAACGACCCGTCCCGCCGGCGATCGTCGACCGCGTCGATTGGCCGACCTGGGAAGAAAGGAACAATCCCAAGCCGGGCGTCATTTACAGTTCCGACGTTTACGAAGGCGCTCCCGAAATTTTGCGAGGAAAGGCGAAATACCTTCGCGTTATGAATATCGAGCCGAAGACGTACACCCTTTGGGACTCGCGCCCGTACATTTCGACGGGGCCCGCCGTCTCGATGGTGCAGTCGGAAGGCGTTAAGCGCGTTTTAGGCGTCGTGCCGATCGAAGAGGACGGAAGCGTTTCGTTCTACGCGCCGTCGGGCGTCGCGCTACATTTCCAACTTCTTGACGAAAATCTGAAGTGTCTTCAAACGATGCGCTCGTTTACCGGCGTGATGCCCGGCGAACGTCGAGGATGCGTCGGCTGTCACGAATCTCAGGTGGCGACGCCGGGCGCGCAAGTGCGATCGATCGCGTCGTTGCGCGAGCCCTCGACGATTCAACCTCCTCCGTGGGACGACATTTCCGTAAGCTACGAGCGTTACGTTCAACCGACGCTCGACAAACATTGCGGAGAATGCCATTCCGGAGACGGCGAAGCGCGCGATATTTTCGATACGACGCTCCGTCCCGGCTTCCTTCATTTCAAGGAGCCGTACATAACTCTTATAGGCAATCCAAGCTGGGCGGCTCCTCCGAAAATTTACAGACCGGGCAGTCGGACGGCGTGGGCGGGATCGCCGGAAGAAGAATTGCCGGAAGCTCCGCCGGGATTTGGAATCGCCGACACAATTCAAGTGGAAGCGTTTACCACGACCGACCCGGAAGCATACGCGACTCCAAAGCCGATGGAAAAGCTGTCCTACGCAAGTCGGCTCATTAACAAATATTGCGTTAAAGAACATTACGGCGTCGAACTTGATCCCGTCGAAATGTTGCGCATGATCTGCTGGGTCGACGCAATGTGTCCTTATATGGGAACCGACGACGTTCGCAATCTGCCGGATCCAAAATTCCAAGGCAGCGAATGGCTGGCTATTGCCCCGCGTCTGGAAACGGCGCCCGTCGTCCGTCGACCCGGACCGTTCGATCCCTTCGGAAAAAATGACGACGCTTACGACGAGCCGTCGCAAGAAAAAATTTACGCGAATCCCGCGAACGGTTCCGGTCCTAAAATCAAGGTTCGCGAACCGAACAAGTTAACGCTTTTATAAACGACGAGGTCTATCTTTGGAATCGGATCCTTGGTATAAAGACGGTCTTCGCTTCGGTTGCAAGCAGTGCGGCGGGTGTTGCGGCGGAGAGCCCGGCTACGTCTGGGTTACCAACGACGAAATCGCGGCGATGGCGAAAGAGCTGGGGATGGCGTCCTCGGATTTCGTCGCCGCGTTTGTTCGGCTAATTTACGGTAAGAAAAAGAGTCTCATGGAACGCGCTAACGGCGATTGCGTTTTGCTTGATTCTAAGAGAAGACGGTGTCTCGTTTATGAGTCGCGACCGACTCAGTGTCGAACGTGGCCCTTTTGGGACTCGAATCTCGAGCGCCCGGGTTCATGGAAACGCGCCGCTAAAAACTGCAAGGGTTGCGACAACCCCCAAGGAAGACTGTATTCGCTCGAAGAAATTGAACGCGAACGCGCGAAAAAGTTTTAACCGCGGCGACTTGGCGCGAAATCGCGTCCGTTGACTATTGGTCGCGCCAACTCGCCTCTTTTCACTTGAAAGCGTCGCGCCTTAACGCGATTTTATAAGGATTGTTAGAGAATGGCGTGATGAAGCAAATCTAAATACGACTAAATTGGTTATTGTTATGTTTGTCTTGAACGACGACGCCTTAGCGAGTAGCTGGCGTCAAAACGTAGAACGAGGTCTTGTTCGGTTATGACGTTCAGGATTAACGGGCGATAACGCGCGTTGCGGCGCGAATCAGGTTTTGCTATTAACCACGGAAAAACACGGTTCATTAATGTTTATCTCAAAAGTCGTCCGATTTTTATTCAGGTCGCGAAAAAAATTGAGCGATGTTCCAATTCGAGTATTCTTTCTGAGAATGCTGTCGTGGTGCGCGCTCTTATCCCTCGTATTTTCGGTCGTCGTGTCGATTAGTTTTGACATACGCGAAATTAACAAAGACTTTTACGAAGTTTCCTCCGCGAGAATCAACGAACTCGAATCGCATGCTCACAGATCGAAGGACGTCAGCGCGACGCTCAAGCGACATACGAAAAAAACGGCGGCGAGAATTGCGGCGATGATCGCGGAGATTATCGCGGCGGATCCCGAGATTTTGAACGTCGATCCAAAGGAAAGCGACGAGGGAAAAGCCGGGCTGGGACTTGCGATGAGCCGTGTCGGTTTGACCGAAGTTTCCGTCGTCAGTCCCGATGGGGTCGTGATTGCGGCGTATCCGTCGGTTAATATTGGAGTCGATTTCCACAATCCACCGTTGGACGAATTTCTTAAACTATTGGACTCGCCCGAGCCGGTCGTCCAGGAAATTCGACCCAACGTTATCGACCCGAACGACATGCGAATGTACGCGGGCGTTCAACGAATCGATCAGCCGGGCTTTATTCAGATCGGGCTTGAAGCGAATCCGCTTGAAGCGTTCCTCCTTCTGGGAAGTCTCGGCAATTTTATCGAACCGCCTCTCAATAAAGACGTCGCGTTTGCGATTTTTAACGAGAACAACGGTTTTGAAGCGGGAGACGAGCTTCTTTCCAAAATAGATCTCCCTAATCTGGAAAACGACAAAGTCAAACGCGTCTTTTTAGACGGTCGAGCCTACCTTGCGCTTATGCGGCAAAGCGACGGGTTGACCTATGTTTGCGCCTCAAACTTGAAAATGCTAATCAGGTCGCGTTCCATAACGGTCGCGTTGCTTATTATCGCCAATTTCTTCATCTTTTTCGCAATCTTCTTCCTGATTTCCTATTTGATCAAGAGATTCATTGTCGACAGCGTTTACAAGATCAACGGATCGCTTGAAAAAATAACGAACGGCGATCTGAACGAGCGCGTCGAGGTCGCCACTTCCAAGGAATTCGCCGATTTGTCCAACGGCGTCAACATGACTGTCGACGCGTTGAAAAGCGCCACGGAAGAAGTGACAAAACGCGTCGAAGAAGAACTTGCCGTCGCGCAAAAAATCCAGATGGAAGCGTTGCCCGATCTTGAAAAAAGATTTGCTCAGGAAGACCGATTCGAAGTGTACGGAGTTAATCGCCCCATGCACAGAATCGGCGGCGATATGTACGACTTCTTTTTTCTTAACGACAGGCGCGCCATGTTCTATGTCGCGGACGTTTCGGGACACGGCGTGCCCGCGGCTCTTGTCATGATGAAGACAATGGCGCTCGTCAAGAATCTCGCGCTATCGAAGAAAAAGCTTTCCGAAGTCGTCACGCTGACAAACGGGTATCTTTCAGAAAATAATTCGTCGATGTTTGTCACGGGGTTTTTCTGCGTCGTCGATTTGGAAACCGGCGCGACGACTTACGTCAACGCGGGACACAATCCTCCGTTTTTACGGCGTAAAGGAGGACGGTTCGAGGAGTTTCAACCTCATATCAACCTTTTGCTCGGCATTGGTTCTTACGCGCCGTACGAAAGCGCCGAGCTGAAGTTGGAACCCGGAGACGAAATTCTGCTCTATACCGACGGCATTACGGAAGCGACCGCGCCCGATATCGATCTTTTTGAGACAAGCCGCGCGATCGAAGCGCTCAACTCCGTCGACGAAAAAGCGTCCGCAAAAAAGACTGCGGAGACGTTGTTCGCCGCCGTCGACCGTTTCACGGACAACGCCGAACCGTCCGACGACCAAACGTTGTTGTTGTTCAAACTGAACCGTCTGGACAAATAAGAACCCTCCGACGTCGCGTTCGTCGGAGGGTTCTCCGTTATCTGTCGTCGAAAAAACGCCGCGTCAATTGCGGCGCGATTTCTTTTCGACGATTTCCTCCCACTTGTCCTGCTTTTTCGGGAGTTTCTTCATACGAAGCGCGACGTACTGAGTAATTGTGTTGACCACGCCAAACGATTCGAAACCAAGCAATTCGTCCCCCTGAAGTTCCGTTTGAAGCGCGATAAGAGGACAGGCGCGATCTTCTATCGGAGTCGATTCGTCGACGGTTTTACCTCCTATTTTTCGTTGAATCTCCCGCGCGTCTTCAAATTTCTCTTCGTTCATCTTCCCAACAAAAATCAAATAACCGAGCGTCGGGAATTTTGCTCGTTTCCTAACCGCCTCGAGAGAAGATAGCGAATTGTATTTGCCTTCGTCGTTCCCCGCGTCGGGACTAAGAAGAACAAGACCGACGACGTTTTGCGCGACGGTTCCTTTGGAACTCCAGTCGCTTTTAGCCCAGGAAGCGGCTAACGCGGCGCCAAAACCGGAGCCGACGATGATCGTCTTCTTAGCGTTGCAATATTTCTCGTTGTTCAGATACGCCAGGAAGTTGAACCATACTTCGCGATCGACGTTGATCATCGACATAATGTCGCGCTGAGAAATCTGTTGTTGCGCTTGAGGACGATCGTTTGGAGGATTGTTGTTTCTCGGTCCTCTTCGCGCCGCGCCCGATCCGCCTTCGCCGCGAAAATTCGGAACAAGCGCGCCATACCCCTGTTGCGCGAGTTGTTGCGCCATCTGCATATACGTGTCGCTTTTGCCGTTAAGGTCATGCAGCAAAACGACCACGGGCGTGTCCTGATCCCCCTTGCCTTTAAAGTAAACGCCCGTCAAACGCGCGCCGTCGGAGGCGGTAAAATCATTTTGGTTCAATCGGATGGGAGTCGTCCCGTTCGCCTTTTTAAGCGCGTCCTCCAATGAAACTGTAGGCTGCTCGTTTTCCATGCTTTGTTCTCGCCGTTCGTCCCCGCCGGGAGCGTCTCGACGACCAGGATCTTCGCGACCTTCTCCCTGCTCTCCGCCTTGAAATCCAAATTCGCCGTCTTCGTTGCCGGGATCGCCCTGATTTGGGAACTCTCCATCCTGCCGAAAACCTTCCGGTCGCCTGTCGCGATTGCCGCCGGAACGTCCGCCGCGATTGTTCCAACCGGGTCGATCGCCGCCCGGACGGGGAGGCTGACCGAAAGCGATTCCGCTTACCGCATACGAGCAAACGACGACGAGCGCGAAAACGAAAAACTTCTTGACGCGTCGCGAGGATGAGCGCGCGAAATCTGACAAACCTGAAACGAACATAAGAAACTCCCCAAAAAACGACGGACATAAACGTCTTGCCGAACGTCGACGAGTAGACGACGGCTCTAGGACGGAACGTTTGCGGTCGCGTTCATTCGCGAACGGCGAGACGAATCGCCTTGCCGCGTATGAAGGAAGAGGCGTTCAGTTCGGCGACCGCCTCGTCAAGCGCTTCGCTGCTTGCCTCGTGAGTCAGGATAATAAGGGACGCGACTTGATCGTCCGGCGACTCCTTCGGAGGTTGCAACATCGACTCGATCGAAATATCGCGTTTAGCGAGCGTTTCGGCGACTTTCGCCATCATGCCCGGCTTGTCGTCGACGCCAAGTCTCAGATAAGCGCGTCCGCGAATCTTCTTCGATTCGGCTGCAGGAACGCCCTCGCGCTCGTCGCTCCAGACGCGCGCCGAGTCAAAAGTGATTTTCGTTCGTCCAAGCGCCGTGTCGATAACGTCGCTACAAACGGCGGAAGCCGTGGGACGACGACCCGCGCCCCAACCCTGATAGAACACGGAGCCGACAAAATCGCCGACGATCTCGATTCCATTGTAGGCGTTCGTAACTTTTGCGAGCGCCGAATCTTGCGGGATGAGCGTGGGACATACTTGCAAAACAAGGCCTTCGTCCGATCGTTCGGCGACGGCCAGCAGTCGAATCTTGCGCCCGAGCTCTTTGGCGTATTTAACGTCGATGGCGTCGACCACGTCGACCCCGGCGCGCGAGATAGATTTCCAATCGACGACGGAGCCAAAGGCAAGTTGCGCCAAAATGCAAAGCTTTTGCGCCGAGTCGGAGCCGTCGACGTCGAGCGTCGGATTCGCTTCGGCGAACCCGCGCCGTTGCGCTTCTTTCAAGACGTCCGCGTATGCGGAGAATTTCGACTCCATTTCGGAAAGAATAAAGTTGCACGTGCCGTTGACGATCGCTTTAATCGATTCGATTCTGTTTGCCTGCAACGACGTTTGAATCGACGCCAGCACGGGAATGCCTCCGCAAACGGACGCCTCAAACGCGATCGTTCGACCTAACTCGCGCGCTTTGGCGAAAAGTTCGCGACCGCAGTTGGCGAGCAACGCTTTGTTGGCGGTAACGACGTCCTTACCCGATTCAAGCGCGCGAAGAACAAACGTTCGCGCCGGTTCGACGCCGCCGATAAGTTCTATCACGATGGAAATCGAGGGATCGTCCATAATTTCGGCGAGATTGTCGGTCAGGATCCCATCGGGTACGGTTACGCCGCGATCGGAAGTCAGATCTTTGTCGCAAATTTTAACGAGTTCGATCTTTTTACCAGTCGCGCGGGCGATTTGTTCCGACTTGCCCAGCAATATTTCGGCGACGCCGCCTCCGATCGTTCCAAAACCTAACAAACCAACTTTGACAGAATTCATCGAGTATCCTTTGTTCAGGACGCGCTTTTCATGAAAACGGCGCCCTCGTTAAAAAATAGCAAGAAGTCGTTTCTTCGGCTTCTTGACCCTGCTTATTTCTAATGTATCATCATGGGGAGTCGATAGCGTTTGCAATCGACGCGAAGCGCGAGCGTTAAAAACGGCTCGTCTCTTTGCGCCGCTTTTGGGACGCAGGCGCTTTTATTATATAGCAAAAGACGCGATTCGACGATACGGAAACCGCCAAAATTTTGCGGTTATCGGCAAAAAAATCAAAAATAACGTCGACGTTCTCCAAGAGGTTTTTTCGTGCGGACGCCTTTGTCAACTTCCGCCGCCGCGGATTCCCAGTTTATTTACCTGACTTGCCAACGCGGCGCGGAACCGGCTTTAAAAAGGGAAATGGCGAGGCGACGACCCGATTTCCGTTTTTCTTATTCGCGACCCGGTTTTCTTACGTTCAAACTCCCTCGGTCGATTTCGCTCGAAAAAAGGTTGGCGATCGACGTCCCAGCGTTGCGCTCGGTTTTCGCGCGATCTTGCGTTCATTCGTTGGGAAGAGTCTCCGGCAAAGACTTCGACTCCGAGGATTTCGATCTCGGTCAAGCGGTCAAGCGCGTCTGGGAACTCGCGGCGCGGGAATTTGAAAAGGACGGGAATCCCAAACTCTCGCGAGTTCACGTCTACGAACGCGATCGATTCGACGTCGGAACGCGCGAGTTCGAGCCCGGCTTGACTGATTGCGCGTTCGATATTCATCGCGCGATCTACGAGACCGCGCCCGAAAACGTCCGCGTCGCCTTCGGCTCGAACGCCGACCGCCTTGACGCGCCGGGCGAACTCGGCGAAGTCTGTCTCGACGTCGCGATTGTCGAAAAAGACGAATTCTATGTCGGGTTCCATCGCGTTGTCGACGCGCACTCTCGGTATCCCGGCGGTCTATTTCCGATGGCGCTTCCGACCGACGCGGCCTCGCGCGCGTTTTTGAAATTCGAGGAAGGTTTGCGCTGGGCGAACTTTCCTATTGGAACAGGATCGCGTTGCGTCGATATCGGCGCCTCGCCGGGAGGCGGATCGCAGGCGCTCCTGGCAAGAGGCGCGGAAGTGTTGGGAGTCGATCCCGCCGAAATCGACCCGAGGGTTCTCGCCAATCCCAATTTCACGCATTTGCGCGGAAAAATCAATCAGCTCAAAAGAAGACTCTTTCGGAAATCGCGATGGTTTCTGACGGATATGAACGTCGCGCCGCAGTATACGCTGGACGCGCTTGAAGAAATTGTCAACAGAGACGATATCGCCGCCCGAGGACTTCTTTTCACGCTAAAACTCTTCGACTGGAAACTTGCCGAAAATATCCCGGAATACCTCGCCAGAGTCAAATCGTGGGGATTCAACCGCGTGAAAGCCCGACAATTGCAATTCAACCGTCAGGAAATTATGGTCGCCGCGCTAAAAAAACCGTTCTATCATTAAGCTCCCTTGTCGACGTATTTCCCGTTTTTTTCGTTTTAGAGAAACCTTCAGATGAAAAAATATGTTTGTTCGCGGGCGCGTTTCGTCGTCCTTGAGTCTCTGTTTTGTTCGTTGCTAACGTCGTTTTTTTTAAACGTTTTTGCCGACGACCTCGCTTCGACTAATCCTCCTCGACCGTCGCGCAAAGATTCGTTCCTTGGAGTTCATTTCGATTTTCACGCGAACATGACCGATCCCGCGATCGGCGGCGCGACGACGCCGGAACTAATCGACGCCTTAATTGATCTCGCGCGCCCCGATTATTTTGAAGTCGACTCGAAAGGTCATCCGGGCGTTTCGAGCTATCCGACGAAAGTCGGAAACAGCGCGGGGCGTTTCGTCGGCGATCCGTTGAGAGTCTGGCGAGACGAGACCGCTAAACGCGGAGTCGCCCTTTACTCGCATTATTCCGGAATTTGGGACGATCGCGCGTGCGAGCTTCATCCGGATTGGGCGGCGCTAGATCAAAACGGAAAACCGATTGGCGGCAGAATTTCGCTTGTCGGTCCTTACCTCGATTCGTTGATGATACCGCAACTGCTCGAAATCGGACGCGAATATTCTATGGACGGAGCGTGGGTCGACGGAGAGGTCTGGGCCGCCGTCGTCGACTATTCGCCGAAAGTTCAGGAACTTTTTAAAGAACAGACGGGCGTCGAAACAATCCCGAAGAATTCTTCAGAGCCCTTTTGGAGCGAATGGCGCGCTTTTCAGCGACAATTGTTCCGCGACTACGTCAATCGATACGTAACGGCTGTCAAAAAAGAACTTCCTGATTTCCAGTTTTGTACGAACTGGTCGTTCTCGACGCATATGCCCGAGACTCCCTTCGAAGGAATCGATTTTATTTCCGGCGATCTCGGCGCTTACGACTGCGTCAACGTCGCCAGGACGACGTCAAGGCTCTTTATGACGCAGGGAATTCCCTGGGATCTGATGTCGGCGAGCTTTTGCCGATGGGCCTTCGGCGACGTCGATTCGCCCGACGTTGCCAAAACGTCGATTCAACTCATGCGCGAAGCCGCCTGCGTCATCGCGCAAGGAGGCGGATATCAGGCCGGTTTTCCGCAAGTTTCCGCCGGCGATCCCGCTCCGCGCGACGGAGGCGTCGACGTCAAAAAAGTCAAAATTTTTGAAAGCGTTTCCGATTTCTGTCGCGAACGAAAGGACTACTGTTTCCAGTCGAAATTCATTCCTCAAATAGCGGTTCTTCTTTCAACGCGGGGGACTTACGATCGTTGGGACGCCGACAATACGCCCTTGTTCTGGTGGGATCGACGTCAGGACGGGATTGTTTCGTGCTTGCTGGAGAATCAACAGACGGTCTCCGTCCTTGTTACGGAACGACTAATGGAACGTATGAACGAGTTTCCGCTGATCGTCGTCGCCGAATGGGATTCGCTTGAGACGGAACTTTGCGAACGACTGACCGAATACGTTAAAAACGGCGGACGAGTTCTCATTGTCGGCGAGCGAACGAAAGCTCTTTTCCAACGAACGCTCGACGAGGCGAAACGGGAAGACGTCGCTCTTGCGGAAGAACTCGTCCCCGACGGTATGAGTCGCCAGTTTTACGCGCTCGAAAAAGGTCGAATCGCGACGATCGAGCAACCGATTACCGACGCGTATCGAACCGATCCCAACCCTGTCGTTCGCGATTTCGTCGGCGCGGTCGTTCGCGAACTCTTTCCCGATCCGATCGCAATCGTTGACGGAAGCCGCGACGTCGACGTCTCCGTCATGCGAACGACGTCGGGCGACCTTGCCGTCCACTTCGTGAATACGAGCGGACCTCACCGGACCGCCGGAGTGATCGACAAAATTGAGCCGACAGGCGCGATCGACGTTTCTATCGCGACAAAAGCGAAACCTGAACGAGTCGCGTTACAACCCGGCGACCGCGACGTCGATTGGAACTGGGAAGACGGGCGCGTCAAATTGAGAATCGAGTCTGTCCCGATTCATGAGATCGTCGTCCTTTCGGAATAGAATTCCAAACGTCGCGAGGAGACGAGGCGATTCGCGCTTAGCGCGCGTCGACGTCGCCGACATAAGAGTCTGGCTTGATTCGAACGAAAAATGACGCTTCGTCCGTCGCGTTAGAATTTTGTCCGACGCCGAACGAGCGTCCGGTCTTTAAACGCTCGTTCGCTTCTTGCCCCCTTTCCTTTTCAGCGCACTCGGGGAGCCGGAGCGAATACCCCGGTTTTTGGAGCGCGTTCTTCCTTGCGGAGATAGAATTCCGACGTCGGAAATAAATCGTCAAGATATTATTGCGGACGAAAACATTATCAAAATATTCGGCGGGAAAAGTCTTCCTTAAAAAATGAATTAACGGATGCTTGTACGAAAAATCGACCTCTCCGAAACATAATATAAGCGGCGCCGCGTTTAGCCGCGAATTGATAAAAACCGAACCAACTTTAGAGGGGAAAAGCGCGAAAAACTCGTCGTCAATTTGCAAGTTCCTCGCCGCCGTCGTATAATCTAGGGCGACGGTCTGTTCCCAATATCGCACAAATAACAGGAGACGCAACTATGCAACCGGTTGTCGCGGCGTTTGTTCTCGCGTTAGGCGCGTGGACGGCGCAATTCAACGAGGATGATCAAGTTCTCGCGCTTACCAACGCGGAGAGTTCCGTCGAACTCTCGGGCAAACTTTCTTTTGTCGTCGGCGATCAGACGTGGCGCGTCTGCTTGCCGCGCGACGGGGTCGGCTCGCGGTTGGCGCTCGTCGATCCAAACAACGACGCGCAGGGATACCTTGCGTTCAGCGCGCAAGGAAACCGGATCGAAGCGCTCGTCTATCATCGCGCGCGCCAATTCTACGACGGAACGCTGACGTACCGAGGCGAAGTTTCGTTCCGCGAGGAGTCGTTCCCATGCCGAACGACGCCGCGCCTCGGCGATCGCGTGTGGTCGCTTGCGTCGGGAGCCGCCGATTCAAGCGCGTTCGACTCCCTTTTCGCGTTCGAAGAGGATTTGGCGTTGCGTTTTACCGCCGCGAATTTCTCGCTCGCGCATACGTCGACGCGCGGCAAATATTCCTTTGAAGCGTCCGGGCGAATTCAGGAAGCGTCGGAAGCGGTTTTCATCGTCGATTTGGATCGGAACTATTTTCAAAAACGCTGGGTTCCGTACTATAAGCCGATCGATCGCGAGCGTTGCCCCGCTCCGCCGACGGGCTGGCTTTCGTGGAACACCTACTTTGACAAAGCGACCGCCGAAGACAATTTGGCGGAAGCGCGAATCGGCAAAGAGTATCTTCAGCCGTTCGGGTGCGAGATTTGGAACATTGAGAGCTGGCAGGAAAACTCCGATCAATTGCCCGTCTCCAATTTCTCCAATCTCGGGCTGGAGGTCAATAAAAACCAGTTCCCAGAAGGGATGAAGAAACTCGCGGACGACATACGAGCGCTCGGGTTCAAACCCGGCTTGTGGACCGCGCCTTTTGGAACCGGTTCCAAAGAGTTCTACGAAGCGCGTAAAGACTGGTTCCTACACGACAAAAACGGCGTTCCCATGCGCACTTGGAACGGCGTTTATACTATAGATCCTTCCAACGACGAAGTTGTCGACTGGATTCGCCATATTCACGACGTCGCCTCTCGCGAATGGGGGTACGAGTTTTTCAAGATCGACGGAATGTCAGGTTCCGGAAGCGGCTACAGCGCGCATTTCTTCGAGCGACCGGAGGTTCGCGCCGCGTTTAAAAATCCGGAGGTCGTCGCTCCGTTCGAGCGTTGCGTGAAAGCGTTGCGCGAAGGAATCGGAGACGATCGCGTCTTCCTCGCATGTCAAGGGCATTTCAGCGGTCCCGAAGCGGCTTACGCCGACGCCGCGCGTTCGGGCGCGGATATCGTTCACCCGAACCAACCGGTCAAGTGGGCGAACATTCTACAACAGGCGGGGCGAACCCTCAATCAGGGGTTTGTCAACAACATCGTCTTCTATACCGACCCGGACAATCTGCTCGTCAACGAGGCGCTTTCTCTTGAAGAAGCGCGCGTTACGACGACGATCGTCGCGCTTCCCGGCCAGCTGACGTTCTTCGGCGACAAGCTCGGACAGTTGCCTCCCGAACGCATGAGGCTGTTGCAACAGACGCTGCCGGCGTGCGACGTTCGACCCGGCGCGCTCTATCCGTATTTCGAATACCTGCCCGTCTGGGATTTGAAGATCGGACGCGAGTTCGGCTCCTGGGACGTCGTCGCGCTCTTCAACTGGACGGACGAAGACGCGACGATCGGCGCGTCGATCGACGAGCTGGGACTCGAACGGGGAAACTATTGCGCCTACGAGTTTTGGACGAACCAACATCTCGGGGAGTCGCAAGAACGCTTTGACATGGAAGTCCCCGCGCATGGCGTTCGGCTTCTTGCGGTTCATCCCGTTTTGGATCGCCCGCAGTTCCTGTCGAGCGACCGACATATCTCGCAGGGGGGCGTCGATTTAAAAGATTTGACGTGGGACCCCGACGCTAAACGACTCAAGGCGAAGGTAGCGCTCGTCGCCAATAACAAAACGACGTTGCGATTCCGCGTTCCGGACGGATTCCATTTGAAAGAAGTCAACCTGGAAAAGGGGGTTGCGACGGTAGAGGACGGCGGGGAGATTCTCGCGGTCGGGGTAGAGGCGGAAGAGTCGGGCGATTACGACGTCGTGTTGACGTTCTAACGTCCGCGTTTTTCGGAATTAAACGACGCGACGCTCTCCTTGTTTGAAGGGCGTCGCGTCGGCTTAAGAAACGGAAATTGACGGCTGTCGCCGTATAACGCGTCGCTTGCCGTCGATTCTAGCGCGGCGCGTTAGAACCCCGCTCTTTTCCTCGTTTCCTCAGTCTCTTTCTCAAACTCTTTTCAACGCTCCTCGGCTTCTTGTTCCATTTTTTTGCGTCGTTCTTCAAATTCTTTTTCAATATCTTCGGACTCCCGTTCCAACTGTTTGCGTCGCTCCTCAAACTTCTTGCGGTTGGCTTCGCGTCGTTCTTCGAACTTTTTGCGATTCTCTTCGGCGCGTTTTTCAAACTCCGCCATTTGCGGATTCGATTCGATCATTTTTTTACGATTCTTTTCGAACTCTTCGCGACGCAGTTCCGTTCGCCGACGCGCGCGCTCGATCGGATCCTCGATCGCGTCGAGTCCGTGTTCCTTGTCGAACGTCTCGTCCGCCTGTCGCGCCTCGGCTCTTCGTTTCGCAAGAAATTCTTTCGCCTGTTCTTCCGTCATTTGCTGGTCGCGCATAACGTTTTCGATTTCGCGCCGTTCCATCGCGGCTTGTTCTTCCTCGGCTTCGCGACGAATCTTTTCTATTTGCTCCCGAGCTCGTTGTTCGGGCGTTTTGAAGGCGTCGGGATTGGCTTTCCGCGCGGCTTCCAGTTCTTCCTGCTCGCGTTTTCTTCGTTCCTCCACCTCTTTGAAGAACTGTTTGCTCCGTTGAGTCGTCTCCTCGTTATGCAACCGTCGCCAACGATCAAATCCCCTCTCGCGAACAATCTGCTTTCGGTCGGGCTTCAACACCGACGCCTCCTCGACCAAAACGAACCGCCCTCCGACGTCCCCCTGGAACGACAGGGGAGACCAACGTCCTTCGTAATACGACCAGGTTTTGGACTTGCAATCTTTAGCGGTCATCCCAATACCCCCGCCTTTGATCACTTGAAATCGACCTCGCAAATTGTCGGGGTCATGCAATGTTCCATCCTCGTCGAGAATCTGCTGATCGGGCATATCGGTTAAGGTATGGTCCTGCGGCACGCGAACGCGCTCCCACATATTGCCGCGCATATCGCAAAGTCCCCACTTGTTCGCTTTTTTCGAGCCGACTTTATGAGCGGTTTCGTCGGAGTTATCCTTAGTCCACGCGTGCTTGTCGGTTTCTTCGTCCGATTCGGGATCGTCCGAACCCGCGCGGCTCGCGTATTCCCACTCGGCCTCGGTCGGCAATTCGAACTTCCAACCGTCGGGCGTAATTTTTTCATGCGGGGTCATATTTTCGGTAAGCACGGTTCCGTCGGCGTTGAGTTCCTTGAGCAACTGGTCAAAATCGTTTTTCGACCCCCAGAATGGGTAGTCCCCGTTATTGGAAGGAACGCCGTCGTCGTATTTCGAACGCGAATAATCCTTTTTCCCGCTGATCGCGACTGCCTGTTTGCGCGTCAATTCGGTCTCCTGAATCCAGAAGCCGCGCGTAATCTTAACGCGAATCGGCTTTTCGGGAACGTCGACGTTTCCTTCCTCGTCTTCTTCCTCTTCTAAATCGGGCAGATATTTATCGCTGAAATCAATGACGTCCATCGTAAATTCGCCCGGCGGACAATAGCGGAACGTCAAATTCGCGCCGCGAACTTTCACCGTCAGACGATCGCCGGCTTTCGGTTTGGCGGGCAATTTGACTTGACGCGATTTGCCGTTAAGACCGGGCGACGGTCCGTCGATGCTCTGACTGCACCCGAAAAACGTTAAAAATAAAACAAAGAACGCGACCAAAGACGCGCGAGTCATACAAACGAGTCGCATACCGAATTCTCCGTAACGAGTTGTCAATAAAAACTTGAAAATAACCGCAAAAGCGCGGCGACGTTCAAACTTGCGACGCGTTGAAACGGATTTGCAAATAGTGTTCCGCAAACGGAATTTCAAACCGTCGGATCTTGAAAGCATTTCGTCTGGAAATACTATCCACAAAACGCCCGATTATTTTATAGTTCGCCTTGGTCGTCGTGTCAATAGACTCGTCCCGACTCGCGCGAATCTGAGAAAAAGCTCGACTCGACGACCAAGTCGCGCTTCGCCTTCAAAGAAGTAACGGCGGAGAAAGAACAATAACGATACGGAATTTCTATTTTTTGATAAATTTAAGAGAAGTTTTTAAGACGTTCCCCGAGGGATCGCGAGCGACGACGTCGAACGACCGTCGCTACGAAACGCGGCAAAAAACCGGACGAAACCGAACCCCGACGCCAACGCGAGACTCGCGAGAAAAAACGATCTCGTCCTAACGTCGTAAAAATTGGCTTTCCGGCATTATACGACGCGACGCTCTCCGACCGTCCGGAGAGCGTCGCGATTGGAGCGTTTCGTCGCGCGACGCGCCGCTTTATCAAGCCATGTCGCTTTTATCTTGATCCGGATGCTCGATCGGAGCGCTCGAAGTCGCGGCGCGAAGTTGCATATGAATATTGCGAATACGTCGTATTAAATTCGCTTCCTCGGCGATCTCTCTCTCGAGAAGATCAAGTTCGTCAAGGTATTGGTCGCTCGACTCTCCTTCGACCGGCTTTCGATCGCCGACGTTTCCTCTGCCGGTCGCCGCGACAATCCGACTGTACGCGAGGTCGGAAAGGGACGGTTCAGTCTCGCCCGGCTCCGGCTTGGCGGCGTAACGCGGATCAACGTTGGAATCGTCCGCGATCCGCGCGGACGATTCTTCGACGTCGAACCCGTTAAATTCGCGAAACTCCCTGGAGCCGTCGTCGCCGTCGACTATCGGTCTGCGCGTCGACGACCTGGGGTTGTCGACGTAAGCCACGCCGGAACTACCGGCGCTCATTTCCAACGCGGAGTCGAATTCATAGCCGGAATCCTCGTCGGGAACGTCGAATCGTTCGTTCGCGACCTCGGAAGACGTCGCGGACGAACGCGCATCCCCTCCGACCTCCGTCGACGGAGCCGACTTTTGACCGTCGTTAAGTTCGGACGCGCCGCGGACTTCAAATTTCATGCCGTCGCTATAGACTTCGTATGAATCTGAAGCCGCGTTCTTTTGAAGATCGTCTTTCTCGTTCAATTCGGCGTCCTCCGTTTCCGATTCAAAAGAATCGATCGTAAAACCAAACTTCTCGCGCAACCTTGCGTCGAGCGCTTCGTCGATCTCGTAGCCGAGCGGCGACTTCCCCGCTTCTTCCTCTTCTTCGTCGTTTTCCGCGACCTGTTCTTCGAACTTTTCCTCGGTTTGCTCTCCGACGTAAGGATCGAGCCGCGCGATGAATACGGTCGATTCGTCTCGATCCCAAAACGCGCGTTTCGCTTCCAGGCGGCGCTCCTCCGGCGTCAATGGAGCCGACTCGACGACGCGCGCTTCTTCGATCGTTTGACCGACGCTTTCGTCGGGACTCGTCTGAAACTCGGTCGACCGCGTTTCGACGTTCCCGTAGCGCTCCGTCTCCCAATCGACGACCGACGCGTCTGACGTTTCCGATTGTTCCGGTTCTTCCGTCGTTGTTTTGACGTCTTCGTCGGCGCTTAGTTCCGGCGATTCCTCGGAAAAGCCGTCGGTTTTCTCGGCGGACGGCTCGGAAACTTGTTCGACGCTCGACGCGCCGACGTCCGACTGAGTCGGGGCGGAGGCGACTTCATCGTCGTCTTCGTCTTCCAGTTCGCCAAATTCGATCGCGGACGACTCGCCGACGTCGCCCGGAGCGGTTTCTTCCGACTCCTCGGGAATGTTTTGCAAATTGTTCCAGGCGCGCTCGACTTCGGAAATGTCGACGGAGACCGACGAGGTCGTCTTCGCGGCGCGCTTCGACGCGTTCGTTCGTTCGTCGTCCGGGACGTCCGGTTCGCCGTCGAACGCCAGGAACAGCGCGCGATCGCACAGCTGGGCGACCACGCGCGGAACGCCCGAGCTGAGACGCGCGATTTCGTCTTTGGCGCCCTTCGTAAACGTCGCGCCGACCTTCGATCGCGAGAGTTCCCGATCGACGTATTTTCGCGTTTCGTCGCGAGTAAAGACGTCGAGATACGAGCGCGCGACGATTCGCTGCTCGAACGGATAGAGCGCGGGCAAGTTGAGTCGCTCTTCAAGCGCGTTCGAGCCGAACAGACAGACGGAAAGCTGCTTGGAAACGCCCGCCGTCTGGTCGATCAGGGCGCGAATTTCGTCGAAAACGCGCAGGGAAAGATTTTGCGCGTCGTCGACGAGCAGCACGCATTTGTCGCGCTGAGAACGCTCAAGATAGTCGAGCGCCATGAGCCGCATTTCCGTCTCGTCGCAACCGCAATACGATTGCCGCAAGCCGAACATAAATTGCTGCAAGAACGATTTGACGTCGCGTTTGCGCGAAACGGAGACGACTGAAACGAAATTGTCCGCTTCGAATTCCGAGGCGAGGGTTCGAGCCAACAGCGTCTTGCCGGTTCCCGTCGAGCCGACGACGAGAGCGACGCCCTCTCCTCGGCGGAGACAGCGCGAGACGGCGCGGCGAGCTTTTTCGATCGTCGAAGCCGGAAAATAAACGCGCGCGTCGGGCGTCGATAAAAACGGTCTGCGAACGTCTCTATTCTCCCTGAATTCCGCCATCTCCGTCATCCTTGCGACCAGCGTTTATCCCAACCGATCGGGCGCTCGTCCGCGAGCGCGCAACGCGTCGGTTCGTCGTTACTATCGTCGACCCGCCTTAGAATATTTAGCTTTTCTATAAAAATCGGAATAATTGAAACAACGACTACTGTTGAGACTCCCATAGTCGGAAGACAAGCAACGCCCACAGCCGCGCCGCATGATCGAACCGTCGCTCTTCGTGGTCGCGAATTAACCGCTCGACATAGCCGGCGTTAAACAGCGGAGATCGTTTCGACGACGGATCGAGCAAAACGTCGCGCAACATTTTGTTGAGAGGTCCTCGAAACCAGTCGTCGAGCGGAACGCCGAACCCGGTCTTCGGACGCGCGTCGATCTCCTCGGGCAACAAATCCGCGCACGCTTCACGGAGGATATGCTTGCCGCGTCCTCCGCGAAGTTTGCTTGAAAGCGGAATCTGCAGAGCGAGTTCCGCGACGTTCGGATCGAGAAGCGGCGCGCGAGTTTCGAGCGAACTGCGCATCGACGTTATGTCGACTTTCGTCATAATATCGCACGGAAGGTAGGTCAGAA
>CAMZEO010000033.1 GCA_947305735.1 uncultured Planctomycetales bacterium | reverse complement strand
GTCGCTTGAAACCGACCCGGACGACGAGCCCGCCTTTTTGGTTGGCGCTAACGCGCGAGGCGCTCATATCGCCAATATCATCAACACGCAACGCAACGTCGGTTTGCGAGTTGTTGGTTTTTTGACGATTCACGAGTACAAAGTTCGTATGCGTCTTGGCGCTTTACCCGTCGTTGCAAAGGTTGATAATTTTGTGTCGGCCGCGCACAAAGCGAAAGTGAAGACTATTCTTTTTGTCGCGGGATCGTTGCCTGGCAAGACGTTCCGTATGCTTTATGAGAAATGCGATAAGAACGGGTTGCGTCTTCAGGTCGTGCCGCAGGTTGAGTTTTATCCAGACACTAAGATTCCCATTCGCGACGTTAATGTCAACGATCTATTAAAACGCGAGCCGATTTCTTTGGACGACGGTCAGATTCACGTTCTTCTCACCAATCGTCGCGTTATGGTGACGGGCGCCGGCGGAAGTATTGGTTCTGAGATTTGTCGCCAGATTATGCGGTTTGAACCAAAAGAGTTGTTTATTCTCGGACGAGGGGAAAATCGGATTTTCTTTTTGGAACGCGAATTGCTCTCGTTTAAGAATAACACGAAGATAACTCCCGTTATTGCCGACGTTGCCAACCAAGAGCGTATGGACGGCGTTTTTGCCGCCATGCGTCCTGAAATCGTGTTTCACGCGGCGGCGCATAAGCACGTGCCGCTTATGGAGGCGAATATTCCCGAGGCTGTTCGGAACAATATCTACGGCACAAAGGTTGTGGCCGACTGTTCCGACAAATACGGCGTCGAGAAGTTCGTCATGGTTTCGACCGACAAGGCTGTAAATCCATCAAGCGTGATGGGTTGTTCCAAACAGATGGCGGAGCGTTACGTCAACGCTCTTGCCGCGCATTCTAAGACCAAGTTCATTGTGACGCGTTTTGGAAACGTCCTTGGTTCGAACGGAAGCGTCGTGCCTATATTCAAGAAACAAATTCAAGACGGCGGTCCCATTACAATTACTGATAAGCGTATGACTCGCTATTTTATGACCATTCCTGAGGCCTCTCAACTTGTTTTAGACGCCGCGGCGCTTGGTAAAGGCGGGGAGATTTTTGTTCTTGATATGGGAGAACCCGTTCGTATTGAGGAACTGGCCAAAGATCTCATTCGTCTTTCCGGGCTTCCGGAACACGCGATTGAAATTCAAGAGATTGGTCTCAGACCAGGCGAGAAGTTATACGAAGAGTTATACTTTAAAACCGAGACGCGGATTCCAACGACTCAGAAAAAACTCTTTGCCGCCGCGCACCGTCAGTTCGATTTAGCCGAAGTTCAGGGTCAGATCGACGAACTTCTATCTATGACGACGGGGGCGCAGGAAGCTATTCGCGAACGTCTCAGGGATTTTATTCCCGAGTATAAGCCGACTGTTTTGCCTTCGAAGAGCGACGAGAAATAATAGAGGCAATCGTGGTTTCGTTTGTAAAAGCGATCGCTCGCGCGTTTTTTGTTTTGACAGAGAGGCTATCTGTTAAAAATTGTTTCAACGCTTGCTCGTTTTACTACGTTTTTCTCTTGTTTTAAACTGACGCGGCAGAAAATGATCGATCCTCTCGGTATGTTGTTTGTCGCGAGTTGGAGGTTCGTTCGCTTGCCGTTTGACGAACCGATTTTGAGCCATCGAGAGGTCTGCGAATCATCCGGCGGGAGGATTATGTACAGGTCTCCTTCCGGCAATTTGGCGTCAGCCGGACGGCGACATTTCCATTCGTCTGCAAAATCCCTGTCAAGCCAACCAATTCTTCGGTAGGCAAACGCTATTCGTTCGACTTGAGCGTTAAGTTGAGCCGTCGTTTTATCAACGATTAGGTGTTTTTTGGGGAGATAATTAAGTCTTGACTTAGCTAATAGACGCGTCTTTTGTAGCTCCGACGTATCTGTTTGAAAACGATCGACAATACAATCGTTTTCTAGCGCGGGAATATTCAATACCCGTAGAATTGGGGCAAGACGACGCTGAAAATAGTAATCGCTGGAAGCGAGTAATTTAGCGCAATCCCGCATGAGAACGTATTGTAGAATAGGATCGAGTTGTTCGCTTTCTTGGATTTTCGTCAAGAAGGAACACCAGTCCGCATACCATTTTGCGGGATCCTTGTCTTGAAGATCGTCTGGAATTTGACGCGCTTGATTGGATAATTCCAAGAGGAAACTGGTTTGAACGGATTCTTTGAAAAGTATTTCCCTGGCGTTTTCGGGAATGATCACTTGTTTAATCGCCCCGGAAGAGTCGGCGACGTAGTCGTTAATTCCAGGTTTAGGATGCGCGGACAGGTAGTAACACCTATCGACGGAAGGCGCGAATGTCCAATATTTTTGCGCGATTTCATTTTCCAGAAGTAAAAGAATTTTGCGTTGGGTTGGAACGACGTTTTCCAATTGAAAAGACCATTCGGGCGTCCTTTTGGTCAAGATATTAAATTCCTGCGGCGTTTCCGCTGAGTTTACATTTTGTGAGACAAACGTAACGGCGGCTTTTGCCGTCGCTTGCGAAACATGAAACCGCTCGATTGATTCGCCGTTTTTTTCAATGAAATCGTTCCAAAGATCAACGACCTCGAGCTGATCTATTTGAGCGGCCACCTTGGCGAATTCTCGATGATACGCGACGATTTCGGGGGCGACAACTTCCGCGTTAGCGGGAGTTTGATATTGAGCGAAGAAAGCGCGCGAAGCCGCGGAATCGAGAGACGCTTGATCAAATTGTTCTAGTTGACAAAAGAAATCTTGATTGTCCTCGATCATGTTTTGGAAAGACTGTATTTTATCGAGCAAGGTTTGCGCCTGATCCGCTAATTGGGGAGCCGCTCTTTCAGCGATCGTTTTTGCCTGTTCGCGTAACGGCGAAAGGAGATTCAAAAGTTTCTCGGGGTTGCGGACGTCTTTTTTTTGTATTTCCTGAAAATGATGATTGAGTTGGGCTATTGCTTGTCTGGTTCTTTCTGGTTCGTCGTTCGATAGATGTTCGGATTCATTATCCTGTTCGACGAGTTTTGGCGCGTCGCGAGTTAAATCGTCAGAAATAACCGTTTGTTCGGAATAACGTTGGACGTCGTCGAGAATGATCGATTTTTTTTCGAGACGCTCCGGAATTTGAATAACTAAAAAGTCGTGGCGTTCGCCTTGTTCAGAATCTGAGAATCGACGCCTTTCCGGGGCGATTGCAGGCTGAATAGAGACGCGTTCTTCAAGAGTTGATTCTTCTGAAGGCGGCGTCTGTTTACCGCAATGTCGCGCTAACGAACCCGTTGATAACGGGCGGAACACCGAAGTTTGGCAAGAACCGACGAGTATGGAGACGACGACAAAGGGGATGGCAAAAGTTACGAATCCCCCGAAAAGAGAAAGTTGACGATGTTTTTGACCAGGAACTGAATCGTGTCGTTGGACGAAGTTTCCACCGCAGCTTGAACCTGTTAAAGCTTCGTCGTTGATCGAAGTCGATCCTACCGTCCTTGTCGGATTAACTTGATCCTGATTGGATTTCATCGCGCCTCCTTGGCTACATTGCGCAATTATAAACAATCCTTGCGCGCGAGGATGTTTCTATCGGATTACATAATCGCGTTCCGTTTCCGGCCATCCTTCGGAAACAAACGCAAGCCTCAACGTAATTTTGTCTTTGGGCAGTCGGAATTGTTTTGCCGTTGCTCTTCCATATTCGTTGAGTTGCAAACGATATTCCTCGTACGTTTTTGCCGAGGGTTTATATCGATCGCTTTTAAAATCAATAACGTCGGCGGCGACGAGTTGTTTGTCGCTATATTTGAGGACTAAACGATCGATTGTTCCTCGAATTAAACGATCTTTCCCTTCCAAATGAGAAAACGGACGTTCTTGGTAAACTATCGCGTCATACCCCGCGTATGAAGATCGACTCAATAAGCGTCGAGTGAATTCCAACGCGCAGATTCCTTTGAATCTGGCAAGAACTTGCCGAATCTTAACTGGGTCGAACAGGATCGGACGCAAAACGCTTTCCAATTCGTCGTCAGAAGGCAAACCGTCGACGTCGAGCCAACGAATTTTCTCAAAACATGCGTGGATTGCCGTTCCTTCCTGGAAAGTTGAATCCGGGTTCCAAGCGAACGAACCACGATCGCCCGTCGGAGTTCTACGGCGCATGAGCAGTCTTTTATTGAAGGTTCCGGGTTTTAATTCGCTTTGAATCAGCGAACGTTCTTGTTTGCTCGTTTCCTCCTTGTGTTGACGACTTCCAGCAATACTGCAGTGGATATCGCCCGCGCGGAACAGTATCTGCGGACGAGAATCTTGAGCCCATTGCTCCGGATCGACGACGTAATTGGAGGCCAACCCCTCTCGCAAAATCTTTGCAAAAGTTAGCGACTTGCCCATATTTGCGCGGGGCGCGACAATCGCTACAAGTCCGCGCGCAGGTCTTGTTATGCCGACATACAATAAATTTAGGGCTTCTTGAACTTCGCCGGCCGTTTTCTCGTTAAAAGTTTCCGGCAACCAGGAGTCGAGGCTTGGAGGCAGAGCGTCGAGTCTATCGCGTGGAACGTACTTGACAACCGCGTCAATAGGATCTTTGGGATTTTTTCTGTGAACGAACAGATCCGTTGCTCTTATTTTGTCAATTTGGGCGTCCAACTCGGGTAAAACGACGATATCGAACTCGAGTCCTTTTGATTTGTGCAAACTCATTACCCTCAGCGACGCAGCCGACGGAGATTCGCTCCTCATCTCTTTGACAGATTGGATAAACTGGTCAATTGAATCGCGATCGGCTTTCGCCTGGAAACTATACGCAAATTCAGCAAGCTTGTCGAGACGTTCTTTGTCCCTTGGATTATCGCATATGGGCGCGATTATCGCTCTCAGTTGGGAAACAAAGTCGCCGAATCCATGAGTTTCCAGCAATTTCCGAACATACAGCGAAACGTTTTGCGCTTTAAAAGTCCTATCGTAGTTCTCCAACGTCACGTCAAATCTTTTGGAGAGCGGTTCAATATTGGCAATGTGGAATCTTGCGACGGAGTCTCCTGAATGCGCCGCGATTTGTAGCGTGGACAAAACCGCGTTCACGGCGGGCGAATCGGTAAGCGGAGTTCCTCCTTCTTCGCTAACGACCACGTTTTCCCCGCGAAAACGCTCCTTTAATCGAGCAATGATCTTCGCTATGTACTTATTGGTTCGCGGTAGAACCCCGATAGAGGCGGAGGGAAATTGCTTGCGAAGTTGATAGATTCTTTCGACCGCATAAGAGAGCGTCGCTTGTTTTTGTATTTTTGACTTGGACGTTACGCTACTCGGCGAATAAACGTATTCTTCCTCATCATCGTCATTTTCATTTTCGCTTTCATCGATCGTAATAACCGTTTGAGGTAAAACGACTTCTGAAGGCGACCAAGACTCCCCCGCATCGACGGGGACGTTCAACATAGGGACGCGCCCCGTTTCATCAACCGCAGGGGCCTGCTCCAACGACCAAAAACCCGAGAGATCCCGTTTTGCCGCTTGATGTTCCTCAAAACCGGCGGCCCACCTCGCGACGCCTTTTTGGATCGCCTTTTTCATTTCATTTTCCGATTCGTCGCGTAAATTGAACGCCTCGTTATTTCTAATATTTCCGAAGAGTTTATTAACGACGTCAATCACGACGCCGCAACTTCTCCAGTTGGTCGCCAAGGAACAGTTGGCGACCCTGGGAACGTCTTGTTCAATTGTGTCGAAAATTTCCGCTTTTCCTCCGCGCCAAGCGTAAATGGCCTGTTTTACGTCGCCAACGCAGTAAAAGGATCCGTTTGAACGTTCGTCGACAACCGAAGTTACAAAAGGTCTGAGAATCGCCCACTGCTCGAACGACGCGTCTTGGAATTCGTCCAGAAGAATGTGCGAGACTCTAGCGTTGAGTCGATATGCGATTTTTTTGAGTTCGTTTTCCAATCCAAGTTTAACTAAAAGCCGAGTTAAATCGTCGAAACGATAAGCTCCGTTTTCTTGTTTAGATCGCTCGAAAAAACTGGAAACAACATGAAGCGCGCCCCACGCGGCGTGCAACTGCGCGGAAACTTCGACAAAACTCTGTTGTCGCGCGTATTCAAAAAGACTGGAAAGCGAAGACGCGATATATTCTGGAATAGGCTTAGAATAGTAAGTTTCGCCGTTGCGAGCCTTTTTAAGGAGTCCTTGTTTTAGGAATTCGTTCCAATTTTGCGCTTCGGCGTAATCGTACAGTTTTTCCACGGGGGCGATTAGTCTTTTAGTAACTTTTCCCGCATCGACGTCGAACACTAATTTTTTCCGCGCTTCTTTGAAAACGTTTAACAGCGCGTCGAAACTTGGTAAATTATGAACAATCCCTTCGTCGATGCGCGTCCACGCTTTAGGAGTCGTTTCGTAATATATCGCCAGCGAGTTGGAGATGAGGTTGGAAATTTGCGCTTCGATCGTTCTGCTGTACTCCCCTTTAAAAAGCATTCTCGACAAAGTTACCGCATGTTTGGGATCCGCTTGAACAAAAGAGGCAAGCAACGCGCTATGTTGCAAACGTTTGATTTCTACTTCTTCAACAATATGCCAATTGGGAGGAAGTCCAACTTCAAAAGCGTATCCTCCGGCAATTTGCATGAAAAACGAGTCAAGCGTGCAGATTTGAAGTCGATTGAGTTCCCTGACGATTTCTTCTAATTTCTGTTGGAAAATTGACCGAGCGTTTTGAGAAGTGAGTCCCGCTTTTTTTTCAAAAGAGGGATCCGATCCGCACAACGCTTGAAAAAGCCGTTCGGCGTCCTGTAAATTAGCCGCCGCAAGACCAAGACGAGACAAAATACGGTTCTGAATCTCTCCGGCCGCCTTCCTGGTAAACGTTGTCGCCAGAATCGAATCAATCGGCGCCCCGCATAACGCCAGTTTTAAGTAACGGTTGCTCAACTGGAAGGTTTTGCCCGATCCCGCCGACGCTCGAACGACTTGATTTGAAAAAATAGAACTCATAAGTATTTCAAAAAGCGACTTATCGCGCGGAGAAGACGTGTTGCGAAAGATCTAATTCCACGTCGAAGAGCTTTTATACGAAAACTTCCATTGGGGTTCGACAAAGAATCGGTTATTTCTTCGATTGTTTTTTTTCCGTTTGATCCTTGTTTTCAAATTGATCCAACGTTTTGGAATCATATGAATTGAACGCGCTAGAGAAAACTTCGGAGACTTCTTTAGCGGAATCGTCTTTACGCGCGAGGAAAAGGACCGACGCGCCTAGTTTTTCCGCTATCTCGGATCCCTTTTTAACGCCAAGGACAAAAAAAGCCGTCGCGTATGCGTCAGCTTCAGCGCAGGATAATTCGTCGCAAGATTTTGAAAGAACGGTTACGGATCCCAGTCTTTCCGCTTTAGAATCGTTTTCATTAACTACCTCCGTTGGCTTACCCGTCCGCGGATCGATAAAATGCGAGAACCTGAAGGAGCCAACTTGCAGATAATTGCGATAATCTCCGCTTGTCGCAAGCGCGGAACTATGGTCGTAAGAGTTGAAATTTACGTAACGGTATATCTCCGGCGCGCGAGAAGCGGCGTCGTTAACGACTACCTCCGGGGTTTGAATACCCAGAACCCAAGGTTTTCTTTCGAGCGTGTCCGCGTCTACTTTTTCGCCTCGACAACGAATTTCACCGCCGACTTCGAGCATATAGGAATCAAGTCCTAGTTCTTCAAGTTCTTTTCCCGCAAGATCGACCGAGTAGCCCTTCGCAACGCCGGACAGATCAATTGTCAACGTAGGTATAGATTTTTTCAGTCCAGGCTTTGGTTCAAAGCGGACTTCCAGATTTGAAAATCCGACGTTTTGTTTAATAGCCTCTATTTGTTTGTCCGAAGGCAAAGCGATTAAAGGAGACTTGTTTGGACCAAACCGATAGAGATTGACAAGCGGAGCAACCGTAATATCAAAGGCTCCGTTCGTATTTTTTGCAACTTTTTGGGCAATATCGACTATTTCGGCCATTTCCGGCGAGACGTCAAACCAATCGGTTGATTGTGAAGCGTTGAATTTTGAAACTTCAGAATCGGCTCGATAAGTGGATGCGATTTCGTCGATCCGATCAAGTTTGCGCTGAATGACGCGAGCTAAGAGAACCTCGCAAGAATCGATCGTCTCGTCCGAGCGCGTTTGATCCGCGTTGTTGATTTCGACGAGTTGATTTGCGGTCGCGCAAACGATCGCGTTCCAAGTCGTTCCCATGACTTTTCCTCGCGCGGTAAAATTCTGCAGTTCGCCCGCGCTCGTTTGCGGTTTGTCGAAAAGATAGGGTTTTAACATATACGCGACGAGTATAACAACCAGGACGACGCGAATTGAACCGTTGACGAACCCGCCTCCTTGTTGAACCTGATTGTCGCCTGGAACGTTCTTAGATTGGTTTTTCAGTTGTTTTTGTTTGGCTGTCATAGAAATACTACGAAAATCTTATCAACAAACGAAGTTTATACTGCAGGGAAGCCGAACTACAAGATTAGCATGGCGTCTCCGTAACTGTAAAACCGATAGTCTTCAGCAATTGCTTCTCTATACGCGCGTTTGAGGAGTTCGTCTCCCCCAAAGGTTCGAACTAGGATAACGAGCGTTGATTTAGGCAAGTGGAAATTGGTGAGCATCGCGTCGACGGTCTTAAAACGATACGGAGGTCGAATGAACAAATTGGTCGGGCCCGTAAATGCTCGCAATTTTTTATCGTTGAGTCCGGAAGAATCGATCGACCCGTCGTCCAAGACGTTGCTGGCCGATTCCAGAGTTCTAACAGACGTCGTTCCAACGGCAAATACGCGACCGCCTTTTGACTTGCGTTCGTAAATCGTCTTGACGACTTCTTCTGAGATCGAAGCGAATTCAGAGTGCATATGATGTTCGGAAAGTATGTCGACGGTAATTGGTTTGAACGTGCCGGCTCCAACGTGGAGAGTAACCGGACAAACGGCCACCCCCATCGTTTTAATTTGGTCGAGTAATTCGGTTGTGAAGTGAAGACCTGCGGTCGGAGCCGCAACGGCTCCCGGCGTTTTAGCGTAGACAGTCTGGTAATCTTCGCGGTCAGACGGTTTCATCATTCCCGAACGAATATATGGTGGAATAGGAACCCAACCGACTTTATCCAAGAAAGAAAAAGAGTCTTCCCCTTTTTCAAGAAGCGGCTTAACGATTAATGTGTTGGCGTCGGTGCGCGCCTCAACCTCCAAATATCGCTTATAGCCGCTTCCTTCGGGATTTTGGAGTTCAATCTTTTCACCCTGTCGCAACTTGCCTCGAGTCTTGGACATAATTTCCCATAGTCCTCGCGGATCGTATTGGAGGAAAAGCCCCTCCCAGCGACCGCCGGTTTCCGCGCGGCGTCCAAGAAGCCGAGCCGGAAGAACCTTTGTATCATTGAGAACCAGAACGTCTTCCGGACGGAAAAAACGCGCGATATCGCGAACGCGCGTATGAGTTATCGACCGAGTAGCTCGGTCTACGATCATAAGCCGAGCGGCCGCTCGATCGGGAAGAGGAGATTGCGCAATTAATCGTTCGGGAAGATCATAGTCGTAAACCGCAAGCTCGGATTCCGTTTCGCGCGACTGATCAGGAATGACGGCCGAAGACTTCGGTTTGTTATTCTCGCATTGTTTTTGTTCTTCTTTAATTTCGAGCTGAGAAACGTTCTGTTTGGAATGGTCGATTTCTTTTGGAAGTTCCGGATTAACAATTTGTATTTTTCCGCTTGGTCGCGGGACGGAACGCGCTTTTTCTTCTTCCGTTTTTGAATTGAAAAATAAAGACAAAAAGTTTTTAATCATATTGATCAATTTTCTTCCTGCGGGACTTCGAAACACTGCGAAATACGAGTCTCTTAAAAACCCGAATCGAGCCAACCCTCGCGCCAATTATAACTAATCCAACGCTAAATAAAAGGCGCGGATTTTCATTTTATTCTTTGGTAATAAAAAACGCCGACGAAAAATACCTCGGGCCCTTGCGCGACGCCGTCTCCTTACGTTACAATATCGCGAGCCTCGACGACCGATACGACGCGCCGACGTCCTCGATACCAACGCGTTTTTGGTCGGCGGCGAACTGTTGACGAACGAGAACGAATGGAATGAAGAAACAACGCCCTAAAGAAGTAAAAGCGCGCGGGACAAAAGACGGTAAGATTCGCGTTGCCTTTATTATAGCGGAGCTGGCCCCCGGAGGCGCTGAAAAAGCCCTTGTTCATTTGGTTCTTGGTCTTGATCGCGAGCGTTTTGAGTCGGTCGTTTATTCGTTAAGCGGGCGCGAACGGGATCGCAAAAATTCGTTGGCGCCTCTTTTGCGAGCTAACGGAATTGAGACGGTTGAACTTGGAATGCGGAGTCTTTGGAATCTGCCGACGACATTTTGGAGATTGAGGACTCTATTGAAACGCCAAGCTCCCCTTTTGGCGCAATCTTTCATGTTTCACGCAAATTTGATAGGGCGTTTTTCGGCGCGCGCCGCCGGCGTACCAATTGTTTGTTCGGGCATACGAGTCGCCGAACGGGATTCAAAAATTCGTTTGTCGCTTGATCGACTGACGAAAAGTTTCGTCGACGTTTGGGTTTGCGTTGGAGAGTCAACCGCCGAATTTACTCGCGTCGTTGGAAAAATCCCGGCGTCTCGCGTCGTGTCAATCCCAAACGGAGTGAAGACTGTCAATATTGACGGACGCGTTCGCGTCGTCACGGCTGGAAACGCTAACAGCGCGTTGAGTTTAAGAGACGAGCCTACGGAACCGTTAGAGATTATTCCTCCTTTTGGCGTTCGAAAGAGATTGATAACCGTCGGACGTTTGAGCAGACAGAAGGGGATCGATTGGTTGTTGGAGAACGCTCGAAAATGGTTAACAGAGGAACGTTCACGAGACTGGGAACTGTGGATTGTCGGGGATGGAGAGGAGAAGGAACGTCTTCTCAGAATTGTCGCCGCTCAAGGACTGGAAAAAGACGTGTTTTTTACAGGTTGGCGCCCTGACTGCGTCGATTTGGTCGAACGTTCCGACCTCATTTTGCTTCCATCTCGTTGGGAAGGAACTCCAAACGTCCTTTTGGAAGCGACCGCAGTCGGCAAACCGACGTTGTGCGCTCGGGTCGAAGGCGTCGAGGAGATTCTTGGAGACTCGGACTGGCAGATTTGCGATTGGGGAGACGTCGACGCCTGGACGTCTAAATGCGTCAAACTGATGGATAATGAAGATTTGCGAATCAAATTGGGACTTCGTAATCAGAAACGCGTTTTGAACGAATTTACAGTTGAAAGAACTACTGAAAAGTATATTCGACTATGGAAAAAACTGGCTGAAAATAAAGGTTTTCATATTATGGACACTATTTGACGTAACGGAGGGCGAGCATGAAGAATGTGCTTGTGACAGGAGGCGGTAGAGGAATTGGCGCGGGGATTGTCGACGCTTTGGCGGCGGAGTCTTGGAACGTCGCGTTTTGTGGTCGGACGGAACCGGAAAAGATGATGGGGCGTTGCGCGGAAATAGAGAATCGTCATAATGTTCGCGCTCTTTATATTCAATGCGACGTTTCAAATCGAGACGATCGACGAGCGGTTTTCGACGGAGTTCTTGAAGAGTTCAGCGAGTTGAACGCGTTGGTGAACAACGCCGGCGTAGCTCCGCTAGTTCGCGCGGATATTCTCGACGCGACGGAAGATAGTTTTGATCGCGTATTAGATATTAATCTGAAAGGTCCGTATTTTTTAACGCAACTTGTCGCCAACTATATGGTCGACCAGAAAAAAAAGAACGCTGATTTTTATTCGGCGATTATCAACGTCGGTTCCGTATCGGCTACCGTCGCAAGCGTAAGCCGCGGGGAATACTGTATTTCAAAAGCGGGCGTTGCGATGGCGACATTGCTTTGGGCGGTTCGTTTGGCTGAATTTGGAATTCCTGTTTACGAAATTAGACCAGGAATTATTAAGTCGGATATGACCGCCGCCGTAACTTCAAAATACGACAAGTTAATCGCCGATGGATTGACGCTTCAACCTCGTTGGGGCTTCCCCGAAGACGTCGGTAAAGCGGTTGCGTCGCTTTTACGCGGCGATTTCCCTTATTCGACGGGACAGGTCATTAATGTGGGCGGCGGCATGGATATTGGTCGACTTTAACGAGTCGTCGACGGGACGTCAATGAAAATAAGAAGAATTCATACGGTGGTTTTGGGGAGCGGCGCATCGGGGCTTTGCGCCGCCGTCCGTCTTGACGCCGAGGGCGTCGACGACGTCGCGATCGTTTCCGAAGGTCTGGACAAAGGCGTTTCGATCAACACGGGGAGCGACAAGCAGACGTATTACAAACTCGGTCTTTGCGGCGCGACTCCCGATTCGCCTCGTTCGCTGGCGGAGACGTATCTGCTTGCCGGAGGCGCGGATGGGGATCTTGCGCTCGTCGAAGCGGCGACGTCGACTCGCGCTTTTTTTCACCTCGTCAATCTCGGCGTCCCTTTTCCATGCGACGCTTTTGGTCAGTACGCCGGATATAAGACCGACCATGACCCTGCGAAAAGAGCGACGAGTTGCGGCCCATACACGTCTCGCGAAATATGTCGCGTTCTCATTCGCGAAGTCAAACGTCGAGCGATTGACGTTTACGAAGGAGAGACGGCCGTTAAACTCTTAACGGAGGATTTGGGGGGGCGAAACGGGATTCCGCATAAGAGGGTCGTCGGTTTAATAACAATCGCTTCCGACGGAGAACCGATTGTCTACTTAGCAAAGAACGTCGTGTTCGCCGTTGGGGGGCCGGGCGGTTTGTATCGAACCAGCGTTTATCCGGAAGTTCATACTGGAGCAATCGGTTTGGCTCTTGAAGTCGGAGCCGTCGCTAAGGGGTTGCCGGAGAGTCAGTTTGGATTGGCTTCTTTCACTGACGTGACGACTCGTCCGATACGCGTGAAAAGTGTTTCTCGTCCGAAAGAGTTCCGATGGAATGTCTCTGGAACGTTTATGCAGGTTGTGCCAAAGTTTTTTTCGACAGATTTAGACGGCTCGAACGAACGAGAGTTTTTATGGGACTATTTCGAGAATCCGCGCGACCTTTTTGGACGCGTTTTTCTCAAAGGATATCAATGGCCGTTTGACGCGCGCAAGGCGATCGACGGATCGTCTTTTGTCGATTTGTGCGTGTTCTATGAGACCGCAATCTGCAATCGTCGCGTTTTTCTGGATTTTCGCGAGAATCCTCGCTGTTTTTCTTTTGACGCGCTTCCAGACGAGGCTCGCGACTATTTGACGAAGTCGGACGCGCTCTTGGACTCTCCGATTGAGCGACTTCTCAAGATGAATCCCGGCTCCGTCGAAATGTACCGCGAATGGGGAATCGATCTTGCGACCGAGCCGCTTGAAATAGGCGTGTGCGCCCAGCATAACAACGGAGGACTTGACGTCGACGTATGGTGGAGATCGACGAATATCGAAGGACTTTACCCAATTGGAGAAGTCGCGGGGACTCACGGAGTCGCGAGACCGGGCGGTTCGGCTCTAAACGCGGGACAAGTGGGAGCTTTTCGAGCGGCGCGACGAATCGCTAGAGATTACGTTAGCGAGAAGCGCGCGGTGGAGCTTTCGCTTAAAGAAACGATCGATTCGCGAGCGGCGACTTTCAAAGAAATTCACTCTTTTCTTGATCCCGTAGTCGAGCTTATATCGTTAACTTTGGCGTCGGCTGAACGTCAAATAGACTGGCGCGCCGAACGCAAGGAGCTTAGAGCGCGAATGAGCGAGTGCGCCGGCGTCTTTCGCTCGAGTTCTAAATTGGCGCGCGCGATAGTCGACGCGCGCGAACAATATCGACGTCTTGCGCGGTTTGAAAAAAGGAACGACGCGCTTCTTGACGATGATTTTCGATTTGACGCCGCCTCCGTCGAGATCCTTCGCAACATTCAACTTTGCGTTTCTCAGGTTGCTTATCTTGACGCCGTTTACGCCGTCGTTCTTTCTAAGGTCGGCTCGCGCGGGTCTTCATTGACAACGTCGCCGAAAGGAAAACCGATCTCGCCCCGATTTCCCGACGATTGGCGGATTCTAGGGGAAAACGTCGACTTTCGCGACAAAGTTTTTTGTTCCTACTTTTCCCGTTTAGGCGATGAAATAGTTACTGAATCGTACTGGCGTTCCGTTCGACCTATTCCCGAACCTGACGAATGGTTTGAAAACGTTTGGCGCGATTATCGCGACGGCGTTATTTATGAATAATCCCTTGTTATCTTTATTCTTTTGGCAATTACCATGACCGAGTTTAAAAGAATTGCGTCTTTTAAAGACGCTCAAGATTTTCGCGGCTATTTACGGACTATTGGCGCCGATTTCGACTTAATCGACGAGCCTCGTTCCGGATCGGAATCCGCGTTTGCAAGACCTTTCGAGTATGAAAGCAAAATTACCGGAAAAAAAAGAACTTTTTTTAATCGTTGGACGATTTTGCCAATGGAAGGGTGGGATTGTTTGCCCAGCGGCGCCCCGAGCGATTTGGCGCGACGGCGTTGGCTTCGTTTCGCCGAAAGCGGCGCGTCAATTTTTTTCGGTTGCGAGGCGGTCGCCGTTATGCCCTCGGCAAAAGCTAACGCTCGTCAAATGGCGCTTTCGAAAGAGACTGTCGGCGAAATAGCAAAGTTGCGCGAAGAAACCGTATCGCGCGCGGGCAGCCTTTTCGGTTCCGATCGAGTTCCGTATATGGGACTTCAACTGACGCATTCCGGACGTTTCGTGAAGAAACCGGACGACAAGACGTTGGATTCTCATACCGCCTACGAACACCCTTACCTTGACAAGAAGTTTCACTGCGACTCTTCCAACGTTTTGAAAGACGAGGAGGTCGAGGAAATAATCGCTTACTTTATCGAAGCTGGCAAATTAGCGAAAGAAGCCGGGTTTGACTTTGTCGACGTTAAATGCGCTCACGGCTATCTCGGATTCGAATTTCTCACCGCGTACGAACGCCCAGGCAAATACGGAGGTTCTTTTGAAAACAGGACGAGGTTCATTCGCGAAATTATCGAAGGAATTAAGAGGGAAGCTCCCGGTCTTGATATAGGTTCCCGCCTTGGTCTTGGCGATTTTATGCCCTTTGAGAAGGGATCCGACGGCGTTGGGAAGCCTGCAAATTGGGAGGGACGGTATCCTTACGCGTTTAACGGGGACGGCACGGGACTTGGCGTCGATCCTGAACTGAAAGAACTCCTGCAACTTGTCGACATGCTAAATTCTCTCGGCGTTTCGATGATCTGTTCAACTTTTGGCAGTCCGTACTACTGTCCTCACACGCAACGTCCGGCCGCTTTCGCCGTTTCCGACGGTTATCTTCCGCCGGAAGATCCTTTGTTGGGGGTCGCGCGTCAGATCCGTACGGTTCGAGCGTTGAAAGGGCGGCGTCCGAACTTGTTTTTGATTGGTTCCGGATACGCGTACCTTCAGGAATTCCTCCCTCTTGTCGGCGAGTGGGTTCTTGAAACGGGCGGCGCGGACTCTATTGGCGTCGGACGTTCCGCGTTATCTTATCCGAAAATGGCCGCGGATTATATGTCTGGCAAAGAACTTAACAAAAAGTCAATTTGCCGCACTTTTGGGGATTGCACCAACGCTCCGCGCGCGGGGCTTGTTTCCGGTTGTTACCCCCTCGACGATTTTTACAGGTCAAGAGAGGAAGCGGTTGTTTTAAAAGAAATCAAGCGGATTAACGCTTCTAAATAGAGGAATAGGCGATGTTTCATCGGGTCTCGTTTCTTCGGGGAAAACCGCGTTTGTCGGTCTTGGCTCCCCTTTTTTTCAGCATCCTCTTTTTGAACGCGTTTTCCAGTGTTGGCGCGGAGGATTTTCCTCGCGAACGGCTGAAAAAGGAGTTTAAGGAACCTCCGCGAGAATTTACGTTAATGCCCTTTTGGTTCTGGAACGACGAACTGTCCAACGACGAAATTTCCAGACAGATCGAGAGTTTTGAAGAGCATGGGGTTTATGGTTTTACGATCCATCCTCGAATCGGTCTTCCTTTCGACGCGGGTTGGATGAGTCCTAAGTTAATTTCCGCAATGCGTTTTGCGTTAAACGAGGCTCGGCATAGGAATATGTTCGTTATGCTTTACGACGAGGGAATGTATCCGTCCGGATCTTCGGCGGGGCAAGTCGTCGCGGAGAATCCGTCCTATGCGGCTCGAGGCTTTATTCGCGTCGCGCTCGGCGACGACGGAACCCCCGTCGACAAGAATCTCAAAATTGACGAGAATTGGTATCTTGTCGACGCTTACAAGAGCGCGGACGGGACGAATGTTTCCGTTTACGACGCGCCGTCCGGCGGGGTAATTCGGGGGTTGCATTATCTTGGCGACGAGTCGAAACGACCGGGCGAATTTTCGCCTCCAGCGTCTGATCTTTTGAATCCCGACGCTGTCGACGCTTTTATCCGACTTGTCTATCAACGCTATTACGACGAGTTTGAAGAGTTTTTTCGGGACGGCGTCGTCGTAGGGATATTTACCGACGAACCGTCAATTCTCGGTCGCGAGCCTCGACGCGGTATGAAACCGGGCAACACGCGCGCTCTTCCGACGATCAACAAGTATCTTGGTTATGATTTTAAACCTTACCTTCTTGATCTTTGGGAAGACGCGACTTCCGAGAGTTCCAAACGTCGATCGGAATACGACCGCGCCGTAAAACTTGCGTTGGAGGAAATATACTACGGGCGCATCTCAAATTGGTGCGTTTCTCACAACGTCTCGTTATGCGGACATCCGGAAGGATCGACGGACGTCGGCGTTCTCCGTAAGTTTCAAATTCCTGGACAAGATATTGTCTGGCGTTATATTGAACCCGGTGAAAAAGCGTTTGATCCTCAACATTCGCCGATGGCTAAGGTCGCGTCGAGCGCCGCGATCCACAACGGCGCTCGACGCAACTTAAACGAAGTTTTTGGAGCGTACGGACACGATTTCACCTACGAGGAGATGGTTTGGATTATTAACTGGTGCGTAGCGCGCGGTCAGAATATGTTTTTGCCCCATGCGTTTTATTATTCTGTTCGAGGCCCCCGATTTGAAGAACGTCCGCCAGACGTTGGACCGAACTCGCCTTGGTGGGACGATTATAAAACGTTCGCCGACTACTGCGCTCGTTTATGCTGGCTCAATACCGATTCGATATGCGTCGCGCCGACCGCTATTCTGGTCGATTCTGATCGCGCTTCGGTTTGGGGAACAAAGACTTTGTTTGAAAATCAACTTGATTTTAATTATCTCGAGTTTCGTTCTTTGATTGAGGACGGAACGCTCGACGAACAAGGCGTCTTCGTTGGAACCGGACGGTATAAAACGCTTGTTTTAACACCCGGCGTTCAAGTCCCCGAAAAAGCTCGCGACGCAATCGCTGCTCTCGAAAAGCAGGGACGCGTTGTTCGGTGGGGCGAAGGTTCTACAAAAACAGACGTCGACGTCGTCGCGATTCTTCGACGATCTTCGGGCGTCGATGTTGAAACTGTCTCAGGCGACTCAAAAGGACTTCGCGCTCGTCACGTGATAAAAGATTTTGTCGATTTCTATTTCCTTTTTAACGAAACGGAAACGCCGCTGGACGTCGTTCTGCGTTTTTCCGCCGATACGGAAAAAGCGGAAGTCGAGGTCTGGAATCCCTGGACGGGAGACGTCGCGCCTCTTGACCGGAATGTTGACGCGCCAAAAGATTTCAGATTTAACCTGAAACCTCGCGAGACGATAATCGTCGGTTTTTCGCGATAATAAGTTGATAGCGCTCTTTGTCGGAAAATCCGTAAAGATTGGGGAAAGAACCGTGTTTTTCAAATTTAAATTCGTTTTTTATTCGTTTGTTATTTTTTTTATCGTTTCCTCGGCGTTTAGCGCGGACGATTCCGCAACTCGGTGGACGCTTCAAGACGACGGTTCAATTGTGTGGAACAATTTTTCAACCGGCATGATTCCGCACAAAGATCATATTGAAGCGAGCGGCGAACAGATTTCGACTGTTCTGCGTTACGGGGTCGACGAAAAAGGTTCTTTTGAGTTGGAACGCTCGGTTGTCTGGCCTATGTTGCGAACGATTCCCAACAACACGCATGCCAGTTTAACGGTTCGTTTTAACGTCGACGTTCCTTCGCTAGCCAGCGTTAATGGAAAACCGCTGGTCGACGAGCGCGTCCGGTCGATTCGATTAAACGGATTTCTTATTGTCGCGAGCGAGTTTAAAGTCGGCGTTCGCGTTACGCGTAAAATATTCCCTTCGACGACGGGACCTTTCGTCTGCGAACGAGTGGTCTTGGAAAATATTTCCGACAAGATGATCGAGGTCGTTATGCCGGAATATCGCAAAGTTACTCAAACGGACTCGTCGCAAGGCGTCAACGGAAGCTATACGCTTGTCGAGCAGTTGACAAACGCTGGAAAAGCGACGCTCTCTCCCGGCGAAAGATCCTGTTACGACCTTATCATTCAGGGGTTTAGCGAAGAGAAAGGCGAGTCGGAAAAGACTCCTGATTTTGACGTCGAGGAACGCGCTCGCGTTGCTTTTGTCGACGAGATGTGGAATAGTCTTGTCGTTGAAACTCCCGAAAAGATACTTAACGCGGCGTTCGCTTTCTCAAAAATTCGCGCGTCGGAGAGCATCTATCGAACGGCGGGCGGGTTAATGCATGGTCCGGGCGGAGAATCGTATTACGCCGCTATTTGGGCGAACGATCAAGCGGAATACGTCAATCCGTTTTTCCCGTTCCTAGGGTATAAGACCGGAAATGAAAGCGCGTTGAATTCCTACCTGCATTTCGCGCGATACATGAACGACGAACACAAGCCGATACCGTCGTCCATTATCGCCGAAGGAATCGATATCTGGAACGGCGCGGGTGATCGCGGCGACGCGGCGATGATTGCGTACGGCGCGGCGAGGTACGCGCTTGTTCGCGCCGACGAGTCGGAAGCGCGTCAGCTTTGGCCGCTAATCGTTTGGTGTTTGGATTATTGTAAATACAAGCTCAACGACGCCGGCGTCGTCGCGTCCGATTGCGACGAATTGGAAAGAAGATTTCCCGCCGGGTCGGCGAATCTCTGCACGTCGGCGCTTTATTACGACGCCTTGGTTAGCGTCGGCTATCTCGGGAAAGAATTGGGCGTCGATTCCGAACAATTAGACGGCTATGCGAACGACGCTGCGGAACTGCGCGCTAATATCGAAAAGTATTTTGGCGCGAACGTCGGAGGATTCGAAACCTATCAATATTACGACGGTTGCAAAAAATTGCGATCGTGGATTTGCGTTCCTTTTATCGCCGGGATTGACGAGCGCAAAGAAGGAACGATCGACGCGCTTTTTAAAAAATTATGGACCAAAGACGGTTTGTTGACCGAGGAGGGAAGCAAGACGTTCTGGGATCGTTCGACGCTTTACGCGTTGCGCGGCGTTTTCGCCGTCGGCGCTACGGAGCAGGCTCTTGAACATTTACGTCTTTATTCCAAGACGCGATTGCTTGGCGAGCACGTCCCATACCCAATTGAAGCATGGCCGGAAGGTTCTCAGCGTCATTTGTCGGCGGAAAGCGGGCTTTATTGTCGCGTTTACACTGAGGGACTCTTTGGAATTCGACCGACCGGCTTTCATTCGTTCGACGTCAAACCTCGTTTGCCAAAAGAATGGGATCGTATGGCGTTGCGCAACGTTCGCGGATTTGGCAAAACGTTCGATCTTGTCGTGGAACGCGCCGAAAACGGCAATATTACCGCAACGTTGTCCGTCGACGGTTTTTCGTCGAGTTCGACCGCGCATGAAGACGCGTCGTTTTCATTTGGTCTGTGAGGGGGGAAAACAATGAGCTGTTTTCGCGTGTTTTTAACGTTAGCGGTCGCGACGTCGACATTTTTTACGTTTCAGACAAACGCTCAGGAAAAAAGCGAGCATAATCGTCCGTTGAAATGCGTCTATTTTGTTCCGAGCGATTGCGAGCCGAATCCGGATCGAGCCGCGCGGCTCTTTCGCGTGATGACTTGCGTTCAGGATTTTTACCGACGGGAAATGGATCGCAACGGTTTTGGGGCGATAACGTTTGGACTCGAGGAAGAGAGCCCCGGCGAATTGAAATTGTACGAAGTTCGCGCTCCAGGCAAACAGGCGGACTACGGTCGCGATTCCGCGTGGGCGGTCCGCGACGTTGTCGCTAAAGAGTTGGCAAAACAGGGAATCGACGTTGGCAAGGAAGTGGTTGTTATTTTCCAGCTTGGTTTGCGTTGGGAAGGCGAGAAAGCGGTCGAAGTTGGACCGTTTGTCGGGGCGGGTTCCGTTTCTTACGGAGTCGCTTGGTTTTACGATGATCCAATGCTAGATTCCGACAAGCTTTCGAGCAAAGAACCGGGCGGCTATTACAACGGCGCGTGTTCCGTCGGCGAGTTCAATTCGCACTACATTGGCGGGATCGCGCACGAGCTTGGTCATGCGCTGACGCTACCCCACGATTGCGAATTGGCGGCGGAACGTCCCGTATTCGGAAACGCGCTCATGGGCGCCGGAAATCACACCTTCGGAAACGACCTGCGCGACGAGGGACAAGGCGCTTTTCTGACTTATTCCGAAGCCTTGCGTTTGTCGGTCGTTCCCGCCATTAACGGCAAAGCGCCCGCAAGAAGACCCGCCGTCGTCAAGTTGACGGAACTTAAAGGAACGCGCGTTTCTGAAAAAGCCGTTCGCTTTTCGGGCAAAATTGACGCCAAGTCCGACGTCTTCGGACTGATTTTCTACGAAGACCTTGATTCGCGCCGTTCCGACTACGACGCCAAAACGTGGACGGTCAAGCCGGACGAAAACGGCGCTTTTGAAATCGAATTAACGGAAGTCGCCCCGGAGCCTTCGGAATTGCGCGTATGCGCCGTTTGCGACGTCGACACGGTTCAACTTCTGAAGGTCGCGTATACCCCCGACGGTTCCGAGGGCGAATTCGCGCCGATCGACCTGGAATTCCAGTTGAAAAAAATAACCGCCGCCTTTTCCGAGCGCGACGCGCAAGCTCTTCGCTCGCTTGCCTCTAGCGAATTTCAACCCTCCTCGGAACTCGCGGCGCTTTGTGAAGAGTTGGCGTCGACAATCGAGTCGCCGAAACCGTTTGAGACCCCGACGAACGTTGATTCGAGTATTTCCTCGTTCGATTTGACCGACGCGGAGTTTACGACTCAAAAGGTCGGCTGGTCTCGACTGGCGCGCCATGAGTTTTTCGACGGGACGCCTCTTATTGTCGGAAACAAAGGCTATTCGAGCGGTTTGTGCGCCCACGCGCCGAGTGAATTGCGTTGCGAACTTGGCAAAAAATGGGAGACGTTTCGATTTGGATACGGGTTGCAAAAGGGCGGTTCCGGATCTGTTGTTTTCGTTGTTAAGGGGGATGGGAAAGAGCTGTTCCGTTCTCCCTTAATCGCCGATCGCAGACTTCGCGAATGTTCTGTAGACGTTTCCAACGCGCAAACGCTTGAACTTGTTGTTGAAGACGGCGGAAATGGGAATACCAGCGATCATTCCGTCTGGATCGCCCCAACGCTTTTGCGATGAGCTCGCGTTATACGGTCGTTGGAAAAGACTTGGTCGATTTTCCAAGTTGCGTTGTCAGTAACGCAAACAATTGGGTTTTCCTCTAAGGTCATCCAATGGCAGACTTCAGATTATCGCGCGAAGTCGAATTTGTTTGCAGGTTCTACCTCGCGAGTAAATGCTTCGAGGTCGACGGTTCAGTCAAATTTTTTGCGTCCAGTCTAGATTCCATGTCGGTTTTATTGATAATACGCTTACCGTTGTTTTTCTTTTTGAGTTCCAGATCAGGATTTTTTTACTATGGCAAATGAAAAAACGTCTTCTTTGGTACTGAGAAGTTCGGTAGTAGCGGCTCTTGGCGGGCTTCTATTTGGATTTGACACCGCGGTTATTTCCGGAACGACCGAAGCTTTGAAAAACGTCTTTAAGCTTTCGGACGGAGGACTGGGATTTACCGTGTCCAGCGCGCTTATCGGGACGATTCTTGGCGCCGCCACGATTCAGTTTCCCGCAAATAAGCGGGGACGTAAACCGACGCTCGTTTTGATAGCGTTTCTGTATTTGATCTCCGCGATTGGAAGCGCCTTTCCTCGTATGCTTACGTTCTTTGCCAACTCGACGACGTTGGATTGGTATTCGTTTATGTTTTTCCGGATTCTTGGCGGAATAGGAGTTGGGGGAGCTTCTGTTGTTTCCCCCTTGTACACGGCTGAGATCGCGCCTCCCAAGCGTCGCGGATTGCTCGTCGCGCTTACGCAATTCAATATCGTTTTCGGTATTTTGCTCGCGTATATCAGCAACTGGGCGATTGGAAACTGTAATCTCGGCGAGTCGACCTGGCGTTGGATGTTCGGCGTGGAGGCGGTTCCCGCATTCCTCTTCCTGTGTTTCCTGTTCCTGAATCCTGAAAGTCCTCGTTGGCTTATCGCGCAAAAACGCTTTGACGAGGGACTCGCTTTGCTCAAGAGGCTGATCCCCGACGAAAAAGACGCCAAAGCCGAATTTGACGCCATTCAGGAGGCGTTGGAAGCCGAACGTTCGGGCGGAAAAGAACGCTTTTTCTGCTATCGGTATCGCAAGCCGATTTTACTCGCGTTTTGTATCGCCACGTTCAATCAGCTTTCCGGTATCAACGCGATTTTGTACTACGCGCCGATGATCTTCCGCGTCGCCGGCGCGAGTCGCGAGACCGCTTTGCAACTTCCTATGTTGATCGGTTTGTCGAACTTTGTCTTTACGATGCTCGCGCTTTTCTGCATCGACGGCTTCGGTCGCAAAAAGCTCATGTATATCGGTTCGCTCGGCTATATTGTTAGTCTGGCGGTCGTTGGGACGATGTTTACCGTTTATTCCGATCAATTTAAGGCGTCGATTGAGCGTATTGAAGCGGAAGACGAGGTTATTATTCAGGAAACGGTTGCGACCGACGCGTCTGTTCAAGCTGCGGAAACCTCTTCCTCAACCAGAGAGGTTGCTATTCCTAAAGCGGGTATTTACGGCGTTTTGATAGGATTGATGGTTTTTATCGCCGCGCACGCCTTCGGACAGGGCGCCTGCATTTGGGTCTTTATCGGCGAAGTGTTTCCGAACGCGATTCGCGCGCAGGGGCAAGCTCTCGGATCGTTTACGCACTGGGCTTGGAACGCCGTCGTTTCCGGTTTCTTCCCGGTTATGCTTGGAACGTTGGGTCCTTCCGTCGTCTTCTTTACCTTCTGCGGTTTTATGATCTTGCAACTTCTCTGGGTCGCGTTTGTCATGCCGGAAACCAAGCAGATTCCCCTCGAAGAGATGCAGAAAAAACTTGGCATTATCGACTAAACCTTGCAAAAGCGTATGATTGACAAATAGCGAGTCGAAGGTACAATCCAGCGTTGCGCGGCGCCGGGTTGCGCCTCCGACT